>JARLIP010000279.1 GCA_031291685.1 Caulobacteraceae bacterium | reverse complement strand
TTCGTCAAGCCTGACCTGAATTCGCTGGAGCGACCTTGATGTCCCGCAAAGGGGATGCCGGGTTAATCGTGCGTCCTTCGACTCGCGCTCTTACGAGCGCGGCTCAGGATGTCGTAATATATTGAAAATTATTGAACTACGTCATCCTGAGCCGGCGCGAAGCGACGAGTCGAAGGACGCATCGACGTCTCGCAATGCTCCCGCAAAGGGTGAGCCTAGTCGTCGACCCCCTCGACGGCGCTGGCGACCAGGGCGCGCCAGGTGGGGTCGGTGTCGTCCACCAGATCGACGTCATCCAGCAGGGCCACGGCGGACTCGCCATCAGGCAGGATCAGGCCCAGCACCTCCATGATCTCGCCCTCTGGAGTGCGGTGGGCCTCGGCCTGGATCGCCACGGCGGCCTGCTCGCCATCCTCTTCCCACCAGATCAGGGGTTGGGGCAGCTCCATGTCGATCGGACGGGGGTCCTTGGTGTCGGACAGGGCGAACACCGCCCGGCGTGCCTGGACGTCGTCCAGGGTGGCGATCCCGTTGAAGGCCTTCAGCCGCGACCAGTCATCGACGTCATAGCCGCCGCCGTCGGTTTGGGGGTCGTGATCGTCATGGGGCATGGGCGGCTCCTCGGCTCAAGGGCCGTTCTGTAGGGTGGTCCGGGCGGTTTGTCAGGCGCGCCCTAGTCGGGGGGGCGGCCTAGAAGCTTGGCGGGGTGCAGGCGCTGATCACGCGGGCGGGCTCGTCGCCGATGCAGCGGAAGCGGTGGGGGCGGTGGCTGGCGAAGCTGTAGGCGTCGCCGGGGCCAAGCACGCAGCGCTCGTCATCGACGGTGACCTCCAACTGGCCGGCAATGATCACCCCGCCTTCCTCGCCCTCATGGCTGAGGGGGATGCGGCCGGTATCGGCGCCGGGCTGGTAGCATTCCTTCAGGATCTGAAGTTGGCGGCCAATCAGGCTGGCGCCGACCTGGCGATAGGAGATCCCGCCCTTGCCGATCTCCACCAGCGCGTTCGCCCGGTGGAACGGGCTGCGGTCCCGGTCGGGCTCCAGGGCGAAGAACTCGGCCAGGCCGATGGGAACGGCGTCGAGGATGCGCTTCAAGGCGCCCACCGAGGGGTTGCTGTGGTTGCCCTCGATCAGGGAGATGGTCGAGTTGGTGATCCCCGCCCGCTTGGCCAGGGCCCGCTGGGACAGGCCCGCGGCTTCGCGCACGTAACGCAGCCGCCCGCCGATATCCACGTCCATCGCCGTCATGGGTTCGCCTTGCCCCGTGTTGAGGGTGTTCGATTTATCGAAACATAAAGCCGCCCGCCGTTGATTTGCCAAGGCTTTTGATTTGCGAAGAAAACGGCTTGTTTCGCGCGGGCGCGCGACCTTCCTTGCGTTCGAAATCGGGGAATATCCGTTGGCGCCGCAACGCCCGCGCCGCCCTTCAACGCCCCGCCCGAGGACCCAGCATGGCTTTCATTCCCCACTATATCGACGGACAGGCGAACTCAGGGACCAGCGGCCGCGACGGGCCGGTGTTCAACCCGGCGACGGGGCAGGAGACCGGCCGTGTGGCCCTGGCCGGCGCGGCTGACGTGGACGCGGCCATCGCCTCGGCCAAGGCGGCCTTTCCCGCCTGGTCGGAAACCACGCCCCTGAAGCGCGCCCGCATCCTCAATCGCTTCCTGCGGCTGGTGGAGGAGCGCCAGGACGACCTGGCCGCGGCCATCACCGCCGAGCATGGCAAGATCCTGTCCGACGCCCGGGGCGAGGTTCAGCGCGGCCTGGAGGTGATCGAATTCGCCACCGCCGCCCCGCACCTGCTCAAGGGCGAGGTCACCGAGAACGTGGCCAGCGGGGTCGACAGCCATTCCGTGCGCCAGCCCCTTGGGGTGGTGGTGGGGATCACCCCGTTCAACTTCCCGGTCATGGTGCCCATGTGGATGTTCCCGGTGGCTCTGGCGGCGGGCAACTGCTTCATCCTCAAGCCCTCGGAGCGGGACCCGAGCCCCAGCCTGCTGATCGCCGAACTGTTGACCCAGGCCGGCCTGCCCAAGGGCGTGTTCAATGTGGTCAATGGCGACAAGGAAGCCGTGGGCCAACTGCTGCTGAGCCCCGATATCGCGGCCATCAGCTTCGTCGGCTCCACCCCCATCGCCCGCTACATCTATGAGACCGCCGCCCGCACCGGCAAGCGCTGCCAGGCCCTGGGCGGGGCCAAGAACCACATGATCATCATGCCCGACGCCGATATCGACCAGGCGGCGGACGCCCTGATGGGGGCGGCCTATGGCTCGGCGGGGGAGCGCTGCATGGCCATCTCCGTCGCCGTTCCCGTGGGCCAGGCCACCGCCGACCGGCTGGTGGCGGCCCTGGCGCCCCGGGTGCGCGCCCTGCGTATCGGCGACGGGCGCGGCGATGTGGACATGGGTCCGCTGATCACCGCCCAGCACCGGGACAAGGTCGCCGGCTATGTGGCGGCGGGCGTCGAGGAGGGCGCGACCCTGGTGGTGGACGGCCGGGAGGCGGCTGGCCTGGGCGGCGAGGGCTTCTTCATCGGCGGGACCCTGTTCGACCATGTCACCCCGGCCATGAGCATCCACCGCGAGGAGATCTTCGGTCCGGTCCTGTCCGTCGTGCGGGTCGATGACTTCGCCGCCGCCGCGGCGGTGGTCAACGGCCACGCCTTCGCCAACGGGACCACCATCTTCACCCGGGAGGGGGATTCCGCCCGGGAGTTCACCCACGCGATCCAGGTGGGCATGGTCGGGGTCAATGTGCCGATCCCCGTGCCCATGGCCTTCCACAGCTTCGGCGGCTGGAAGGCCTCCCTGTTCGGCGACCACGCCATGCATGGCGCCGAGGGGGTGCGCTTCTATACCCGGCTGAAGACCGTCACCACCCGCTGGCCCAAGGGCATAAGGGCCGGGGCCGATTTCGTCATGCCGACCCTCAGCTGACCCGGTGGGGCGGGGCGATCGGGAATTGCGTTTCCCGCGCACTCAGTCCAACCCTGCCCCTCCAACCTGAACCTGGAAAGACACCCCGCATGGCTCCCGGCCGGGACACCAAGACCGCCGCCCACGACCGCGCCGACACCTACTATGCCGCCACCGCGGGCGAGGCGCGGTCCTATCCGCCCCTGCTGGGGACCGAGACCGCCGATGTGGTGGTCATCGGCGGCGGCTTCACTGGCCTGGCCAGCGCCATCGAGCTGGCCGAGCGGGGACTGAAGGTCGCCCTGGTGGAGGCCAAGACCATCGGCTGGGGCGCCAGCGGGCGCAATGGCGGGCAGGTCACGGGCAGCCTGTCCGGGGACGGTGCCATGCGCCGGCAGATGCGCGGGCGCCTGGGCGATGCGGTGGAGGACTTCATCTGGCGCCTGCGCTGGCGGGGGCACGAGATCATCGAGCAGAGGGTGCGCAAATACGCCATCGACTGCGACCTCAAGCACGGGCACCTGCACGCGGCCATGAAGCCGGCGCACCTGCATGAACTGCGATCGGCCCTTGAGGAGGCCCAGGCCCGGGGCATGGGCTCGCAGGTCGAGCTGCTGGACCGGGACGCCGTGCGCGAACACCTGGCCAGCGACCGCTACATCGCCGCCCTCAAGAACCAGCGGAACATGCACCTGCACCCCTTAAAGCTGGCCCAGGGCGAGGCCCGGGCCGCCGAGGGGCTGGGGGTGCGTATTTTCGAGTCCTCGCCGGTCATCGAGATCGTCCACGGGCCCCGCCCCGCTGTGGTCACCGCCGGCGGGCGCATTGAGGCCAAACAGGTGCTGCTGGCCGGGGACGTCTTTCACCGGTTGGAGCGCAAGCGGCTGAGCGGCCTGATCTTCCCGGCCATGGGCGGCATCGTCGCCACCGAGCCGCTGGGGGCGCAGGCCAAGGCGATCAACCGCGACGACCTGGCGGTCTATGACTGCCGTTTCGTCCTCGACTATCACCGCATGACCGCCGACGGACGGCTGCTGTTTGGCGGGGGCGCCAACTATTCGGGCCGGGAATCCCGGGACGTGGCCGCCGAGCTGAGGCCGGCGATCGAGGCGACCTATCCCTCGCTGAAGGGCGTGCGGATCGACTTCCAATGGACCTGCGCCATGGGCGTGGTGATCAATCGCGTTCCGCAACTGGGCAAGCTGTCGGCCAATGTCTGGTACTGCCAGGGCTATTCCGGCCACGGGGTCGCCACCACCCACGTGATGGGTGAGATCATGGCCAACGCCATTACCGGCGACCTGGGCCGCTTCGACGTCTTCGCCGCCTGCAAACCCATTCGGGTTCCGTTCGGCGACCAGCTGGGCAACCCGCTGCTGGCGGTGGGGATGTGGTATTTCGGACTGCTGGAGCGGCTGAAATAGCGGCCCTTTCGGTTCCCTGACCGCCTAAATCCACAATCGACCGTCGCCGACGGCTCCCTTACCGCGTCAAGTTGATGCATATGATAGGCATTCTTACGCAAACGGAGTGAGTTGCAGCGTGACGACAGGCGGCGGCCGAATTTTCGACGAACCTGAGGGTTACGCTTTCGGCCCCTTCAGCCTCTATGCCGCCGAGCGCCGCCTGGAGCGGGGCGGCGTCGTCATCGCCCTGGGCGACCGCGCCTTCGACCTTCTGATCGCCCTGCTGCGTGAGGCTGGACAGGTCGTGGAAAAGGGCGAGCTGCTGCGCCGGGTCTGGCCCAATGTCCGGGTCGAGGAGGGCGCCTTGCGGGTCAGCGTCGCCGCCCTGCGCGCGGCCCTGGGCGAGGGGGAATACCTCACCAATGTGCGGGGCCGGGGTTATCAGTTCGTGGCGCCCGTCCGTCCGCTGACCAGACCTGAAGCGTCCGTGGTCCCTGACAGCGCTTCCCTGGCGCGGCTCCACGGCCTTCCCGCCCGCGCCGAGCCGATCTATGGCCGCGACCAGGCCATCGACGAGGTGAGCGCCAGCCTGGCGGCGCGGCGGTTCGTGACCATCGTCGGCGCGGGCGGCATGGGCAAGACCACCCTGGCCATGGCCGTCGCGCGCCGAGCCTTCGAGCGCGACGCCCTGTCGGTCTGTTTCGTTGATCTCAGCGCCCTGCATGACGCCGACATGATCCCGAACCTGATCGCCAACCGGCTGGGTCTCCAGCTGCAAGGTGATCCCGCCCTGGTGCTGGTCTCCTACTTCCGCGACCAGCGAATGCTGCTGATCCTGGACAGCTGCGAGCACGTCATCGACGGGGTGGCGGTCCTGGCTGAGCAGATCGTGCGGGACGCCCCTCGGATGCGGGTGCTGGCCACCAGCCGCGAGCCCCTGCGGGCCGAGGGCGAGCGGATCTATCGCCTGGAGCCGCTGCTTGCCCCCGCCGAGGGCGAACCCCTGTCCGCCGACGAGGCGGTGAGCTTTCCATCGGTGCGACTGCTGGTGGAGCGCGCGGCCGCCGCCCGCCACGACTTCACCCTCTCGGACGGCGATGCCGACCTGGCCGCGGAGATCTGCCGCCGCCTGGATGGGATCGCCCTGGCCATCGAGCTGGCGGCGGCCAGTATCGGCGCCATTGGCCTCAAGGAGACCGCCTCGCGGCTGAACGGCGAGCTTAGCCTGCGCTGGGCGGGCCGCCGCACGGCTGTGCCCCGCCACCAGACCCTGAGGGCGACCCTGGACTGGAGCTATTCCCTGCTGGACGAGGCCGAGCAGGTCCTGCTGCGCCGGCTGTCGATCCTTGTCGGCGCCTTTTCGCTGGAGGCCGCGGTGGCCGTCTGCGCCGATGCGACCCTGGATGAGCTGCAGGTGCTGGGGGGTGTCAGCAGCCTGGTCGCCAAGTCCCTGGTCTCGACCGAAGCCGCCGACGATGGGCCGCGCTATCGTCTGCTGGACATCACCCGCGCCTATGTCAGGGCCAAGCTGGTCGAGACGGGAGAGCTCGACCCCATCGCCCGTCGTCACGCGGCTTTCCTGGTGGAAAGGCTGGCCGGAAAGATCCAGGGTGGGGAGCCCTATGTCGATGACGAGGCCCTGGCCGTCGTCGCCCGCGCAATCCCCAATGTCCGCGCGGCCATCCCCTGGTGCTTCGGCCCGGGCGGAGACGTCGAACTGGGTTGGGCCCTCACAGTAGCCGCCGCCCCGGCCCTGCTGGAGCTTGGCCTGTGGCCCGAATGCGCCCAATGGACCGGCCAGGGGATTGAAACCCTGGGGTCCCAGCCGCCGGCTTCGCTCCAGACCCTGGAACTGCTCACCTCCCACGCCCAGGCCCAGCTGCTTCTGGATCGCCAGGATGCGGGGGTGAAGGCGACCCTGGAGCTGGCGGCCGGCATGGCCGCGGTGCTCGATCAGCCCTGCTACAGCATCCGCGCCCTCTTGGGTCTTCATCGTTATCTGTCGCGTAACGAGGACTATGAGGGCTCCCTGGGCGCGGCCCGGCGGATGGCCGAGATCGCCACATCCAGCGGCAACGAAGGCATGTGCATCCTGGCCCAGCTGGCCGAGGGCATCAGCCATCACTTCATGGGCGATCAGGCCCGGGCCTGCGCCCTGATGGGGGCGGGCCTTGGGCAGGTGAGGATGACCTGGGGCATCAATTCAATCCTGTTTGGCCACCACAGCGATTTCCACGGCATGGTGTGCCTGGCCCGAGCCCTGTGGTTGGCGGGCCGCCCCGACGAGGCGATCGCCATGGCCCGCCGCAGCGTCGAATTCGCCGAATCCAAGCGTCATGCGGGCACCCTGGGCCTTTCCGCCATCTGGGTGATCCAGGTGTTCTTCTGGACCCAGGACTGGGACAGCGCCCAGGCCATGGCGGGTAGCCTGCTGGACCTCACCGCCAACCACCCCTCGGCGGCCCTGCGCAAGCTGGGCCTGGCCCTGAAGGGCGAGCTTCTGACCCGCTCCGGCGATCTCGCCGAGGGCCTGCCCCTGCTGAAGAACTATCTGGAGGTGGTTCACGCCGCCGGTCGCTACAGCCTGATGCCGACCATCGCCTATGTGGAAGGCCTGATCGCCAAAGGCGATCTGCCCCAGGCCCTGGCGGCGATCGACGCCGCCTCCAGCGTGGCGCGAAGCCGCCACCACCTGCTCTACATGCCCGAGATGATCCGGTTGCGGGGGGAGATCCTGAAGCTGTCGGACCCCGCCGCCGCGGCCCGGTGTTTCGATGAGGCCCTAGCCCTGGCCGAGGTTCAGTCGGCCCTGTCCTGGTCCCTGCGCGCGGCCATGAGCCAGGCCCGCCTACAGGCCGATGCGGGAAACCTGAGAGGCGCGCTGGAAGGGGTTCAGTCGGTCTATGGGCGGTTCACTCAAGGCTTCGACACCAGCGACCTGATCGCGGCCCGCGCCATGGTCGCCCAGCTTGGCCAGGCCGTAACAGTTCATAACACTCAATAACATGCGGTGGTTGTCACCCGCGCCCATAGTCGCCCGGTGATGTGATCCTTCGGCGCCGCGCCGGGGGCGAGTAGGGGTGTGGGACATGAGCCGGCCGATCCGGTCCACAGGCGCCTCGCCCAGGGTCCTCCTGGTCATGACCTCCCAGGCGCGCTCCCCCATCGGCGAGAAGATCGGCCTGTCCCTGGTCGAGTTCTCGGTGGTCTATTACGCCCTGACCGAGCGCCGATTCGATCTGATCCTGGCCTCGCCCCAGGGCGGCATGCCGCCGATCGATCTGGCCAGCAATGGCATCTCGGCCCCCTCCATGACCCGATTGCGGGAGGATTGGGAGACCCGGGGCGCCCTGTCGGACACCCTGAGGCTGGAGCAGATCGTCACGGAGGACGTTTCCGCCGTGATCTATCTCGGCGGCGCGGGCGCCCTTTGGGACCTTCCCACCCATGCCGCGTCCCAGGCGATCATCCGCACCTTTCTGGATGAGGCGCGTCCCCTGGGACTGATCGGTCAGGGGGTGGCGGCCCTGTGCTGGGCGAACGGGCCAAAGGGCCAAGGTCCCGCCGCTGGGCGCCGACTGACCTCGGTCAGCCGCACCGAACAGACCGCGATGGGGGCCCTGATCCCCTTCTGCGTCGCCGACGAACTGCGCCGACGCGGCGGCGTCCACAGCGCCGGACCGGACGGCGCGCCGCTGGTGGTGCGCGATGGCGCCTTGATCACCGGCCAGAACGCGGCCTCGGCCTTGGGCGTCGCGCAGGCCGTTATCGAAATGCTGGACCAAGAGAGGGTGGTGGAATGACAATCCATTCAGATCAAGACCTTGGACTGGTCGATCAGAGCCGGCGAGAGGAACTCATTGATCTTCTCAAGGACGCCATGGAGCTGCTGGAGGCGGAGTCCTTGGCCCGGCGCCATATCGCCAGGGCCTATGGTCTGCTGGCCGGCGCCCAGGCCGAAGCGGGGCCGCCCCGGGGCAATCTGGCGGCCTGGCAGGCGCGGCAGGTCGAGGCCTTCATCGGCGATCAACTGGGCTCCAACCTGCGCATCGAGTCGGCCGCGGCGGTCGCGCGGCTCAGCGCCAGCTATTTTTCCCGGGCCTTCAAGGCCACCTTCGGCCTGTCCTTTTCGGAATATGTCACCCAAAAGCGGGTGGAGAGGGCCCAGCGCCTGCTGGCCAGCACCCGTCGGCCGATCTGCGAGATCGCCCTCGAATGCGGCCTGGCCGACCAGTCCCACCTGACCCGGCTGTTCACCCGCCACGTGGGCCTGCCGCCAAACGCCTGGCGCCGGCGGGTGGCCGAAGCCGACCCCCGCGCCGAGGTCCGGACCTGGCGGCCCGAGGCGAACGCGGCTTAAGAGGCGGGCCTTTCTTCCGCCGCACCCCTCACGGCTTCACCTCTTGATCGGCCACCAGGGCCAGGGCGCCCAGGACCGGCAGCAGGGCGAAGACCCTGACGTTCAGGGTCGCATAGGCGAGGGCGGCCAGGCCGCATCCGCTGGCGAACACCGCCACCGCCATGGAGAACCGTCCCAGCCGCCGCCGGGTGGCGGCCACATCGTCGGGCGTGGACCCGGCGATCAGGTCGGCAAGGTCGATCATGATCTGGGTGGTGGTCCCGGTCATCAGGGTCGAGGGCGGCGCCCGGGACAGGTGCGTCCTGTGGGCGGCGTTCTGGATCGCCATGGCTGTCACCAGGATCAGGCCCGTGGCCACGGCCGGGAGTGAATCTCCATTGCTGAAGGGGCCGAGGATGATCGCCATGGCCGTTCCGATGGTCAGGAACAGGAGTTGCAGGGCCAAAACCCGGGTCAGGACCTGAGCGTGGCGACGGGTCAGCCGCACGGCGTAGAGCCTCACCAGCAGCACCACCAGGCAGAAGGTCGGCAGGGCCAGCAGCTTGGCCAGGCCCCCGCCGCGCCCATGGACCAGGCTGGCGCCCAGGGTGACGAAGTTGCCCGTCACATGGGCGGTGAACAGGCCCTGGAAGGCCAGGAAACCGGCGGTGTCCACATAGCCGCCGGTGAAACTCAGCACCAGGGACAGGGGAAGCTTCGACCTGCGCATGGACGTCATCCTTCTAAAGGCCGTCACCAGCCATATTTGAATTCCAGGCCAAGATAGTCGCTGTCGTGGCCGCCCAGCCGGCGGATGACCTCGCCCACGGCGAAGTGCGTGGCCTCCAGGGCCATGGCCACATGGGGATTGACCGCCCAGTCCAGGCGGATCTGGCCATAGGCGCCGGTATAGCGGCCGGGCTGTCCGGCGCTGCCCTTCACCGGGATGGTCGGCTGGGTATAGATCGCGTCGGCCGTGGTCTGGCGCCACTGGGCCGCGCCGGCCAGCATCACCTTCAGCGCCCCGGTCGGCTTGAAGGTCACCGACGGCTTGAGGTGGATGAAGTTCACATAGCCGGTATAGCCGGCCAGGGTGACATAATAGCCATTGGGAAACAGGGGGTTGAAGGTCTCCACCCGGTGGTCGCGCGGATTGGAGTCCCCCGATGCGGCGTCGGCCTGAAGGCCGATGCGCGGGGTTCCGGGAAGGCTCGCCAGGGTGTAGCCGCCCAGGGTTCCGATGGCCCAGGCCCGCACGGACTGGGCGCCGAGCCGGCCGCTCTGGCCCATCACCTCCCCGTCCCAGTCGAAGCCCCGAGCGGCGCCGGCGATATGCAGATCGAGGATGTCCCGCCGCTCGTCTCCGGCGGCGGCCCCCAGCCGGGCCGCGTCCTGGGTGAATCTGGAATAGGAGAAGGAAACCCCGCCGCCGGCGCCCAAGGTGTGCTCGATCCGAGCCCCGCCATAGGTCAGGTGGGCGGAGCTATAGTCGTCGAAGGCGCGCTGGTCGCGGTTCTGGACCGGCAGAGCGTAGAAGGCCAGCGCCCGCCAGGGGCCGCGCTCGTAGTCGCCCCAGGCGGCGTCATAGGACTGGCGCACATTGGGCCCGTCGCGCACGCTGATGAATCGTTGCAGGTCGAAGGCGATCTGCTGGCGGCCCACGCGCGCCTTCAGCTCGCCCCCGGCCAGGGGCCAGGACCCCGCGACGAAGGCCTGTTCGAGATCCAGCCGGTCCTGGTCCACGGCCGACAGCCTGGCCTTGCCAGGGGCGAAGTCGCTTTGCAACTGGATGAAGACCTGAAGCCGGGGGCCAAGGCGCAGGTCCGCGTGGGCCTCCAGCCGGCTGATCACATAGTCGGTTCGTGGGGTGTTGGCGGTCCCGAAACTGGGGGCGCCGTTGCTCTCGTAGCGCTCGCGCAGGCCGCCGCCGAGGGAGAGATAGACCTGCGAGGAGCCGGGCGAGAGGGGAATGTATTTCAGGCTGTCGAAGGCTTCCTGCGGCGTCGCCGGATTGGCCAGGACCGACCAGTCCTCCTGCCAGCGGTTGAAGTGGATCGTCGGGCGCTGCGGCGGCGGCGCGTCCGCCGTCTGCGCCCCGGCGCGGCCCGCGGGGGTCAAGGCCGCCATGCCAAGGCACAGCAGCAGCCCAAGGCCCGCGCCGGTCCGGCTCATCGCGCGGGGGCGTGGATTTCGGCGATATAGCCGCCGGGGAACTGGACGATGGCGGCCTGGCGATCCCCCGCCGCATAGGGTTCCACCAGCGCGCTGGCGCCGGCGGCCTTGGCCTTGTCCAGGGTCTGGGCGAGGTCCTGGACCTGATAGCCGGTCATCTCCCGGCCATAGGGATAGTCGAGGTGGCCGTCGGTCACGAGCACGGTCAAAAGGCCGAAGGCCGATTCCAGACGCACCCGGCGAAAGGCGGAACCCGGCCGACCGATCTCGGCGCCCGGCGCCTTGGCGTCATCCGACAACACCTTGCCATGGGCGAAGCCGAGGAAGTCGTGGATGAAGGCGTCGGCCCGCTCCGGCGACAGATAGACCCGGTTCTCCGGCACGGTGGTCAGGGCCGGATAGTTGGGGGCGGTGGTGTGCCAGTAGAGCTGCATGTTCACCCCGCCCGGCCACTGGATCACCACGTCGCGGCCGATGGGGTCGGGAAAGGGCGCCACCAGCACATCGGCGTGGTGGGCCTTGGCGGCGGCGACGGCCTTGTCCATGTCGGTCACCAGATAGCCGGTCCGCTCCGCGCCGAAGGGATAGGGCACGGGGGTCTTGAAGCCGAACACCGAGACCGAGCCGACCGGGGTCAGCACCAGTTGCGACATGGTCAGGCTCTTGGTCGGGGTGACGGTGAACACCCCCTGCTTGGTCGCCGAACCGCCAAAGGTGGCCAGGAAGCTGGCCACGAACCGGTCGAAATCCTCGGGCGCAACATAGATGTGGGTGGTGTCGTACTGCGGGGCCACGGCCACCGCCGGGGTGGCGGGCGTGGCGGCCGTCGCCGGGCCCGCGCCAATGGCGAGCGCCGCCAGGAGGGCCGTCGCCGCCAGGCGTCTGATGGTCTTCATGATGCTGCTCCACGCTGGGTGTCGAGATTTCGGGCCGCCTGTTGGCGCTGGTCGTGCTCGGCGATCAGGGCCGCCAGGACGAAGCCGGCGATCAGGCCGATATGTTCGAAAAAGGCGTTAGTGGCGGCGAACCGGGCCTGGCCGGTCATGCTCCAGAACGGGGTGGCGACGATCGCGGCCAGCCCCGTGAACACCCCCAGCATCCCGGTGCCCAGCCATACGAACCGCCCCGAAATGATCAGAGCGGGGCCGATCATCTCGACCAGTATGGTCAGCACGGCCCACAGGGCCGGGGGATGCAGGCCGAAATGGGCCTGCTCGGCTATGGCCGAGGGGAAGTCGGCGATCTTGTTCGCCGCCCCCAGGACATAGGCCCCGGTCAGGGCGATGCGGGCGCAAAGCCAGGTCCAGCGCCAGTCCAGGATGGCGTCGACCCAGCGCGGATCGCGATCGGCCCTGGCCATCTCAGACCGCCCAGCAGGAACAGCCGAGCACGCCCCAGAAGCTCATGGGATCGGCGGTGGGGGCGCTGGACGCCGCAACGCCGTGGGCGTGGCCATGGACGCCGCAGGCCTGGGCGCAGCCGCAGGCGGTGTTGAGCGCGGCGTCGGCGCCGGGGGTCTGGTCGCCCCAGGCCGCATAGCCGCCGAACCGCCGCACCGGGGACCAGTCGGGCATGGCCGGGGGCGGGGGCTCGTCCAGGGCGGAGAAGGCGCCGGCGGCATAGACCACCTTGCCCCCAACCACGGTCAGCTCGCTGCTGGCGTCCGCGATCTCATCCTCGGGGCAGGCGAAATAGTCCCGGTCGGGCACGATCAGGTCGGCCAGGTGGCCCGGCTCAATGCGGCCCTTGCGGCCCTCCTCGTCGGAGAACCAGGCCACGTTCTCGGTCCACATGCGCAGGGCCGTCTCCCGGTCCAGGCAATTGGCCCGGGGATAGATGGAAAGGCCGCTGATGGTCTTGCCGGTCACCAGCCAGGACAGGGACACCCACGGATTATAGGAGGCGACGCGGGTGGCGTCGGTGCCGGCGGAAACCTTGGTTCCCTTGGCCAGCATCCGCGCCACAGGCGGGGTGGCCTCGGCGGCCCGCGCGCCGTAGCGCTCGACGAAGAAGTCCCCCTGATAGGCCATGCGGTGCTGCACCGCCACGCCCCCGCCCAGGGCCGCGATCCGGTCGATGGAGCGCTCGGAGATGGTTTCGGCGTGGTCGATGAACCAGTGCAGGCCATCGAAGGGGATTTCCCGGTTGACCGTCTCGAACACGTCCAGGGCCCGGGAGATGGTTTCGTCATAGGTGGCGTGCATGCGCCAGGGCCAGCGGTTCTGCGCCAGCACCCGCACGACCCCTTCGAGATCCGCCTCCATTTCCGGCGCCATGTCCGGGCGGGGCTGGCGGAAGTCCTCGAAGTCGGCGGCGGTGAAGACCAGCATCTCTCCGGCGCCATTGTGCCGGAAGTAGTCGGTGCCCTGCTTGTATTTGGAGGTCTGGGTCCAGGCCAGGAAGTCGTTCTTCTCGGCCTTGGGCTTTTGCGTGAACAGGTTGTAGCCCAGGCGCACGGTCAGCTGGTCCTGGTCGGCCAGGGCCTGGATGACGGCGTAGTCCTCTGGATAGTTCTGAAAGCCCCCGCCCGCGTCCAGGGCGCCGGTCACCCCCAGGCGATTGAGCTCGCGCATGAAGTGGCGGGTGGAGTTGAGCTGGTAGTCGAAGGGCAGCCTGGGGCCCTTGGCCAGGGTGGCGTAGAGGATCGCCGCATTGGGCTGGGCCAGCAGCAGGCCATTGGGCTCGCCATTGGGGCCGCGAACGATGCTGCCGCCCGGGGGCTCGGGGGTGTCCTTGGTGTAGCCCACGGCCCGCAGGGCGGCGGCGTTGAGCAGGGCCCGGTCATAGAGGTGCAGGATGAAGACCGGGGTGTCGGGGGCGACGGCGTTCAGCTCCTCGATGGTCGGCAGGCGCCGCTCCTGGAATTGGGTCTCGCTGAAGCCGCCCACGACGCGCACCCACTGCGGCGGCGGCGTCACCGCCACCTGGCGCCTCAGCATGGACATGGCGTCGGACAGGGAGCGGACCCCGTCCCAGCGCAGCTCCATGTTGAAGTTCAGGCCGCCCCGGATGATGTGCAGGTGGTTGTCGATCAGGCCGGGCAGGGTGCGGCGGCCGCGCAGGTCGATCCTGCGGGTGGCTTCGCCGGCCAGGGCCAGGATCTCCCGGTCGCTCCCCACCGCGGTGAAGACGCCATCCTTGATCGCCGCCGCCTCGGCGGTGGGCTGGGCGCGGTTCAGGGTGGTGAGCCTGCCGCCATGCAGGATCAGGTCCGGGGCGTCCGCGCTCTTTGTCATGATGTGGTCTCGGCTTGGGCTTCGGCGGTCTTGGCCGCGCCGTCACGGCCGGGCAGGCGGCCGAACAGATGGGCGATGGTCTGGGATCGGGCGCAGGCCTGGTGGAAGGGCGCGCCGGCCAGCAGTTGCTGACCGACGGGGATGATCTGTTCGCCGATCAGTATGCCCAGAAGGCCGATCAGGGCCACCAGGGGCGGAGCCGGAGAGCGCACGTGCAGCAGGCTATAGACCACGCCCACCAGCAGTCCCGCGCCGGCCGAGAGCAGATAGATCTTCATCGGGTCGCTCCTTGGATGATGGGCGGGGCGGACGGCTCAAGCACGAACGGCGGCGCCTTGTCCGCGCCGCCGCCCCTGGGTGTGGTCCAGGGTCAGTGACCCTCGCTGGCCCCGAACATGGAGTTTGCGTAGATGATCCCCAGGCCGTAGGCGCCGCCGAACTTTTTGGCGATCCCGGTGGTCATCTCGTAGGTCTCGGTCCGCGCCCAGTCCCGCTGCAACTCCAGCAGATACTGCACGGAGGTCATGGGCTGGACGCCCGCCTGGACCATGCGGTCCATGGCCCGGTTGTGGGCCTCGTCGGAGACGTCGCCGCAGGCGTCGGCGATCACGAAGACCTCGAACCCCTGGGCCAGGGCCGACAGGGCTGGGCCCACGATACAGACCCCGGTCCACAGGCCGGCCAGGACGATGCGGCTCTTTCCGATCTCATTGACCCGCTCGATGACCTTGGCGTCCTCCCAGGTGTTCATCGAGGTGCGGTCGAGCATGGGCTCGTCTTTGAAGGCCTCGTGGATCTCGCTGAACATCGGCCCGGAGAAGCTCTTTTCCGCCACCGTGGTCAGGATGTGGGAAACACCGAAACCGACGGCGGCGTGAGAGATCAGGGCGGCGTTGTTGCGCAGGGTGACGGCATCGACCGACCGGGTGGCGAAGGCCATCTGGGACTGGAAGTCGATCAGGATCAGGGTGTGGTCGGAGGGCGTCAGCAGCGCCGGTCCGGGGATGGCTTCAGCCTTGGGCATCCGGCGTCCTCAGGCTGCGATGAAGGCGGCGAGGGCTTCGTTGACCACGGTCTTGTGGGTGGAGCACAGGCCGTGGGGCGCGCCCGGGATCACCTTCAGCACCGATCCCTTGACCAGCTTGGCCTGCAGGCGCCCGCTGTCGTCCAGCGGCACGACCTGGTCGTCATCCCCGTGGATGATCAGGGTCGGCACGTTGATCGCCTTCAGGTCCTCGGTGAAGTCGGTCTCGGAGAAGGCCTTGACGCAGTCATAGAGGCCTTTCTGGCTGGCCATCATGCCCTGGAGCCAGAAGGTGTCGCGCAGGCCCTGGCTGACCTTCGAACCCGGGCGGTTGGCGCCGTAGAAGGGGCCCGAGAAGTCCTTGAACAGTTGGGCCCGGTCGCCCAGCACGCCGGCGCGGATGCCGTCGAACACCTCGATGGGCAGGCCGCCGGGATTGGCCGGGGTCTTGAGCATGATCGGGGGAACGGAGCTGATCATGACCAGCTTGGCCACCCGACCGGCGCCGTGCTGGGCGACATAGCGGGCGGCTTCGCCGCCGCCGGTGGAATGGCCCACATGCACGGCGTTGGTCAGGCCCAGATGGGTCACCAATTCGTTCAGGTCGGCGGCATAGGTGTCCATGTCGTTGCCGTTCCAGGGCTGGCTGGAGCGGCCGTGCCCACGGCGGTCGTGGGCGATGCAGCGATAGCCCTTGGAGGCCAGGTAGAACATCTGGTCTTCCCAGGCGTCCGCGTTCAGGGGCCAGCCATGGCTGAACACGATCGGTTGGCCCGCGCCCCAATCCTTGTAGTAGATCGAGGTTCCGTCCTTGGTGGTGAAGGTGTCCACGGCTGTCTCCTTGGCTTTGCCGGCGGGGGCGATTGGCGCGGGGAGGGCGGACGCGGCGCGCGGCAGCGCGGCCGTCAGGGCCATGCCCCCGGCGCTGGCCACCAGGCCTCGCCGCGACAGGCTGAACGGGTCGGATGTGGCCACGATATCGCCTCCAAGCTCAAATCGGAGGGGAGTATCCGCTGGATACCCCCCTCCGGGCTTGAAGCGCGGCGCCTGATCTTGGACGGCGCTGTTCCTTTCGGCCCGCCCGCCGGGAAGGCTCAGGCCTTGACGCAGCCTTCCAGGGCGCCGACGCCGGCGGTCTGCTGGCGGCGTTCGCGCACCGCCTGGGCCAGGGTCTCCAGCAGGGGGGCGGTGTCGTCCCAGCCGATGCAGCCATCGGTGACCGACTGGCCATAGGTCAGGGGCCGGCCGGGGATCAGGTCCTGGCGCCCACCCACCAGGTGGCTTTCGATCATTACCCCCATGATGCGCTGGTCGCCGGCGGCGATCTGGGCGCTGATCTCGCCGATCACCCGGGGCTGGTTGTCCGGGTTCTTGCCGCTGTTGGCGTGGCTGGCGTCGATCATCAGCGTCTGGTTCAGCCCCGCCTTGGCCAGTTCGGCGGCGGCGGCGGCCACGCTGGCGGCGGCGTGGTTGGGGGCCTTGCCCCCGCGCAGGACGATGTGGCCGTCGTCATTGCCGGTGGTGGTGGCGATGGCCGCGCGGCCCTCCTTGTTCACCGCCAGGAAATGGTGGGGGCGGCTGGCGGCCAGGACGGCGTCCACGGCGATCTTGACGTCGCCATTGGTGCCGTTCTTGAAGCCGATCGGGCAGGACAGGCCAGAGGCCATCTCCCGGTGGATCTGGCTTTCGGTGGTGCGCGCGCCGATCGCCCCCCAGGCCACCAGGTCGGCGATATATTGCGGGGTGGTCACGTCGAGGAATTCGCAGGCCGCCGGCAGGCCCAGGGCCGTGACGTCGAGCAGGATGCGCCGGGCCAGGCGCAGCCCCTCATTGATGCGGAAGCCCCCGTCCATGTCCGGGTCGTTGATCAGCCCCTTCCACCCCACGGTGGTGCGCGGCTTTTCGAAATAGACCCGCATCAGGATCTCAAGCTCGCCCGCATGGCGTTCGCGCTCGGCGGCCAGCCTGCGGGCGTAGTCCAGGGCCGAGACCGGATCGTGGATCGAGCAGGGGCCCACCACCACCACCAGCCGGTCGTCCTGGCCGTGCAGGACGCGGTGGACGGCCTGACGCGCGCCATCGACGGTTTCGGCGATCATGAAGCTGGCGGGGGCCTCGCCGATCACCTGGGCTGGCGGGCTGAGCATTTCGAGGCTCTGGATGCGAAGGTCGTCGGTGCGGTTTTGCATGGCTTGGCTCTGTCGGGGTCCTTGGTGGGGCCGGCGGCCAATAAAAAAGCCGCCAGATCCCTGGCGGCGGCTGATGGATGGTTCGGGGTGGGTCCTAGATCTAGGCCGAACGATCCTCTGCCGGAGCCAGGGGCTTCCGGGCGCCAAAATACCAAAAGTAAAATTGGTTGGCGGCGAGGATCATGGGGCGGAGCCTATACGCCCCCTCAAGGCGACTGTCACGCTTTCTTCGTGAGGGCGTGGGGCGAAGTCCCGTGTCGGAGGAGGCGAACCGACCGCCCGAACGCCCCCTCAGTCGGGGTTTCACCCCGACAGCTCCCCCGTTCTACGAACAGGGGAGCAGAGCATGGGAATTCTCCTCCCCTGCATCGCGAAGCGATGCGGGGGAGGTGGCGCGGGGCGAAGTCCCGTGTCGGAGGGGGCGAACCGACCGTCCGAACGCCCCCTCAGTCAGGACTGCGTCCCGACAGCTCCCCCGTTGGAACGGGGGAGCAGAGATGCGTTCACCCCCTCAGCGCACCCCGCCGCCGAGCACCTTGTAGAGGGTGACCCGGTTGCTGGCCGCGGACAGCTGGGTGGTGATCAGGGTCTGTTGGTCGGAATAGAGGGTGCGCTTGGCGTCCAGCAGGGTGGGGTAGCTGTCGATGCCCCGGTCGTAGCGGGCCTGGGTCAGCCTCAGGCTGTCGGCGGCGGCGGCGGTCAGGCGGGTCTGGGCCTGGAGCTGCTCGTCGATGGTGGATTTCACCGCCAGGGCGTCGGACACCTCGCGAAACGCCGTCTGGACCGCCTTCTCATAGGTGGCCACGGCGATGTCCCGGCCGGCCTTGGCCTGACGCAGATTGGAGATATTGGCGCCGCCGGCGAACAGGGGCGCGGAGATCTGCGGGGCGAAGCTCCAGGCGCCGGCGCCGCCGGCGAACAGCTTGCCCAGGTCGGTGCTGGCTGATCCGGCTGATCCGGTCAGGCTGATCTTGGGGAAGAAGGCCGCCCGGGCCGCGCCGATGTCGGCGTTCTGGGCCTTCAGGGCGTATTCGGCGGAGAGCACGTCGGGGCGGCGGGCCAGGACGTCCGACGGGGTTCCCGCCGGCAGGTCGCCGCGGATCTGGACGGCCTCAAGGTCGCCCTGAGGCTCCAGGTCCTTGGGGATCTCGGCGCCGACCACCAGGCGCAGGGCGTTGCGGCCCTGCTCCACCTGGGCCGCGAGCTTGGCTGTGTCCGCCCGGGCCTGCTCCACCAGGGTCTCGGACAGGCGCACATCCACCTGGGAGACCGAGCCGATGGCGAACTGCGCCTTGGTCAGGCGCAGGGAGTCCTCGCGGCTGGCCAGGGTGTCCTGGGACAGCTTCAGCTGGTCCTGGTCGGCGGCCAGGCTCAGATAGTCGCCGGCGACCTCGGAGACCAGGGTGATCTGGGCGGTGCGCAGGTCTTCCTCGGTGGCGAGATAGGACTGCAGGGCCGCGCGGCTGAGGCTGCGCAGGCGGCCGAACAGGTCGATCTCATAGGCGGAGACCCCGACATTGGCGGTGTATTCCGTGGCCGTGACCGCCCGCCCTGTCGCGGACACGCTGGCGGGGGTGTGCGAGCGGGTCTCGGCGCCGGCGGCGTTCACCGTGGGCAGCAGGTTCGCCCGCTGCACGCCGTAGGCGGCCCTGGCCTTGGCGATGTTGCCCATGGACACCCGCAGGTCGCGGTTCTGGCTCAGCGCCAGGGTGATCAGGCCTTGCAGGCGCGTGTCCGCGAACACCTCGCGCCAAGCGAGGTCCCCGGCGGACGCCGCGCCGGCGGCCGAGCGATCGGCCACCGGCCAGGCCTGGGACACCGGCAGGGCGGGCCGCTCATAGTGCGGATCCAGGGTGCAGGCCGAAAGGGCGGCGGCGCCCAGCAGGGTTGCGAGGAGGGAGGGACGCAGCATCTCAGACGGCCTCATCGGGCAAGGGCGCTTCGGGGGGTAAGGGCGCTTGGGGCGGCGTCTGCGGCGGCGCATCGGCGGTCTGCTTCCGACTGAACAGCTTCTGCACCAGGACGAAGAACAGGGGCACGAAGAAGATCCCCAGGACCGTGGCCGCCAGCATCCCGCCGATCACCCCGGTGCCGATGGCGTGCTGACTGCCCGAGCCGGCCCCGTTGGAGATGGCCAGGGGGAACACCCCGAAGATGAAGGCCAGGGAGGTCATCAGGATCGGCCGCAGGCGGATGCGCACGGCCTCCACCGTCGCCTCGATCAGGGGCCGGCCGGCGGCCTGCAGATCCTTGGCGAACTCCACGATCAGGATCGCGTTCTTGGCCGCCAGGCCCATGGTGGTGAGCAGCCCGACCTGGAAGTAGATGTCGTTGGACAGGCCGCGGAAATAGGTGGCCGCCAGGGCGCCGACCACGCCGAGGGGGATCACCAGGATCACCGACAGGGGGATGGTCCAGCTCTCATAGAGGGCGGCCAGCAGCAGGAACACCACCAGGATCGACAGGGCGTAGAGGGCGGGCGCCTGGGAGCCGGCCTCCCGCTCCTGTTGCGACAGGCCGGTCCATTCGAACCCGATCCCCGGGGGCAGCTTGGCGACCAGGCGCTCCATGGCGGCCATGGCGTCGCCGGAGCTCTTGCCCGGGGCGGGGGAGCCCTGGATGTCCATGGACGGCAGGCCGTTATAGCGTTCCAGGCGCGGTGAGCCCACGGTCCAGCTGGAGGTGGCGAAGGCCGAGAAGGGCGCCATCTGGCCGGCGCTGTTGCGCACGTACCATTTGTCCAGGTCCTCGGGCTTCATGCGGAAGGGGGCGTCGGCCTGGACATAGACCTTCTTGACCCGGCCCCGATCGATGAAGTCGTTGACGTAGCTGCCGCCCAGGGCGGTGCTCAGGGTGGTGTTGATGTCGGCCATGGACAGGCCCATGGACTGCGCCTTGGCTTGGTCCACGTGGATCTGTAGCTGGGGCGTGTCGTCCTGGCCGTTGGGGCGCACCCCGGCCAGGGTGGGGTCCTGGGCGGCCATGCCCAAGAGCTGGTTACGGGCCGCCGTCAGGGCCTCATGGCCCACGCCGCCGGTGTCTTCCAGCTCGAAGTCGAAACCCGAGGCGTTGCCCAGCTCGGCCACGGCCGGCGGCACGATGGCATAGGCCGCGGCGTCGCGGAACTGGGAAAAGGCGCCCATGGCCCGGCCAGCGATCGCCTGGGCCTTCTGGCGGGCGGCGGGGCGTTCGCCGAAATCCTTCAGGCGGATGAAGGACAGGCCCGCGTTCTGGCCGGCGCCGGCGAAGCTGAAGCCGGAGACCGTGAACACCGACTGCACCGAGTCCTTTTCGTCGTTCAGGTAATGGTCCGAGACCTGCTTCAGCACCGCCTGGGTGCGGTCGGTGGTGGCGCCAGGCGCCAGCTGGACCATGGTGTAGATGATACCCTGGTCCTCGTCGGGCAGGAACGCGGTGGGCAGGCGCACGAACAGAACGCCGAGGATCAGGAGGATCACCGCATAGATCCCCATCACCCGGCCGCTACGGCCCAGGATGCGGCGCACCCGGGATTGGTATCGGGCGCTGGCGTGATCGAAATTGCGGTTGAACCAGCCAAAAAAGCCCTTCTCCGAAACCATGTGGCCCTTGGCCACGGGCTTGAGCAGGGTGGCGCAAAGAGCCGGGGTCAGGATCAGGGCCACCATCACCGACAAGGCCATGGCCGAGACGATCGTAATGGAGAACTGGCGGTAGATGACCCCCTGGGAGCCGCCGAAGAAGGCCATGGGCACGAACACCGCGGCCAGGACCAGGGCGATCCCCACCAGGGCGCCGGTGATTTCCGACATGGACTTGCGGGTGGCCTCAATGGGGGACAGGCCCTCCTCGCTCATCACCCGCTCGACGTTCTCCACCACCACGATGGCGTCATCCACCAGAAGGCCGATGGCCAGGACCAGGCCGAACATGGTCAGGGTGTTGATGGAATAGCCCAGGACCGCCAGCACCCCGAAGGTTCCCAGCAGCACCACCGGCACGGCGATGGTCGGGATCAGGGTGGCGCGCCAGTTCTGCAGGAACAGGAACATCACCAGGAAAACCAGGACGATGGCCTCGGCCAGGGTCTTGACCACTTCCTCGATGGACTTCTGCACGAAGGGGGTGGTGTCCATGGGCACCACATATTGCACCCCCGCCGGAAAGCCCTTCGACAGCTCAGCCATCTTGGCCTTGACCGCGGCGGCGGTGTTCAGGGCGTTGCCCCCGGGGGTCAGCTTGACGGCGATGCCGGCGGCTTCCTTGCCGTTGTATCGGGCCACGCTGTCATAGCTCTCGGCGCCGCGCTCCACCCGCGCCACGTCCTTCAGGCGCACGATGGCGCCGCCGCTCGCGCCCTTGAGCACGATCTGCTCGAACTGCTCGGGGGTCTGCAGGCGCGATTGGGCGGTGATGGTGGCGTTGAGCGCCGTGCCGGGGGTTGCGGGCGTGCCGCCGAGCTGGCCGGCGGAGACCTGGGCGTTCTGGGCGGTGATGGCGCTGGAGACGTCCGCTGGGGTCAGGGCGTAGCTGGCCAGCTTGTTGGGATCCAGCCAGATGCGCATGGCGTACTGGGCGCCGAACAACTGCACGTCGCCGACCCCCTGGACCCGGCTCAGGGGATCCTGCAGGTTCGAGGCGACATAGTCGGCCAGGTCGGCGTTGCCGTACTTGCCGTCAGTGGAATAGAGGCCGATCACCATCAGGAAGTTGCGGGTCGACTTGACCACGCTCAGGCCCTGTTGCTGCACCTCCTGGGGCAGAAGGGCGGTGGCGGTCTGCAGTTTGTTCTGCACCTGCACCTGGGCGATATCGATATTGGTCGAGGCCTTGAAGGTCAGGGTGATGGTGGCGGCGCCCGAGCCGTCGCTGGTCGACGACATGTAGAGCAGGCCGTCCAGCCCCTTCATCTTCTGTTCGATGACCTGGGTGACGCTGTCCTCGACGGTCTTGGCCGAGGCGCCGGGATAGTTGGCCTGAATCGCCACCTGAGGCAGGGCGATGTCGGGATACTGGGCGATGGGCAGGCTCAGGATGGCCAGGGCGCCGGCCAGCATGATGACGATGGCGACGACCCAGGCGAAGATCGGCCGGTCGATGAAGAAGCGCGACAGCATGGCGGGTCTTTCCTAGCCCTTGGCGCCAATGGCGGCGGGCTTGAGCTCCCCGCCGGGGCGCACCTTTTGCAGACCCTCGACGATCACCCGGTCACCTGGCTTCAGCCCGTCGGTCACCAGCCACTTGTCGCCGACGGTCTGGCCGACCGTGATCACCCGGGCCTCGGCCTTGTCGCCGGCGCCGACCAAATAGACCGTGGCCTGACCCTTGGGGTCGCGGCTGACGGCCGCCTGCGGGATCAGGATGCCGGAACTGGCGACCCCGGTGCTGACAGTGGCGCGCACGAACAGGCCGGGCAGCAGCACCCCGCCGGGATTGGGGAACACCGCCCGCAGGATCACCGAGCCGGTGCCCTCGTCCACGGTAACGTCGGAGAAGGCCAGCCGACCAGGCGTGGGGTAGGGTGAGCCGTCGTCGAGGGTCAGCTTCACCTCGGCCGAGGTCGGCTGACCCAGGGCGCCGCCGGTCAGGGCGCGTTTCAGTTTCAGGAGGTCCGACGCCGACTGGGTGACGTCCACATAGATCTGGTCCAGGTCCTGGATGGTGGCCAGGGCGGTGGTCTGGCTGGCGGTGACCAGGGCGCCTTCGGTCACCGACGACTTGCCGATGCGGCCGGAGATCGGCGCCAGGACCCGGGTGTATTCCAGATTGATCCGGGCCTGATCCACAGCCGCCTGCTGGGCGGCGACATTGGCCACGTCCTGCAGATAAGTCGCCTGGGCGTCGTCATTGTCCTGGCGGCTGATGGCGTTCAACGCGATCAGTTCCTTGTAGCGGTCGGCCTTGAGCTTGGCCGTGGTCAGGGCCGCCTTGGCCTGGGCCAGGCTCGCCTGGGCGCTTTGAAGGCTGGCGCGATAGGTGGCCGGATCGATCTGATAGAGGGGCTGGCCGGCGCGGACATAGGCGCCTTCCTGGAACAGCCGCTTCTGGATCAGGCCGCCGACCTGCGGGCGCACGTCGGACACCCGGAAGGCGGAAGTGCGGCCGGTCAGTTCCGCGGTCAAGGCCACGGGTTGAGTCTGGGCGACGACGTAACCGACCTGGGCCGGCCCGCCCATGCCCATCCCTCCCGTTGGCTTTTGTCCGCAACCGGACAGCAGGGCGGCGCTGAGGGCCAGGGTTGAGAGGGCTACGGCGGGGCCGCGAAGGATTGAAAGGCGCATGTCATACCTGAGGCGGCGGCGTGTCGCGGGGACTGTCCCCTTGACGAAGTGCGTTGTGTGACCGATTTGAGAACGAACGTTCATTCCCATCTTTGCGGCAGATAGGGTGCGGGTTGCGTCAAGTCAACGACGCTTCGCTCCCAATCGTTGCATCGCACAATAAACCTAAGGAACTCTCCAATGGCCGATGTTTCGCCGGTCTCGCCGTCAAAGGCCCAAGCGCGCCGCCAGCAGATTCTGGACGCCGCCTGCGACTGCGTGAGGCGAGCGGGGTTCCATGGCGCCAGCATGGCGGAGATCGCCCAGGCGGCGGGATTGAGCGTCGGCCAGATCTATCGCTACTTTGAGAACAAGGAGGCGATCGTCGCGGCCATCGTGGCCCAGGACCTGGCGGAGATGCGCGAAAAATTCGCCGAGTTCGAAAGCGCGGACGAGCCCTTCCATGAGGTCGTTATCGGCCAGGTCTCGCAGGCCCTGGATCGGAACTACGACCCGAACCGGGCGGCCCTGGTGATGGAAGTGCTCGCGGAAGCCGCTCGCAATCCCCGGGTCGCGGCCATCGTGCGGGACGCCGACAAGGTCGAGCGGGAGCTGGGGCGAACCTTGCTGAAGCGGATTCTAGGCGACGACCGCGGTGAGACGGAACTGGCGGCGCGGAGCGAGGTCTTGAGCATGTTGTTTGATGGCATGGTCAGTCGAGGGATCAACAATCCCGATAGTGATCGCGCAGCAATCAGCGTGGTGTTGCAGGCTGTTCTGCGCCTGCTCTTCACGGGGCCGCCCTTGAACGAGGCGCCGTCTGCCTAGTGCGCTGGTTTGTCGCCTGAAAGCGCAGCATAAGGACTAGTCAAACGGCGAAAATGGTCGCACTCTTCTTCCTGTCGGACGGTCCGCCCTTGAGAGTGGATCGACGTTCAGGAGGAGACTATGTCGCTCAACACCGTCCATTTCCAACGCCCCAAGAGTGTCGCCGAGCATGGCGCCTGTTTCGGGGTCGCCATCATCGCCCTGGCGGCGGCGGCCGTGGCGCTGCAATGGATTCTGCACCTAGTTCCCTGAGCGACGCGGAACCCAGGTTCGCCCGTCGCCACAGGCGGCCTGTAGATCGAGGCGGAGCGCGCCGCGCCTGTCTTCTAGGATGGGCGCGGCTGACAGCGCCAATTTCACTATATCTGTTGCGAGCGCCGGATTTCCCCGAGGCGGGAAATCTGCGCGCATGTCGCCATGCGCCCTCGTTCAGCGGCTCGCCAGCTTGTGGACAATCCTATCCATAAGTTGTAATTCTCCGACATTAGCGCCGTTGTGCTGACGCCCAGTGGCGGCGGGGGGGCGCTTTGCCTGCCTCTTTGGCGTCCCCCGGCCGCTCGCCGGTTTGGCGCGCTTTGTTGTTCGGGAGGCGTTCATGTCGGCCATCACCACCACGCCAGACGTCGGCGCGACGCTGACAGCGGTCATAGCCGCGATCACCGCCATTGGCGGCCTGGGGGTCGCGGCGGCGGGACTGGTGGATGCGACCAAGGCCTTTGGCGGGGGCGTGTCCAATTTCGGTTTCGGCCGGATCGAGGCGGCCTTGAAGCCGTTCCAGGCGGCCCTAGTTCTGGCGGAGTCGAACTGGGCCGCCACCATCCGCGCCAACTGGATCAATGGAGCCCCCAAGGAGGACCAGAAGGCGGCCGCCAAGTCCCTGATCCGGCTGGGGCTATCGTCGGACAACGCCGACGCCATGGCCAAGGCCGGCCATGTGGACGCGGCGAAACTCAAGCTCGTCCTGACCGCCATCGAGACCGGCGCCGCGCTCACCCCCGATCAGGTCAATCTGCTGGGCCGGTTCAACGCCGCCATCGACGCGGCCATGGACGGCGGCTTCGAGCAGGCCGATCAGCAGTACCGCAACGCCTCCAAGCTTTTGTCCGGCGTGGCCGCGATCGGTCTGGCCGTTTGGGGCGGCGACCTGCTGCATGGCGGTAGTTTCCCCGACTATGTGGGCTCCGCCGATTTCGGCAAGGCCTTCCTGGTGGGGATCATCGCCGTTCCCCTGGCGCCGGTGGCCAAGGACCTGACCTCATCCCTGCAGGCGGCGGTCACGGCGCTGAAGGCGGTCAAGGGGTGAGTTATTTCGTCAACCTGCGGGCCGGTGACTATGGCGCGGTGTGCGAACCCTATGTGCTGGCCGGCGACGTCCTGGCCGATCCGCCGGGGATGGTCTCCACCCCCTATGAGGTCCTGCCCAACCTAGTGCGGGACAAGAACGTGCTCCTGTCGACCCATGGCTTCAATGTGAACTATGTGGACGGTCTGCGCGCCCTGGGCCGCCTTGAGGCGGTGACGGGGCCCACCTCCAGCGAGGCGGTGTTCGGCGTGCTCTGGCCAGGGGACTGGGCGATCCCCGCGATCAACTATCCCTTCGAGGACCGGATCGCCGTCCATGCCGGCCGGCTGCTCGGCGCCTTCTGCAATCGCTGGTTCTCCGGGGCCCAGAGCCTGTCCTTCGTCTCTCACAGCCTGGGCGCGCGGGTGGTGCTGGAGGCGGTCGCGGCCCTGAAGCGGCCGGCCCGCAGCCTGTGCATCACCGCCGGCGCCATCGGCGCCGATTGCCTCGGCGCCCAGTACAAGGCCGCGGCCAAGAACTGCGAGCGGGTGGTGACCCTGTCCTCGCGGGAGGATCTGGTCCTGGCCCTGGCCTTTCCGATCGGCGACCTCATCGCCGACATCCTGGATCTGGACCACAAGCCATTCCAGCGGGCCCTGGGGCGCCGGGGCCCTGAAAAGCCCTTCGGCCCGCCGATCACGGCGTCACAGATCCCCGACGCCTCGGATTACGACCACGGGGACTATCTGCCCCCCTCGAGCCTGAAGCAGCCGGTTCCCGACCCCGACCCCGCCGCCAAATGGCCGGCGGCGGCGGCCTTCATGGCCCGGGCGTTCCGCGGCCAGCGCCAGACCTGGCCGCTCTGACGACCTAGGACCTGGTCAGCCAGGGCACGGCCAGCCGGCCCGTCACCACCTTGCCGAACAGCTTCACGCTCGAGGTCCAGAGCATATAGACCGCGACCCCGCCGACCATGGCCGCGATGGTCTGCATCAGGGGCCAGTTGGACCCGTGCAGGGCGCGAACGCCGAGGCCGAAGATGAACTGGCTCAGATAGATATAGAGCGAGGCGCCCGAGAGGGTGATCACCAGCCCGGCCAGGGGCCTGGGCAGGGTCACCCGGGTCGCGGTCAGCATGATGAAGCCGGCGGCGGCGATGGTCAGGCCGTTGGTCAGGCCATAGAAATTTCCGCTCAGCAGGGCGTAGCCAGCCACCAGGGCCAGCAACCAACCCTTGGTTCCGCCCTTGGGCGCGTTGGCGATCACGGCGCCCAGCATGAAGGTCGCAAGATTGCTGGTGAAGGCCAGCTGGAAGGTCGAGAGCTCCGGCACGCTGTGGCTCAGGATGTCCGGCTGGATCAGGGCCGGGATCAGGAACCGGCCGATACAGCCGAGGCCGAACATGGCCAGGGAAAATTCGAACCGGCGGTCCATCAGCTTGAACGCCTTGGGCAGGAGCGAGGTCGCCACATAGAGGATCAGCAGGATCTTCAGCAGGGCGTGCACGTACCAGAGACTGACCTCGTGCCCGACCAGGGGAATGTGCTGGGCCTCGATCTTCAGGTAATCGACCAGGTCGGCGGTCATGATCAGCTGGTTCAGGGGCGGCGCCTTGCCGTGCAGCATCACCCCGGCGGATTCGATCAGGGTGAAGACCATGGTCGGGATGAAGATGTTCTTCATTGAGTTGAGGATCGGGGCGCTGCTCTTGCCCTTGAACACCTCCTGAAGCTGGATTCCGCCGAACAGATAGCCCGAGATCACGAAGAAGGCGCCGGTGAAGCCATTGCCGATGCTCGACAGGGCGAAGTGATAGGCGACGATGAAGGAGATCGACACCGCCCGGATCAGCATGGTGCTGTCGACCTTGCTCCAGAACCGGTTGCGCTCCACCCGGGCGGCGGCCAGTTCGGCGATGGTCATCTCGGTCCAACCGTCGGGCACGGCGCCCAGGACCTCCTCGGTGGCCAGATAGGCGCTCACATAGGACAGGCTGTCGCCGCCCAGGGAGATGAAGGTGGTGGCCAGGTTGATGCCCGGACGGGCGAAGACGCCGGTCCAGCTCTCGATCAGGGCGATCTCGGCGGTGCTGAGGCCTTCGCCCTCGATGTCGGACGCGGCGGGCCCGGCGGCTTCAGTCTCCGCGTGGGCCCGCAGGGCCTGGCGATTGACCTTGCCGTTGGGCAGCAGGGGCAGGTGGTCCTTGAACAGCCAGATCCTGG
>JARLIP010000278.1 GCA_031291685.1 Caulobacteraceae bacterium | reverse complement strand
TCGCCTTTTCCATCGATCCGGGCCGCAAGGAAAAGCTGCTCAAGGGCCTGGACGCCGTGGGCGAGACCCTGCAGCACGCAGGCGACATCAGCGTCTATGAAGAGCGCCGCAAGCTGGCCCAGCCCTGGCAGGACGCCGCGCGGTGAGCTTGATCGTCGCCGGCACGGTGCGGGTTCCACCCGAGAACCTCGAACGGTTCCGGCCGGACATGATCGAGATGATGACCCGCAGCCGGGCCGAAGACGGCTGTATCGACTATGCCTACGCCCAGGACATCTTCGACCCCGGCCTGATCCGGGTGTTCGAGATCTGGCGGGACGAGGCGGCCCTTCAGGCCCATTTCAAGACCGAACACATGGCCCGCTGGCGCGCGGCCTGGCCCCAGTTCGGGGTCACCGACCGGAACCTGGCGCTCTACGAGATCGCCGCCGAACGCACACTCTGAGGATCCATCCATGAGCACGCTCCTTGTTCTTCCGGGCGACGGCATCGGCCCGGAAGTGATCGAACAGGTCCGCCGCATCGCCGGGCGTCTGATCAACGACCTGACCATCGAGGAGCGCGCCTTCGGCGGGACCAGCTTCGACCAGTTCGGCACACCCCTGACCGAGGAGGCCCTGGCCGTGGCCCTGGGCTCGGACGCGGTGCTGATGGGCGCCGTGGGCGGCCCGCAATGGGCCTCCGCCCCCCGGGACAAGCGCCCGGAGGCCGGCCTTCTGCGCCTGCGCCAAGCCATGGGGGTCTATGCCAACCTGCGCCCGGCGATCTGCTTCGACGCCCTGGCCAACGCCTCGTCCCTGAAGCGGGAGTTCGTGGCCGGCCTGGACATCATGTTCGTGCGCGAACTGACCGGCGGCGTCTATTTCGGCCAGCCCCGGGGGATCGAGACCCTGGCGGACGGCTCCAAGCGCGGGATCGACACCCAGGTCTATACCACTAGCGAGATCGAGCGGGTGGGCCGGGTGGCCTTCGAACTGGCCCGGGGCCGGCGCAACAAGGTCACCTCCTGCGAAAAGGCCAATGTCATGGAGACGGGCCTGCTATGGCGCGAGGTGATCACCGCCCTGCACGCCCGGGACTATGCCGACGTGACCCTGGAGCACATGCTGGCCGACAACGCCGCCATGCAGCTGGTCAAGAACCCCCTGCAATTTGACGTGATCGTCACCGACAACCTGTTCGGCGACATCCTGTCCGACGAGGCGGCCATGCTCACCGGCGGCATCGGCCTTCTGCCCTCGGCGGCCCTGGGCGATCCCGGCAAGCCCGGTCTCTATGAGCCGATCCACGGCTCGGCCCCGGATATCGCCGGCCAAGGCCTGGCCAATCCCCTGGCCGCGATCCTGTCCTTCGAAATGGCCCTGCGCTGGTCCCTGGGCCGGACCGACCTGGCCGACAGGCTGCAAGGCGCGGTGACCGCCGCCCTCGATGACGGCGCCCGCACCCGCGACCTGGGCGGCAGCCTCACCACCGCCCAGATGGGCGACGCGGTGCTGAAGGGGCTGTAATCGCATTCCTGCTCCCCCGTTTACGGGGGAGCTGTCGGGGTGAAACCCCGACTGAGGGGGCGCTCGGACCGTCGAAACGCCCCCTCCGTCACGGGGCTTCGCCCCGCGACACCTCCCCCGCATCGCGTTGCGACGCATGGGAGGAAAACCTTTTTCCGCACCTCACCCGAACAGGTCCCGGGACGGACACAGGTCCGCCACCGGGCATTCGCGGCACTTGGGCTTGCGGGCCACGCAGACATAGCGGCCGTGTAGGATCAGCCAATGGTGGGCCCGGGTTTGAAATATCTTGGGCGTCACCGCCATCAGTTCCTGCTCGACCTGGTCCGGCGTCTTGCCACTGGCCAGTTTCAGCCGGTGGGCGACGCGGAAGACGTGGGTGTCCACGGCGATGGCCGGCTCCACATCCAGCTCGTTGAGCACCACGCTGGCGGTCTTGCGCCCGACCCCGGGCAGGCTTTGCAGGGCCTCGCGGTTCAGGGGAACCTGGCCGCCATACTGCTCCATCAGGATCCGCGCGGCGGCGATGACGTTCTTGGCCTTGGTGCGATAGAGGCCGATGGAAGCGATGTAGGGGATCAGCCCCTCCTCCCCCAGGGCCAGCATCTCGGCGGGGGTGTCGGCCACGGCGAACAGCTTTTCCGTGGCCTTGTTCACCGACTTGTCCGTGGCCTGGGCCGACAGAGCCACGGCCACCACCAGGGTGTAGGGGTTCTTGAAATCCAGCTCCGTGCGCGGATGTGGGGTCTCGGCGGCGAACCGGGCGAACAGGGTCTCGATCCGGGTCTTCTCGGCGGGGGAGAGGCGGCGCTTGGCGGGTTTGGCGGGCGGTTTGGGCATGACAGCTGGACCATGGCGCGCGCCGCGGCCTTCGCCAACAGGGATAAGCCGCGCCGCGGTGGCCAATCGCCCGCATTGGCCTATGTTAGGGGGCGATGGCCGCCACCCTTTACATGGACGCCCGTATCGCCCCGACACGCTCCCTGTCGAAGAAAGGCTTCGTGCGCCTGCTGGCCGTGATCATCGCCTTCAACGTGGCGGTGGGCGCCTTCGTCGTCTCCATCGGCGCCTTTCCCGTGCCCGTGTTCCTGGGCCTGGACGTCCTGGGAGTATGGCTCGCCTTTCGCGCCAGCTATCGCGGCGCCGCGGGTCAGGCCGAGCGGGTTCAGGTCTGCGCCGACCATGTGCGGGTGCTGCACGAGATCGGCCGCCACAGCCGCACGGTCTGGACCTCCCCCACCGCCTTCACCCGGGTCGCCGTCGAGGCGCCGGGAGAACACGAGACCCGGGTGCAACTGCGCCTGTCCGGCCGCAGCCTGACCGTGGGCCACGCCTTGAGCCCCATGGAGCGAGCCGACTTCGCCGCCGCCCTGGATCAGGCCATCCGTTCCGCCCGGGCGGAACGTTACTGAGGCCGCCGGCCCCTACAGGATATACCGCGACAGGTCGGCATTGTGCGACAGCGCGCCGACGCGGGCGGTGACATAGGCGCCGTCGATGGTCACGGCCTCGGTGGAGGTGTCTCCGGCGGTGAAGCTGATCTCCTCCACCACCTTTTCCAGGATGGTCTGCAAACGGCGGGCGCCGATATTCTCCACCGCACCGTTCACCGCCACGGCGGCGTCAGCCAGGGCGTCGATGGCGTCGTCGGTGAAGGTCAGCGCCACCCCTTCGGTGGCCATCAGGGCCTGGTGCTGGCGGATCAGATTGGCCTCGGGCTCGGTCAGGATGCGGCGCAAGTCCTCCCGGGTCAGGGCCTTCAGCTCCACCCGGATCGGCAGGCGCCCCTGAAGCTCGGGCAGCAGGTCCGAGGGCTTGGCCACGTGGAAGGCGCCCGAGGCGATGAACAGCACATGGTCGGTCTTCACCGGGCCATACTTGGTGGAGACCGTGGTCCCCTCGATCAGGGGCAACAGATCCCGCTGCACCCCCTCGCGGGAGACGTCGGCGCCGGCCCGGTCCTGGCGGGAGGCGACCTTGTCGATCTCGTCGATGAAGACGATGCCGCTGTTCTCGGCCAGGCTCAGGGCCTCCTGGGTCAGGGACTCCTGATCCACCAGCTTGTCGCTCTCCTCGGCGATCAGGGGGGCGTAGGCGCCGGCCACGGTGGTCTTGTGCGTCTTGGTGCGGCCGCCGCCGAAGGCCTTCATCATGTCCGACAGGTTC
>JARLIP010000277.1 GCA_031291685.1 Caulobacteraceae bacterium | reverse complement strand
GTTTTCCGTAGGTAAAACCCTTGCCGGGGATTCGGGGGGGGGGGGGGGGGGGGGGGGGGGGGGGGCATCGGACTGGCGAACGCCCTGGCCGGAGCGGTGACGGGCGGTGTGGCGATCGTCGTCCTGGCCTGGGGATTTCGTCGCTTCCGAGGTCGCGATGGCATCGGCATGGGCGACGCCAAGCTTCTCGCCGCCGCTGGCGCGTGGCTGGGTTGGCGCTCGCTGCCATGGATGGTGTTGCTCGCCTGCGGCCTGGCTTTCGCCTGGGCCGGGGCGCGGGCTCTGCGGCGCGGGCGAGCGAGTCTGAGCCGTCCCTTGCCGTTCGGTCCGCCGCTTGCTCTGGCGTTCTGGGTGGTGTGGCTCCATGGCGCACCCCCATGAGACCGATGGTGGTTCAGTCGATGGCGCGGACCCAGAACGGGTGGGCGGGCTGGCCCGTCAATTCCACGACCGTCGTGCGACGAAAGACGCCGCCGCCACTGTCCCGCGCCGCTATGCGGATGGTGAGGGTCCGGCCCACATAGGTGGTCGAGGGGCCTGTGTCCAAGGCCGCGCGCTCTCCCGCCAAGGCCCTGGCCCGGATGATGGCGCCGGGGCTGTCCGCGCCGCCGGCGCTCATCACCTTGAGCGCAAGCGGCGACGCCGTCTGGCTGTCGAAGCCCCCGGAGTCCGCCGGGAACAGGGTTACGGCCGGCGCGATTCGCGCCAGGATATTGGGGTCCATCCCCTTGATCGCGGCCAGTTCGCCAAGGGTGCGTACGGGCCCCGCGCGTCGACGCACACCGTCCGCGGCGTAATCGATCCCTCTGGCGCCGTTTGGCCGGTCCACGCCGTCCTCCCAACTGAGAAGGCCGTCTGTCAGCTGGTCAAGGCGCGCCCCAGAAACGCCGGCCGCGTTGAACAATCGCCGGGCCTGATCGGGCTTGATCCCGTTGAGCGGAACCTTGCCCCGCTCGTCCTCGACGGTGGCCTCGATTTCCACTCCGTCGAGGGTGAAGGTCAGGGTGCGCCCGTCAATCGCCCAACGCTGGCCGGGAGGTCGGCCCAGCCCCTCCACGGCGGTGGCCAGTCCGGCGTCGGCGGCGGCTTCGAGCCGCGCCCGCTGGAACTGCGCGCTCAGACCGGCGGTGGCGCCCCGGTCGGCGGCCAGGACGGTATAGGCGAACAGGGCGAACAGGGCGGCGCCGGTCAGGGCCGCGACCAGGGCGAATCCGTCCTCACTCGCGGCAGCATCGTCTTGGCGGGAGATCCGGGCGCGCATCAAAATCACGGCTCGAACCTTGGCCGCAGTGGCGTCAACACGCGGATTTTCTGTTTCAATTCATCGGTGATCGCCTGCGCCTCGACCGGGTCGCGGATCACTCTGGGGGTCAGCAGAACCAAGAGCTCGGTTCGCTTTCGCTCGTCGTCCCGATTTCCGGCCAGGGCGCCCAGGACCGGTATGGCGCTGAGGAACGGTATGCCGCCCCGGCTTTTGGAGACATTGTCGCTGATCAGGCCGCCAAGGGCGATGGTCTGGCCGTCCTGAACCGCGATCGAACTGGCGATCTTGCGCTCCGATATGACCGGGGAGCTGATGGGATTGGTGGAGGCGGTGCTGGGCGTGACCTGGCTTACCTCCTGGGAAATGTCGAGCAGGACCAGGCCGCTGCTGTTCACCCTGGGGGTCACCTTCAGGATCACCCCCGTGTCGCGATAGTCGATCGAGTTGACCACCGGCGCATTGGCGGCGGTGGTGCTGATCGCCGAGCCCGTGGAAATCGGCACCTGATCGCCGACCTGGAGCGAGGCGGTCTGATTGTTCAGAACCAGCAGGTTCGGCGCCGACAGGACCTTCACATGGGTGACCGTGGAAAGGGCGTCCAAGGTCGCGGAGATCGCGCCGCCGCTGTTGAAAAGAGTGTAGGCGAAGCCTGGGAAGCTCTGGGTCAGGGTCGCGGTTGTTCCCTGGCTCAGGGCGTACTGGGCTCCATGGGCGCGGAAATACCACTGGGTGCCGTATTTCAGCGTGTCGTTCAGGGTGATCTCGGTGATCGCCGTTTCGATCACGACTTGCAGCGGGGTGATATCCAGTTTGCGCAGGGCGTCCTCGATCAGCGCGTATTCCCGGGGGGTGGCGTAGGCCACGACCGCGTTGTTGGTCTCGTCGCTGGTGACCACCAGCGCGTCGGTCGACGCCCCGATCTTGACGGCCTGAGATACTGGGGCCGGTGACTGGCCGGGCAGGGTCTGTTCGGGAGGCGCTGACGAAGACGATGACAAGCCGGCGTCCGTCGAGGCGTTCTGTCCCGGCTCGCCTGGGGTATGCTTGCGTCCCGCTGTGGTCGCCGCCGTGGAACCGCTCGCCGCGCCGCCGAAGGCGGCGACCAGCACTCGCGACAGATCGGCGGCCCGCCCGTTTTGCACGCGATAGACATAGAGCCGTCGTTCGCTGGATTGCCCCTCGTGGTCCAGAACCTCTATCCATCGCCGCACATCGTCGAGATATTGCGCGCGCGAGGCGATGGCCACGATCCCGTTCAGGCGCTCCATGGCCACCAGCCGCACGAGGCCAGCGGTCGTCGATCCTGGAGCATTGATCAGTTTGTTCAGTTCCGGAGCGATCAGGCGCGCATCGGTGTTCTTGGGAATGAACAGGGCGAAGCTCATGCCCTTCATCCAGTCCACGTCAAACTGCTGGACCAGTTCGCGTACGGCTTTTCTTTGTCCGGACGCGCCCGACAAAACCAGGGCGCCCGTGGCGGTGTCCGCGGCTGTGATGACCCCGGGGGCGACGGGTTCAAGGAGCGTCTTAAGCTCCGTCGGGTTGGCATAGCGCAGGGTGACGGTCTCATTGCCGTAGCCGGCCTGGCTGGAGGAGACGCCCGGCGCTTCCGCCTTGGCCTTGTCGAGGGGGACAATGACATAGACGCCGTTCTTGAATTCCAGCGCCAGGCCGGAGGTCTTCAGGGCGTCCTCCACCATGGGCAATACATCGGATTTGGCGATGGGTCGGGCCGTCACCAGGGTGACGGTTCCCTTGGCGGAGGAATCCACGGCGTAGGGCAGTCCCAGGATGTCGCCCAGGACCGCCTTGGCGAAGTCCTGAACCTCCACGCCGGGCAGGTTGAGCCTCACGGCGCCCGGACGGGGCTCGGTGGCCCGCGCCGCCGCGGCCGCGGGATAGGCGTCGCTTCCTTTCATGATGGTGGTGCTTACCCCCGGCTCCGCCAGGCTGGACGGGGGTGTTTCGGGCAAGGTCGAGGCGGGCCGCGCGGAGGAGGTCATGGCCGCGACCGGACGGGAAGGCGGCGTGCTCGCGCAGCCGCTTAGAAGGGCGGCAAGGCAGAGGACGGCCTGGGGGGCATGGGAACGGGTCAAGGCGGCTCCGAGGCTATGGCTAGGCCGGTCTAAGGGCCGGTGCGTGGGGAAGGGGCGACCGGGGATGGCGGGGGCGCTGGAGCGCCCAGCTGGACGCGGACGCGCCCGCCGGGTGTCGCGAAGACGGCGGCGTTCGCTTCGACGGAGATCAATCGCCAACCCAGCAGCGCCTCTCCCGGCCTCAGAACATGGGTAGCGCCGTCGGACCCTCGAACGATCGCGCTGGCCGAGCGCCCAGAGGCGGCGACCCCCAGCAGGGATGGTCCGTGGGCGTCCAGGGTCGATCCGCCCGTGGCCGACGCCTCGCCTGGCGCTCGGTCGGGGGCGAAGATCGGCGCGCGCAAGATGCCGGGATAGTCAGGGATCATGACGGCGGCCGGCATGCGCACCCGGCGCGGGGCGAGGCCCGACGCTTCTGGAAGTTGGACGCCGCCCGGCAGGGCGAACTGGGCGATGGCGGCGATCAGCAGGACGATGGCCAGGAGGAGCGGCGTCCATTCGCCGCTACCGGGCCGGGGCGGGGTGAAAAGGCGCGGAAACCTGGATGCGGACATCCAGAGGCGCGGCGTGGCCGGCTTGAAGCGCTCGGTCGGCTCCGAGCGACGCATATTCGATAACGACATATGGCGCCTCATTCTCCAGTCGACGGATGCTTTGGGTAAGTTGGGTCAGGTTGATCTGAGCGTCGGCCCTGACGCTGACCCAACCGGAGGGAACCTCGGCCTGGACGTCCTGGGTGGCGCCGACGACACCCCCGGCGTCGCCGAGCGCCGCGGCCAGGCGCTGCTTCAGGGCCTGGCTCGCAAGGGCCTGGGTCGGGGCGGTGATCTGGTACTGGGCCGCGGTGCGCCTCAGATCGGTGGCCTCGGCCCGCAGGGTCGGGATGGAATCCAGCAGCCTCAGGTTGGTCTGATATCGGGCGAGCAACTGCTCTCGCCGGGCGGCGCGCGCCTGGAAACCGCCGATCAAGGGTGAGATCAGCGCCAGCCAGATCGCCGCGATCGCCGCGACGAGCAGACCGGCCGCCACCAGGCGCCGTTCCCGGGGCGCGAGGGGCCTCATCGCGTGGCCTCGCCGGGGGCGTCGGCCATGACGTCGAACGGGGTCAGGCCATTCGGTGTCTTGGTCGGCATGTCGGAGAGCAGGGAGCGCGCGTTGCCCAGGGCCGGCCCATGCAGGGCGGTGAGCATGTCGAAATCCGGTTGCTTGAAGCCGACAAGCCTGACGGCGCGGCCGTTCCATTCCAGCCGCAGCGCCCACTGTCCGTTCGGCAGATCCCGGGTGACGGCGTCGAGGATCCGCAGAGGCTCATGGACGGATCGGCGCGTCAGCAGGGCGAGCCGGCGCGCGCGCTCGGCTTCCACCGTCTTGCGCAGCCTCAGGGCCAGGGTGACGGTGGGCTGTTGGGCGTCGATCAGGCGCTGCAGCTGGGCGACGTCGTTCATATCCCGCAGCACCGCCACGAGCAGGTTGGCCGCCACCAGTCCCGCGCAGGCGGCCCACAGCCAGACGCGCCGCCGGTTGGTCGGATCGCCGCCAGCCTCGGCCCAGACCGCGCGCATGAAATCGAATTGCTGCGTAACGCCGTCCTCGCCGCCGCCGATCCCGAAACGCTCCACCTTCAGGCCCATGGCGTCGGCCCGCGCCAGTATCGCCTTGGCGCGGTCGCGGGTGATGACCCCCAGGCGGACGCGCTGCTTGGCGCCATCGGCCACGGGGCCAATCACCGTCGTGTCGAAATAGACCTGATCGGCGGCGAAGGGCGTGAACCGGTCGATGTTCAAGTCCACCAGCCGATGCAGATCGGCGGCGGACAGGCGGGGAAATTCCAAGTCCCGCACCAGCACCATGTCCCGCGGCGCCAGCAGATCGGCGGATCGTCCCGGCGTCGCCGTCGCCACGAGGGTCTCCGCCAGGGCGCCGTGGCGCCAGAGCCGGATCGGCCCGTCCAGGGTCGTCATTTCGGCCAGCCAGCGTGTTCCCTGGCGGGGGCGGCGGCGCAGGGCGGGCGGGATCAGGTCGGTCAGCTCTTGAACCCACCAGGACAAGCCTTGGCGGGCCCAGCGACCGATCGTGCCGAGGTCGGCGTTGAGGATCTGCTGCGGAGTCATCGGCCCCTGCATCCGGCCGCCGTCGTCAACTGGCAGCCTGTGTCGATGTCCGCCATGGGATGGACGATCAGATCCGGCCACCGTCGCCGGTCGCCCTCGGCGAAGCTCAGCCGAATGCGGATCAGCGAGGGCATGAACGGCCTCTGACTCCAATCCGGCCTCCAGTCTGGCTGGCCGCCTGGGGCGATCGCGCCGAAATAGGAGAGATCCAGCGCCCGGACCCCATGCATCAGCACCTGGTGGTCGGACCATTGGGTCTGGTCCAGGGCGACATCGCTTCGGGCGTTGAGCAGCAGGTCCCCGTTGGCGGCCAGGACCAACTGATATCGCTCCAGGGGGGCGGGGGCTCGAGCCTCCGGCGGCGGCGCCAGGAACGTCATATCCGACGCCTCGCCATCGAAATCAGGTCCAGCGGGCAGGATATTATATACGGTCAACGGCCAGATGCGGGTCACCCGCTCGGAGATCAGCGCGCGCACGGCCTCCACCGATTCCCCGCGCGTGGTGTCGCGTTCCACCCGGCTCCAGGCCAGGGATCGATCGCTCACGCCTTCCACCAGCATCAGGCTGAGCATGGCCAGCACCGCCAGACTGGCGAGCAGCTCGACCAGGGTGAAGCCGTCGGCGGTGGTCCAGCAAGCTCTGGGCATGATCAGGCCAGGGGCGCCAGGCGGCGGCTGTTCAATGTGACCAGCGCCGCCCCACCTTGCGCGCTCCGCACGGATACGGCGATGCAGTAGAGACGCCCCGCCGTGCTCGCCGCCGATTCCGATCCGCAAGGTCCCATGTCGACTCGCCAGATGTCGTCGCCGTCTCTGCCTTCCGTCGTGCCGGTCTCCAGGGGAATCGCCGAGCCTACGGCGGCGAGTTGGGAGCGCGCGACCATCAGGGCGTAGCGCCGCGCTTCCATGGTCTGATGGCGGGCGATGCTGTCGGCCACGGTCTGGCAGGCGGCGGCCAGGACCAGGGCGACGATCGCCGTGGCGACCAGGGTCTCGATAAACACGGAACCGCGCTCGCCCGTGCTCATGACGCGGCCCTCGGCGCGCCGGTGACGGGATCGACCTCGAAACGCTCCATCGAACGCCCGTTGGTGAGCGAGAGCGGGACCCCGGAGGCGGAGCCGTCCGGATAGAAGCTCGCCACGGGTCCAACTGGCGACATTGTCAGGCCCGCCACCAGGGCTCGCCGGGGCCCTGGGCTCCAGCCATAGCCCCGCCCGTCATCCGCCACGACGATGTCCACCCGTTCTCCGGTGGCCAGGGCCTGGGCGCGCGCGATCCGAAAATCGGCCCGCACGCCACTGGAGGCCTGGCCGAAGGCGGCGTTCGCGATCCCCTGGCCCATCATGGGAAAGCCGATCATGCCAATCATGACGGTGATGCTGACCACCACCAGGGCCTCGATCAGGGTCGATCCGGCTTCCCGGCCGGACGGGTCGCCGGGGTCACCAGTTGCCGACATCGCGCGCCTCGCCGGTGCCGCCTTCGGCCTTGTCCGCCCCCAGGGTGTAAACGTCGACTTCGCCGTGCTGCCCGGGGACCCGGTAGAGGTAGGGCTGGGCCCAGGGATCCTGCAGGGCCGTTGGCTTCTGCAGATAGGGTCCGTTCCAGCCCGGCGCCGTGGCTGGCGCGGTGACCAGGGCGCTTAACCCTTCTTCCTGGGTCGGGTAGCGGCCCACATCCAACTTGAACAGCTCCAGCGCGGCGCTGACGTTCTGGATCTGCACCTTGGCGGTCTGGGTGCGCGACGAGCCGAGGTATTTGATGACCTGCGGCGCCACGATGGCCGCCAGCAGCCCCATGATCGCCAGAACGACAAGCAGTTCGAGCAGGGTGAAGCCCTCGTCCCCCCGGGGCTTGAAGCGGGAGCCTGGGGCGCGCGGGGCGGCGGGGGCGCGGCGGAACTTGATCATGACGGAAGAGCCAGGTCGTTGAAGCCGAGAATGGCGGACATGATGGAGGCGATGACCCCCGCGACCACGGCGCCCATCACGATCGTGATCGCCGGCGTCAGTATGGAGACCAGCCGCTCCAGGGCCGTGCGAACGTCGCGGTCGAGCACGTCCGCGAGGCGGTTGAGCATCAGGGCCAGTTGGGCGGTTTCCTCGCCGGTGCGCAGGAAACTGATGGCCATGGTCGGAAACAGGCCCGTATTGGCCAGGGGGCGCGCCAGGCCGCCGCCTTCCTTGAGGCCCGCGGTCACCCGGGCCACCGCCGCGGCCATGTGGGCGTTGGCCAAGGAGCGTTGGGCGATGCCCAGGGCGTTGGGCAGGGGCACGCCGCCCTCCACCAGGCTGCCGAGCACCCGGGCGAAGCGCGCGGTCTCCGCCGCCTTTATCAGGGGGCCGAGTTGGGGAAGGCCGAGCAGGGCGCGGTCCAGGGCCAGCCGCACGCCGGGCTGTTTCAGCCAGCGCCAGGTCGCCACGCTCAGGAGCGTCAGGGCCGCCAGCCCCATCCATCCGTAGCGCCGCGTCAGATGGCTGGCGCTCAACACCAGGCGGGTGGCGACCGGCAGCTTGGCCTGCTGATCGGAGAACAATCCCTCGAACTGCGGCACCACGAACAGCATCATCATCAAGATCACGCCGAGCGCCAGACTGACCAGCATGATCGGATAGACCATGGACGAGGTCACGGTCTGGCGCAGGGCTTCCGCCCGATCCAGGGTCTCGGCCAGACGGGTCAGGGCCATGTCCAGCCGGCCATTGGCTTCGCCGGCCTCGGCCATGGCGGAGGCCATGGGCGGGAACAGGCCCCGGGAATCGGTCATGGCCCGGGACAGGGGCGCGCCCTCCTTGACCCTTTTGAGGAGTTCTCCAAGGGCGGCCTTCAGGGTCGGGTTGGCGGTGTTCTCGACGCAGACCGACAACGAGCGATCGAGGGACAGGCCCGCGCCCAGGAGAACAGCCAGTTCGCCCACGGCGTTGACCATGGCCCGGCGCTCCGCGGCGCCGGCTCGCGTCGGGGCGGCTGTGGTCTTGGCCGCGGCGATCGGCGTGGCTTCGATGGGAGTCAGGCCCAGCCGGCGCAACCGCTCCAGCGCCTCGCCCCGGGACCCCACCTCCAATACTCCGGAGCGAAGATCGCCGGCGGCGGTGGCGGCGCGATAGGAGAAGGTCGCCATGCCTAGTCCTCCCGCGTCACGCGCAGGACTTCGTCGATGGTGGTCAGGCCCGCCCGCGCCTTGGCCACCCCGTCCTGGAGCATGGTGCGCATGCCGTGGGCCACCGCGTCGCGCTCGATCTCCCGCGCCTCGGCCCGGGCCAGGGCCAGGCGGGCGGTGTCATCGCCCACGGGAAGCAATTCCAGAATCGCCAGCCGCCCCTTGAAGCCTGTATGGCCGCAGGCCGGGCATCCCGCCGGCCGCCAGAGCTGGACATCCTGCTCCTCCGACAGGGGCGCCCCCACCGCCAACAGGTCCCGCGCCGTGGCCGCGTGGGGCTGGCGGCACTCTGGGCAAAGGCGGCGCACCAGCCGCTGGGCCAGGACCGCGTTGAGCGTGGAGGTCAGCAGGAAGGGCTCGATCCCCATGTCCAGCAGTCGCGTCACCGCCGCCGCGGCGCTATTGGTGTGCAGGGTGGACAGGATGGTGTGCCCGGTCAGGGCCGCCTGGACCGCCACCTGGGCGGTTTCCAGATCGCGGATCTCGCCGACCATCATCACGTCCGGGTCCTGACGCAGGAACGAGCGCAGGGCCGCGGCGAAGCTGAGGCCGATCTGAGGGTTGACCTGGGTTTGGTTCACCCCGGCCAATCGGTACTCGATCGGGTCCTCCACCGTCAGGATCTTGCGCTCGGTCGAGTTCAGCGAGGCCAGGGCGGCGTAGAGGGTGGTGGTCTTGCCGCTGCCGGTGGGGCCGGTGACCAGGACGATGCCATGGGGCTGGTTCAAGGCGTCCTGAAACTGGGGAAGTATAAGGTCGTCGAATCCCAGTGAATCGAAATCAAGAGAAAGATTAGATCGGTCCAACAGGCGTAAAACGACGCTCTCGCCATGAATTGTCGGAGCGGTGGCCACGCGAAGATCGATCTCATGCCCGCGGACGGCCAGGCGCATGCGTCCGTCCTGCGGCAGGCGGCGCTCGGCGATGTTCAGATTCGCCAGCACCTTCACCCGCGACACGAAGGCCGATTTCAGGTGGGCCGGCAGCCGCTCCTGCAGCTTGAGAACCCCATCGACGCGAAATCGGATCAGCAGTCCGTCCTCGGACGGCTCCACATGGATGTCCGAGGCGCGCTGCTCGGCGGCGCGGGAGATCAGGCCGTTGACCGCCCGAACCACCGGCGCGTCGCTGGCCAGATCCTTGAGGCGCTCCAGATCCCCTTCGTCAGCCTCGTCCTGGCCCTCGGCGGCCCTGTCTTCCGCCGCCGCGCCATAGAGGCGGTCAAGGGCGGCCTCTATGTCTCCGGTCCGGGCCACCAGGGCGGTGACCGGCCGTTCCAGGGCGTAGGCGAGGGCGTCGATATAGTAGGTGTCCAGCGGATCGACGAAGGCGGCTTCCACCTGGCCTTCGGTGCAGTTTAGCGGCACGGCCTTGGCCTCCCGTAGAAAACGGGCAGACAGCCGGCCTGGCTCCACCGGCTGGGCGGGAAAGTCGTCGGGGCCGGCCAGACGCAGGCCGGAGGCCGCGGCGATGGCCTCGGCCAGGGCCTGCTCGGTGACAAGGCCCAGGCGGGTCAGCACGGCGTCCAGCCGCTCCCCGCTTTCCTCCTGCACGATGCTGGCCCGGGCCAAGGTTTCCGCGGCCACCAAACCGCCGTCCATCACCACTTGCCGCAATGACAGGTTAGATGTGCGCACGAAAAGCACCCAAGGCTGACGAGCGCCTCACCGGACGGGTGGGGCGTTGGTGGCGTCAAACTAATAGCTTGGAATATCCGCTGATGAACACTGGAAGCTGCATGAATGTTTTATGATTACATATTTTTGTAATGAAATTTTGGACGGTGAATTTGAATCATGACAATTTGTTGTAATTACGGCGGATATATTATGTAATTCTTTGCCATCGCATTTGGAGCTCATTTCCAGGTGTTGTGCGCGGGTGATCCTTGAACGCGTTGGGGTTGTGGGGTGGGGAGGAGGGTGGGGCGTGCGCGGGTGGCGTGCCGTCGGCCGCTTTTTGTGACGATGACGTGTAAATAATGTAAAAATATAGAATTGAAATTATGTATGAGGTGGCGTTGTCGTTGTTCATGAATTGTGTAAAAATAATCAAAATCCAAACTTGACAGAAATAATCATCAAAAATGGCGAGTCTTTGGCGTTGACGATTCGAATTAGTAATTGATATACACGCCGTCGTTGCAGGCCGGCTGGGATTTTTATTTGGCCTTCAATGCCGACGCCCTCGATTGATATGGTCGGGGGACGGGAAGTGCGTGTCGATAAGGTGAGTGGCGGCGACGAATGCTCTTCGCCGCCTGATCAACAAATCCTGGGTTTCCCCCACACCGCCATCAAAGGAAGATCAAATGTCGAGCTTCAAGCTTCGCGCCCTCCTGGGCGTCAGCGCCCTCGCGGCCGCTTCGGCCCTGGCCGCTTCGGCCAGCGCCACCACCACCATCTATGGCGGCGGCTCCTCGCTGCTGGCGCCCTACTGGAACCAGACCGCCAACTGCTATGACGCCGACACCGGCGCCTATCTGGTGAAGGGCACTCCGGCGACCTCCGTCTCCACCTCCACCCCCTCGGGCGTGACCTGCTCGCCCACCACCGGCAACGCCATCGCCTATGACTCCACCGGTTCGGGTTCGGGCATCGGCGCGGTCTATGCCCACACCCCCACCGTGGCCCTGTTCGGCTCCACGGATAGCGCCGGCACGATCCCGGTCTATTCCACGGTCAACTATGGCCTGTCGGACAACAGCCTGGTGACCGCCGACCTGTCCGTCTATAATTCGGGCGGAACCGAAGGCAGCGGTTCGTCCGCCGTCACCGTGGTGGCCCCGGGCGTGACCCCCGGCACGGGCCAGTACGGCAACCCCAAGTCCCTCTATGGCGCCCTGGTGCAGTTCCCGGTCTCGGTCGATCCGGTGGCCATCGCCTATAGCCCGGTCTATAAGAAGGTGCTGCGCGCCAACGGCTCCGTCACGACCTACAGCTTCAACGTTCAATCCCCCAATTCCGATAGCAGTGGCGGGCTGAAGCTGGACGCCACCACCTATTGCAAGATCCTCAGCGGGCAGATCAGCAACTGGAACGATTCGGCGCTGACGGCCCTCAATGGCGGCGTGTCCCTGGCCGACCCGAGCGACCCGAACTTCTCCACCTTCAGCGTTCCGCTGCAGATCGTCGGTCGCTCGGACAGCTCGGGCACCACCTCGATCCTGACCCGTCACCTGGCCGCGGTCTGCGGCACGGGTAATGCCTTCGGCACCGCCGGTTCCACCACCCTGCCGTCCTCGCTGCAAGGGCCGATCTACGACAAGACCCTGTCCAACAACAACGCGGTTTCCGGCGAATCCACCACCCAGTTCACCCGCGCCGCCGGCAGCGATGGCGTGGCCAAGTATGTCGCCTTCACCGCGCTCCCGACCGTGGTCGGCAACGCCAACGCCATCTATCAAGGCCGGATCGGCTATGTGGGGTCCGACTACGCCCTGCCGGCGGTCACCAATACGGGCGCCAACACCTACAACCTCAACGTGGCAGACCTGAAGAACAGCAATGGCGACTATGTCGAACCGACCGGGGCCACAGCCCTGACGGCCTTCGGCTCGATCCTGCCGCCCCAGTCCACCAGCACCGGCGCCTATAGCGCCGGCGTCACCGCCAACGGCCTGCGGAACGATCCCACCGCCTGGGTTCAATCCACCTCGGCCACCGCGCCCCTGGCCACCCCCTCGGCGGCCAACGCCTATCCCATCGTCGGCACCACCAACTTCCTGGGCTATACCTGCTATTCGGACGCCAGCCGGTTGGCCCTGCTGAACGCCTACCTGACCTTCCAGCTGACCAACAGCAATGCTCAAACCATCCTGGCTAAGGCTGGCCTCGCTGCCCTGCCGTCGGCCTGGACCACGGCGATCACCAACACCTTCACCAACAGCGCGGGCGACGCCTCCTCGCTGAACCTGTTCTTCGCCCAGGCGGGGTCCAGCTCCAGCAACACCGCCTGCCAAGTCAGCACCGTCGTCGGCGGCTAATCCCCACCGGCTCTATCGCGACCACTGGAGGTCCCGGCGAAAGCCGGGGCCTC
>JARLIP010000276.1 GCA_031291685.1 Caulobacteraceae bacterium | reverse complement strand
TCGATCTAGACCCCCGGGTGGTCGGCCGGAACCAGGAAGACGGTGATGCCGCCGGCGTCGCCGTCCTTGCCGCTGGTGCGGGCGAAGACCATGATGTGGCTGACGACATGCATGCCGGTGGTCCACATCTTCTGGCCATTGATGCGCCAGCCGGCAACGCCGTCCTTGTCCTCGCGCACCGCGCGGGTCTCCATGAAGGTGGCGTCCGAGCCGTGGTTGGGCTCGGTCAGGCCGAAGGCCGCGCGGATCTCGCCCTTGAGCAGCTTGTCGCCGTACTTCTCGTACTGGGCGTTGGTGGCGAAGGTCTTGAACATCAGCACGAAGGGATTGTTGCCGACGATCGAGTGTTCGTTCTGCAGGTCGTTGTGCAGGCCCAGGCCCTTGGCGGCCAGGTGCTCGCGGATCACGGCCATGGACAGGTTGGAGCCGCCCTTGCCGCCCATCTCCTTGGGCCAGGCGTAGCGCAGGTGGCCGACGGCGTCGGCCTTCTCCCGGGCCACGGTCAGCAGATCCTCCCACTCCTTGCGGGGCAGGCCGTTATTGTCCCAGTCGGTGCGGGCGTGTTCGCGGCGGTGGTCGAAGAAGCGGATATTGTCGTCCCGCTCCTCGATCGGCTTGATCTGCGTCTCGATGAACCGGTCCAGTTCAGCGAGGTAGTCGACCAGGTCCTGGTCCAGGGCGAAGTCCATGACTTATTCCTCCGTAATCTTGTTGTTGGCCCCGCCGGCGCCTGGGCCATGTTCGGCCAGGGCCACGCGATAGGCGGCGTAGGTGGGCTGATCGACGGCCAGCTTGGCCAGGGTCGTGGCCCAGAGATGATCGGCCAGGCCCGGGCTGGCGAGGTCCAGATCGCCGCTGGCGATCCTGGCGGCCAGTTCGGTGTTGAGCGCGTGCGGATCCCCGCCGTGGCCCAGGATGCGGGTCAGGCGCTCCAGCTCTGCGGCGTCGGCGGCGGGCGCCTGCTCCAGCTGGCGGCGGGCCATCTCCAGGGCGTTGGCGGCGACCTTGGCCTGGAAGGCCAGCAGGGGATCGGACTTGGGGGCCACGGTCGTGCGCAGGAACTCGGCGACGGCGGCGATGATTTCGCTGGGAAAGGGCTGGTCTTGCATGGGGTCAGTCCGCCAGGAGCCGCATCAGGTCTAGCTCGTTCTCAGAGGTGCGCCGGGCGATCACCGCCCGCTCCACGGAGGGGTCCACGGTGCGGAAGGCCGCGCTCATCCCCGAGCACATCACCCCCCAGCGCATGGAGCCGAACACCTCCCACCACTTGGCGGCGGCGCGGTTGACCGGGGGGCCGCCAGCGGCCTCGTAGCCGGCGAACAGGTCCCCCAGATCGCCGAACCCGCCCACAGGCTTGTGGACCATGCCAAAGCGCCAGGAATTGACGCAGATCCAGCCCAGGTCCTCCATGGGATCGCCCACATGGGCCAGTTCCCAGTCCAGCACCGCGCGCACCCCGCCTGGGCCGAACATCAGGTTGCCGTTGCGAAAGTCCCCATGGACCAGGCGCGGCTGGGTCGGGGGCGGGGGACAGTTGCGCTCCAGCCAACGGAAGGCCAGCTCGAACACCGGACGGGGCCATTCGGTGGCGCGGTAGGCGCCCAGCCACTGGGCCAGGAGCTCGGCGGGGGTGGAGCGCTTGAGGGTGGGGAAGTCGGCCGGGTCCAGGGTGTGGATCCGGGCCAGAATCTCGCCGCACTGCCGCGCCAGACGGGGGCGGACTTCAGCGAAGGCTTCGCCCTTGACGATGCGCCCGCCCAGGGTTTCGCCCTCGACGAAGCCCATGACGAAGCCGCGGCCCAGTCCATCCTTCGGGCTCAGCACATAGCGCACCGGGGGGACGGGCACGCCGATGCGGTCGGCGGCCTGGATCAGGGCGGCCTCGATCTCCAGTCCCGCGGCGGTTTCGGAGACCCGATCCCCGCCGGGCGCCCTGCGCAGGATCATGGGCGTGCGCGTCTCGCCCTCGGTAAGATCGAAGCGCCACAGCTCCTGGCTGGCGCCGCCGGACAGCCGGCGAAGGCCGCTAATCCCACTGGCCCCTGCGGCAATCTTGCCCGCAACACTGGACAAGCCGCGCTCAAGGTCCGCCTCCAGCGAAGGTTTCGTAACGTCAGCTTCCATTTCCATCCCGTATGCCGGTTATTGCTCCGGCCCAACGTGTCGATTACAAAACAACGATAACCTATAATTCAAGGAGGAAACGCGGCGCCGCCGTAACGGAAGGCAAGGCTTTCTTGCGTCGCCGCGTAAAAAACCCGATGGGACCTGTCGAAAACAATATTCCGGGCCCGGCGCTTTTCCGCGGCAGCGCCTGATGGCCGAGGACATCGAAGCCCGGCTGGCCGCCTATATCGCCACCCGACTGCCCGGCGCCCGAGAGGTAACGGTCACGGACCTGGCGCGGATCTCCGGCGGCGCCTCGCGGGAGACCTACCGATTTCGGCTCGGCTATCGGGACGCCGACGGCCGGGCGGTGGAACAGGCCTTGATCCTGCGCCGCGACCCGCCCTCCAGCCTGATTGACACCCAGCGCAAGATCGAGTTCGCCGCCTATTCCGCCTTCCACGGCTCGGCCGTGCCGGCGCCCCGGATGCTGTGGCTGGAGGAGGATGACGGGCCCCTGGGCCATCCCTTCTTCGTCGCCGAGGAGATCGCCGGCTTCGAGGCCAGCCCGATGCTGTTGCAGACCGAGGCCTATCTGGGAACGCATGAGGCCCTGGCCGAGCGCAAGTGGACCATCCTGGGCCAGATCGCCAAGGCCGATCCCGAAACCCTGGATCTGATGGGCGCCTTCGCGCCGGTGGCGGCGGACGCCTGCTGGGCGCGGGAGCTTGGCTATTGGGAGTGGGTGATCGACGAGGACGAGGTGGCGCCCCAGCCGATCATCCGCGCGGCCATCCGCTGGCTGCGGGCCAATCCCCCTCCCCCGGCACGGAAGATCAGCGTGGTCCATGGGGACTATCGCACGGGCAATTTTCTCTATGACACTGAAGGCGGCATCCACGGAATCCTGGACTGGGAGATGGCCCATCTGGGGGACCCGCTGGAGGATCTGGGCTGGAGCCTCAACCGCATCTGGTGCTGGGGCAAGGACGAGCGCCGGGGCGGGCTGGTTTCGCGCGAGGCCGCCATCGCCATCTGGGAGCGGGCCAGCGGGCTGAAAGCCGATCCGGCGGCCCTGCACTGGTGGGAGCTGTTCAACTGCGTCAAGGGCCAGGGGATCTGGGTGTCCAGCGCCAAGGCCTGGATCGACGGTGATAATCGCGACCCGATCCTGGCCTATTCCGCCTGGGCCATGCTGAACCCCCAGGACCGCGCCGCCCTCGAACTGATGGGACACCTATGAAACCCGATGTGCCCGCCGTCCTGTCGGACCTTGTCGCCCGCATCGCTGGCGAGATCGCCCCCCACGTCCAGCCGGCCTATCTGGCGGGCTCCCTGGGCATGGCCGCCGCCCTGATCGCCATGGCCACGGAGGAATGGGACAACGCCGCCCAGTGGCGGGTGGAGGAGAACGCCGCCCTGCGCGTCCTCTTCGCCGAGGCCGGTGGGCTGGGGTTGACGGCGGATCTGGGCCAGCGCCTGGCCAGGCTGGCCGCCAGCCGGGACGCCGATGTCCGCGTCAGCACCCTGGACGCCGCCAACGACGAGCTGCGAGGCGCCTTGATCGAACTGCACGCGGCCGTGGAGCGACTGGACGGGGCCGAGGCCCGGCGGATCGAGGGGGCGATCTGGGCGGAGCTTGCGGCGTCGACAGAGCGGCGGCGGCGGGCTTCGGGGAATATCTGAGGGCGGCGCGGGCCCCCTCCACCCTGCGGCCCAACGCCCCCCGCCCCCACCGGCGGCCGCCGCCCCCCCCCCCC
>JARLIP010000275.1 GCA_031291685.1 Caulobacteraceae bacterium | reverse complement strand
GGGAAATAGGGGGCGCTGCGGGTGATCCAGTCCGGATCGAACCGCCCCAGGGCCGGGATCGGTATCCGGGTCAGGAACTGGACGGCGCAGAGAAAGAGCTCGACCTGCCGGCGCATCACAGCCGCCCCGCCAGAACGTCCTCCAGACTGGCCAGATCGCTGAGCAGGGCGCAGGCCGCCCGCAGCAGGGGCAGGGCCAGCAGGCCCCCCGTGCCCTCTCCCAAGCGCAGATCCAGGTCCAGCAGGGGCTCGGCGCCCAGGACCTGCAGCATCAGGGCGTGGCCCCGCTCGGCGGAGCGGTGGGCGAAGACGCAATAGTCCCGGACCGCCGGCTGGAGGCGGATCGCCGCCAGGGCCGCCGCCCCGCAGATGAAGCCGTCCACCACCACCGGTCTGCGCGCCGCCGCCGCCCCGATCACCGCCCCGGCCATCATGGCGATCTCCAGCCCGCCGAACTGGGCCAGAACCTCCATGGGCTGATCAGCGGATGACCGGGCCGCCGCCTGGTCCAGGGCGGCGCGCTTGCGGGCGAGACCCGCCTCGTCGTGACCGGCGCCCAGGCCGACGCATTCGGCCAGGGGCGCGGGTCCCAGCCGGTGCAGGATCAGGGCGGCGCTGGCGCTGTTGCCTATGCCCATCTCCCCCAGAAGCAGCACATCGGCCTCTTCGGCGGCGGCCGCCGCGATCGCCGCGCCCCGGCTGAGGGCCAGACGCACCTCCTCAAGGGTCAGGGCCGGCTCCAGGGCCCCGTTGCGGGTCCCGGCCCGCACCTTGGCCTCGATCAGGTCTGGATGGCTGAGGATGTCCGCCGCGACCCCGGCGTCCACCACCATGACCTTGGCCCCCACCGCCCGGGCGAAGGCGTTGGCGCTGGCCTTGCCGGCCAGCAGGGTGGCGACCATGGCCAGGGTCACGGCCTGGGGATAGCTCGACACCCCCGCCTCGGTCAGGCCGTGGTCGCCAGCGAACACCAGAAGCTGGGCGCGGTCGGCCGTGGGATCGGGCCGGCCGGCGATCAGAGCCAGCTGGATCGCCAAGGTCTCGATCCGCCCAAGGGCGCCCAGGGGCTTGGCCTTGGCGTCGATCAGGGCGCGCAGGGCCGGTTCGGCGGCGCGGTCGAGAGGCGGGACGACAGGCAGGGTCATGGGAAGGCTTTCTCGAGGCCGGCGATGGCGGCCAAGGCGGGGATGTCGAAGGCGCGTTCAAGGACGGTGGCGATCTCGTCCAGGGCCCGGTCGACGCGGGCGGACTGGTCCTGGCCGGAAGACACCGCGCCAAGCTCGCCCAAGAGGGCGGCCCGGGCCGGGGCGGCGTCGAACAGGCCGTGGACATAGCAGCCCGCCACCCGCCCATCGGCGCTGACCGCGCCCTCGGGGGCGCCGCCGTCGAGGGTCAGCAGGGGACGGGAAAGGTCAGGGCCGATCGTGCGCCCCACATGGATCTCATAGCCGGCAAAGCGCGCGCCGCTGACCGCGAGCCGACCGGCGGCGGGGCGCAGCACCTTGTCCCCGAGAAGGGTGGTTTCGACCTCCAGCAGACCCAGGCCTGGCGCCGCGCCGGGCGGGCCTTCGAGGCCTTCGGGATCGGCGATCCGCCGGCCCAGCATCTGATATCCGCCGCACAGCCCCAGCACCCGCCCACCCCGCCGCACATGGGCCGCAAGGTCGATGTCCCAGCCCTGGCCACGCAGAAAGGCCAGGTCCGCCAGGGTCGCCTTGGTCCCCGGCAGGATCACCAGATCCGCATCCCCCGGCAGGGCCTGGCCCGGGGGAATGAAGGCGAAATCCACCTCCGGCTCGGCGCGCAGGGGATCGAAGTCGTCGAAATTGGCGATCCGCGACAGGAGGGGCGCCACGATCCGCACCCGCCGATCCTGGCGGTGCGTCCCATGGTCCAGCACCACGGCGTCCTCCGCCGGCAGGGCGCGAGCCGAGGCCAGCCAGGGCGCCATGCCCAGATCCCGCCAGCCGGTGCGCCGCGCGATCTCCGCCCGGCCATCCTCGAACAGGGCCGGATCGCCGCGAAACTTGTTGATCAAAAACCCCCGGATCATGACCCGGTCTGGTTCATCCAACACCGCGTGGGCGCCCACCAGGGCGGCGATCACGTGGCCCCGGTCGATATCCCCCACCAGCACCACCGGCACATTGGCTGGCCGGGCAAAGCCCATATTGGCGATGTCGCCGGCCCTAAGGTTGGTCTCGGCGGGACTGCCGGCGCCCTCGACGATCACCAGATCAGCCTCGCCCTCAAGGCTCGCGAAGCTTTCCAGGACCAGGTCCAGCCACTGGTCCTTGCTGCCCTGATAGGCGCCCGCGCTCCAGGTCCCGGCCACTTGGCCGCGCACCACCACCTGGGCGCCGACATCGCTCTGGGGCTTGAGCAGCACCGGGTTCATATGGACCGTGGCCGGGGTGCGGCAGGCGATGGCCTGCAGCGCCTGGGCGCGGCCGATCTCGCCCCCGTCGGCGGTGACGGCGGCGTTGTTGGACATGTTCTGGGGCTTGAATGGACGCACCCGAAGGCCGCGATTGGCGAACAGCCGGCACAGCCCCGCCGTCAGCACCGACTTGCCCACATCCGAGCCGCAGCCCTGGATCATCAACGCCGCCATAGGGGCCCTCCCACCGCCAGAGATTGTTTCGAAGGATCAGCCATGGCGGCCCGTCACATCGATCAGGAGGCCGCCCCGGCCCTCGGACAGCCGAGCCTCAACCCCATAGGCCTGGGCCAGCACCGCCGGGGTCAGGGCCGTCCTTGGCGGGCCATCGGCGATGACCGCGCCACCCGCCAGGACCACCACCCGATCGGCCAGCCGCGCCGCCAGGGTCAGGTCATGCAGGGTCACCACCACGCCCTTGCCAGCCATGGCCAGACCCCGCAGCAGGACCGCCGCGTCCAGCTGATGACCGGGGTCTAGCTCCGCTAGGGGCTCGTCCGCCAGCAGCCACTGGGGATCGCCGGCCAGGGCCCGGGCGATCAGGACCCGGGCGCGCTCGCCCCCGGACAGATGGGTGACGGGCCGGTCGGCGAAGCGGGCCACATCGGCGCGGTCCATGGCCCTGGCCACCGCCGCGTGATCCTCTGCGGCAAGCCCCCTGGCGCCCAGGAACGGCGTGCGCCCTAGCCCCACCAGGGTTTTCACATCCACCGCCCAGGCGATCTGCGGCGATTGCTCCATAAGCGCGATCCGCCGCGCCCGCGCCCGGGCGGCTCGCCGCGCCAGGGGGACGTCACCCAGCCGGACCTCGCCCCGGTCAGGTGTGCGCAGGCCCGCGAGACAGCTCATCAGGCTGGACTTACCCGCGCCGTTGGGGCCCACGATCGCGGTCACCGCGCCCGGCTCGAAATCCAGGCTCAGCCCCTTGAGGATCGCGGCGCCGCCCAGGGTCAGATGCAGATCGATGGCGCTCAGACGCATCAGGCCAGGCTCCTTCGGCGGCTCAGCAGCAGGATGAAGAAGAACGGTCCGCCGACCACGGCCATGGCCACCCCCAGCTTGACCTCGGAAGCGGCAGGGGTCAGGCGCACCAGTATGTCGGCGATCAGAACGATCACGGCCCCGCCCACGGCGCTGGGCGCCAGCAGCGCGCCGGGCCGCGCGCCCACCAGGGGGCGCAGCAGGTGCGGGGTCACCAGGCCGACAAAGCCGATCACCCCGGTCACCGCCACACTGGCCCCGGCGGTCAGGGCCACCCCCGCCGCCAGCAGCCAGCGGGTGGCGGCCAGATCCACGCCCAAGGATTTCGCGCCGCTCTCCCCCAGGGTCAGGGCGTCCAGGGCTCGGCCGGTGAGCAGCAGCAGGCCGCAGCCGATGACGATCAGGGGCAGGGCCATGGTCACGTCCTCGGCCCGGCGATCGGCCAGGGAGCCCATCAGCCAGTTGACGATCTCATTCACCGCCCAGGGATTGGGGGCCAGGCTCAGGGCCAGGGAGACCCCGGCGGCGGCCATGGTGTTGAGGATCACCCCCGCCAGGACAAAGGTCACCGTGCTCGAGGCCGCCCCGGACAGGGCCATCAGCAGCAACACCCCGATGAAGGCCCCGCCCATGGCGCCCCCGGCGATCACCCAGGTCTGGGAGGCGGCCGAGCCAAGATAGAGGGTCAGCACCGCCCCCAGGGCGGCCATGGCCGAAACCCCCAGCACCCCGGGATCGGCCAGGGGATTGCGGGTATAGCCCTGCATCGCCGCCCCCGACAGGCCCAGAGCCGCCCCCACGGCCAAGGCCAGGATAGTTCGCGGCAGGCGCAGCAGGAAGACGATCGCCCAGCGCGGATCGGTGCGGTCGCTCCAGGCGCTGAACGGCGCCCAGACCCGCCCGGCCATCAGGCTGATCATCCCCAGGACAAGGACCAGCAGGATCAGGCCCGCGACGAGGGTGACGGTGGGGACGCGCCTCACGCCCGGGCCTCCAAGGCGTCCTGGCGGGCCTTGGCCAGCATCCCCGCCGCCTCGATCAGCACCGGCCCGCCGCAATAGATCAGCCTCTCTGGAAACACCGCCCGATGCATGCGCGGTCCGATGGCGGCCAGGGCCGGATGGGTCAGGACCCGGTCGGCCCAGCCCGGCGCCCCGGTCCGGGGCAGGCCCGCCAGCAGCACGTCCGGCGGGTCGGCGATCAGCCGCTCCAGGGGCACGTCACCGGTGGATTTCAGGCCATAGCGGTCGGCGGCGTTGATGAAGCCGGCCTTGCGCATCATCGCGTCCACCAGCGTGCCCCTGGCCGAGGCCAGGCCCCCGGACTG
>JARLIP010000274.1 GCA_031291685.1 Caulobacteraceae bacterium | reverse complement strand
GGTAGTGGGGACCATGGTCACCCGGCCGGCATAGGTGTTGAAGGCGTATTTGCCGGGGAGCAGGGGATCGCTCCACACCCCGCGCTGGCCGTGATCCACCAGCTCCCCATGGCGATAGGCCTCGCCGGAGGTGTCGACGCCGGCGGGACCGTTATAGGAGACCACCACGCCGACCTGACCCACCTCGACCACGGTCTTGGCGATCAGCTCCACCGTCGCGAACAGGCTGTTGATATAGTAGGTCCCCTCCACCAGCACCTGCAGCTGGCGCCCCTTGCGGCCGCCGGCGGCCAGGAACTTGCGCGGGTCCTGGAAGCTGTTGTGGAAAGTCGCCGCATTGTTGGGGTCCTCGCCCACGGTGGGGGCGATGATCTCGCCGGCGGCCAGCCCGGGACCGTCATGCACGGTGACCACGCCGATCTGGTCGTCGGCGTCCTTGATCACCACCGGCTCGAATCCGCCCCGTTCCTCGATCACCTCGGCCATCTGCTCCAGCAGGGCCGCTTCCTCGCGGTCCAGGCTGAGGGCGAAGGTGCGATCGCGGGTGACGATGACGAACTGGGCGAGATTGAGGGCATAGGCGCCCTCGCGCAGCACCTTGCGCTGCGGCCCCTTCTGCCCCCCGGCGGCCAGGAAGCCGCGGGTGTCCTGAAAGTCCACGTCCACCGGATTGTCCGCCAGGGCCTGGTCGGACCCCAGGGGCGCGCCGTCCCGGGCGAAGACATAGCCGATCCGGCCCTGGGGAATGGTCACCAGGGGTTGGACGTGCAGGCGAAACTGGAAGGGAAAGAAGAAGTGCACGCCCCCGCGCAGCACGTCGGGCTGATAGCCGGCCTCGCCGCTCAAGGCGATCAGGCCGCTCTTGATCGACCCCTTGCCGCTCCAGAGCTTTTCCACCACCGCCACGCGGTTGTTGCCGACATAGCGGATCATGCCCGAGACGAAGGCGAAGGCCAGCGCGCCGAGCACGACAAGAAGCGCCGAACCGACCCACGGTCCGAACGCCCAAAGCAATGACATGGATATCCCCATCGGGCCGCCTGGCCGGCGAGGATCGCCGGACCATGGATGAGCGGCCGGATGCGACATATGGCCCCAAGCTTTGCCGCTGCAATCTATGGTCGGCCGGGAAGCCTCAATGCACCGATCACGTTCGCGCGACCGGACGATTCACGATTGGGCGACCACCAGCCTTGCCGCCCGCCGCCCGATCACTTATCAGCCATCACATGACCGTGGACCCGCAGAATCCGACGGCGGGGAGGTCAACCGCCGCGCTATACACCCTCCTGTCGGTGATGTTCATCAACATGCTGGGGTTCGGCGTCGTCGTGCCGCTGCTGCCGTTCTACGCCCAGTCGTTCCATGCCCCCGCCTGGCAGATCGCCCTGATCTTCTCGGCCTATTCCATCGGCGCCTTCTTCGGCGAACCGTTCTGGGGGCGGTTGTCGGACCGGATCGGGCGCAAGCCACTCCTAATCTCGACCCTCTGCGCCAACTGCGTCTGCTACGGCCTGCTGGCCTTCGCCCCCAATGTCTATTTCGCCTTCGTCATCCGCATGTTCGGCGGGATGGCGGCGGGCAACGGCTCGGTGGTGCAGGGCTATATCGCCGACGTCACCGCTCCGGAGGAGCGCGCCGGCCAGATCGCCAAGCTGGGCGCGGCCTATAATATCGGCCTGATCGTGGGCCCGTCCCTGGGCGGGATGCTGGCGCGGCCCTCGGCGGGGCCGATCGGCTTCAAGATCCCGCTCCTGATCGCCTCCGCCCTCGGCGGCCTGGCGGCCCTGGGGGTCGCCCTCCTGGTCAAGGAAAGCCGCACCCGCACCACCGGCGCCACCCGCGCGCCCCGCCCCTGGGTGATGGCTGGGTACGCGGCGCGCCATCCGGTGATCGGCCAGCTGATCCTCTTGACCTTCGTGGTCGGCTTCGCCTTCACCGGCATCGAGTCCACCTTCGGCCTCTGGGCCCAGCACCGGTTCGGCTGGCAGCCCAGGGATGTGGGCCTGTGCTTCGCCGTCACAGGCGCGGTCTCGGCCTTTTCCCAGTTCTTCGTCACCGCCCCCCTGTCCAGGCGCTTTGGCGAGGCGCCCATGCTGGCCATCGGCATGGCCGGAACGGCGATCAGCATTGGCCTGCAGCCCCTGTCCAACGGCCATTGGTCGACCATCACCCTGATGGGCTTCACCGCCCTGTTTCAGTCCGTGGCCTTCCCCAACGCCGGCGCCCTGATGTCCAGGGCCATCGACGAGAACCATCAGGGCCAGATCATGGGCCTGAACAACGCCGCCGGCGCCATCGCCCGGGTGGGCGGGCCCCTGTGCGCGGGCCTGCTGTTCACCGGGATCAGCGTCAACGCCCCCTTCATCATGGGCGCCATGATCGTGGCCCCGGCCATCTTCCTGGCCATCTCCGCCGGCCGGGCGGCCAGCGCCCAGCGCCACCAGGCCATGGCGACCGCGGCGGAGTAGCCGGCGGGGCTGCTCCACAAGCCTTGCCTTCCGCCCCCATTTCCCGTATGCACCCCGGCTTCGTGCGACCGCCTGGCCCAAGGCATGCCAGGGCGGCCGATGTTGATGCTACCTACCAGAGGACGGGGCTTTACGGCTCCGCTGCGAAATGCCGAAGTTGAAGACGAAATCGGGCGCCAAAAAGCGCTTCAAGATCACCGCGTCGGGCAAGGTGAAGGCTGGCGTGGCGGGCAAGCGGCACCGCTTGATCAGCCACAACTCCAAGTACATCCGGCAAAATCGTGGGACCAAGGTCATGGCGGACGCTGACGCCAAGGTCATCACGACCTGGATGCCGTACGGCTGAACCCCTTCCCCATTCCGACAAGACCAAGGTGATCTGATATGGCGCGTGTCAAACGGGGCGTAACGTCCCACGCCAAGCACAAAAAGGTTCTCGAGCAGGCCAAGGGTTTCCATGGCCGCCGCAAGAACACCATCCGGGCGGCCAAGGCCGCCGTCGACAAGGCCGGCCAGTACGCCTACCGCGACCGCAAGGTGCGGAAGCGGTCATTCCGGGCCCTGTGGATCCAGCGCATCAACGCGGCCGCGCGGCTGGAAGGCTTTACCTACTCGCAGTTTATTCACGGCCTTGACCTGGCCGGCGTCGATATCGACCGCAAGGTTCTCGCCGACGTGGCGGGCGCCGATCCGGCAGCGTTCAAGGCCATCGCCGACAAGGTTCGCGCCGCGCTGGCCTAACAGCCAACGCCTTACAGCGCGTGGTTCGAGACGCGGGGCCCGCCTATCGCGGGTCCCGCTCCTCACCATGACGAAGGCCCTGGAAACACCCCTTCCCTCGTCATCCTGAGGAACGCTGTCAAAGGCGTGTCGCGAAGGACGCACAAACCTGTGCAAGGACGACGGGATGACCGACCTTACCGCCCTCGAAGCCGATCTGACCGCCCAGATCGCCGCCGCCTCTGACCTGGCCGCCCTCGACGCCGTGCGCGTCACGGCCCTGGGCAAGACCGGCCACATTTCCAACCTGCTGAAGTCCCTGGGCGCCATGAGCCCGGATG
>JARLIP010000028.1 GCA_031291685.1 Caulobacteraceae bacterium | reverse complement strand
GCCGCTCTCTCCAGCCTCCAGCCGGCCTATCGCCGCCAGCTTGAACTCTCGGCTGAACCTTCGTCGTTCCTGCTCGGACATCTGTTCTCCTGATGAGAACTGTCCCTTATTTCCCTGTCTCGATACAGGGGGTCACTCCATAAGTCCGATCATCTCGGATCTCTAATCGCGATCAACTTGCGGCTAACATCGCTTCGAGTTCGGCTCTCATCCGTTCCGGAGACAGCGTGATGCTGCCCCCGTGACCGGCTAGCACCCGCGAGAAGGTCTGCTCGCGAAGCTTGCTCAGGGATGCCAATTGCGTCGCCCAGTCGTGCCAGCAAAATTCCCGGTGACCGTTGAGCGCGTCACGTTCAGGATCCCAAGCCAGAGAGTCGCCGGTAAAGAGCGTGTGGTCGTTCAGCAGATACATGACGCTTCCGCGCGTATGACCTGGAACTCCCAATACCTTCATGGCGGGAAATGGTGCTGGCGGATTGCCTCCCCGCATCACATCAGTGGCGAAGGGAGCGCTGTCGGCATCCGCTTCATGGATCCATACTCTGGCCCCGAAATGCTTCGCGTAACGGGCGGCGTCGGCCACATCGTCGCGATGGGTCAGTAAGATGTGATCGAGCCCGTCCTTGCCGTCGATCCAGGAAGCGAGGTGCGCGGACCAACGCGGCGCATCGACCATGAAGCGTACATCATCAACTACGCCGAAGTAGGAATGCGCGCCGTAAGAGGACTTTGCATTATATCCCAGACGGAAAACGCCCTCACCCAGATCCTGGGGGAAAAGGTCCCGCGGCTTAGCAAGATAGGACGGCGCTTCGACCGCGGCGGTAGGGCACACTTGAAGCGCACGCCAGGCGGCAGTCTCTTCCTCCGCCGTCGCCGGCTGGCGCACGAACACAGAGCGATTGCCCACTTCCTTGATTAACGCGGGAGCCATCGTTCGTGACGCCATACAGTTGATACAGCGCGAATTCACATGCCAAGCCTGCGACAAGGACTCCATGTTTTGTTTCCCAATTCCACGCTTCTTTTTCTACTTAATTTTCAATAGGAAGCGCTTGTATACCGGCTCGATGATTTTCCACGTCCCGATGAAATCGGCTTCAACGGTAAACGCATCCCCAGGCTTGACGATAACCGTGTCGCCCCCCTCTGGGGTGATCTCAATCAGGCCCTCGATGAGGTAGACAAATTCATGGAATTTGTACGTCGCATGAAAAGTACCCGGAGTGGCCCTCCAGGTGCCGGTCACAATTGTTTCGTCTGGTGATCGGTATTCGAACCAGGTGGTCATTGTCGGCTCGCCGTCAATCACGGTCCAGCCGTCCGATATGTTCGGGTTACAGACGCCCGTTTCGGGCGCGTGGATCACGACAGACATCAGGGTCCCTCATTTTCTGGATATATCAGCGCCTAAAGCCACTTCTTGCGCGCCGCATCGCCGCTTTTGGAAAGGGTAGCCATAGCTATCATAACGGAATTGATCAACGCCTTTCTTCGCTGTGCGAGCGATGAACTTTAGCTGCCGATTCCGTTGAAAGCCGCCAAGCATTGAAAGGAATTACGGTGACGCGGAATTACAGTGATGGGGGGTAGTTCCTATACCGGTATGGCTCCCACTCTTTTTCCAGGCCAGGAGCGGGGCTACCTGTGGCCCAGAGCATAGGGAGTCAAATCATGGCGAAGCTGGACGGTGCGAAGGTTGTGGTGATCGGGGGCGCCTCGGGCGTCGGGTTTGCGGTGGCCGCGGCGGCGATCGAGGCCGGCGCCGAGGTTGTCGTCGGCTCAAGCCAGGCCCCCCATATCGAAGCGGCGGCCGAGAAGCTCGGCCGGGGCGCCAAGGGACAGACCGTCGATGTGAAGGACGAGGCTTCGGTGGCGTCCTTCTTCGAGGCGGCCGGGCCGTTCGACCATCTGGTCTTCACCGCCGGCGATTGGGGCCACATGTTCGGCCCGACCCGCGATCTCGACGTCGAGGCCAGCAAGGCCCGGATGGAGGTTCGCTTCTGGGGCGCCGCCCGGGCCGCGAAACACGCTATCCGCCAGATCGCCAAGGACGGATCGATCACCCTGACCGGCGGCATGCTGGCGCACCGGCCGATGCCGGGGGCGCCCCTGACCACGGCCTCGGCCCACACGACCGAGGGTCTGGCCCTGGGCCTCGCGCGCGACCTGGCGCCGATCCGGGTCAACGCCGTATGCCTGGGCCTGATCCTGAGCGAACAGATACAGACCATGGGCGAGGCCGCGATCAAGGGCTTCACCGCCAGCCTGCCGCTGCCGCGCGGCGGAACGGTCGAGGAGGCCGCCGAGGCCTACCTCTACCTGATGCGGGCCACCTATGTGACCGGCCAGGTGGTGCGGGTCGATGGCGGCGCCAGCCTGGTCTGAGCCCGCGCCCCCGCTCAAGCCGCCCGCAGGTCCGACGGCGCCAAGGCGGCCTGGATTTCGGTGACGAGGCGGTGGATGTCGATGGGCTTTGGCACGCAGCCGTCCATGCCGGCGGCGCGGTACTGTTCGGTTTCGTGGGCCAGGGCGCTGGCGGTTACGGCGACGATCGGGGTGCGGGGGCGGTTTTCGGTCTGTTCGCAGGCGCGGATGGCGCGGCTGGCCTCCAGTCCGTCCATGTTGGGCATGTGGATGTCCATCAGGATGAGATCCCAGGGCTCGGCCTTGAAGGCCTCCACCGCTTCCACCCCGTCGCGGGCGAAGGCGGCGCGAACCCCAAGCTCGTCCAGCAGGGCAGACAGCACCAGGCGATTGGTCGCGTTGTCGTCCACGATCAGCACCTTGAGGTCTCGGTCGGAGGCGAGATCCGACGCCTGGTGGGCCTGGACCTGGGGCGGGGCAGGGGTGTCGGCGAGAGCGGGGATGGCGACCTCGAACTCGAAACAGGCGCCCAGGGGCTGCTCGCCTGGGGGGACAAGCCTGATCCGGCCGCCCATCAGTTCGACCAATTCGCGGCAGATGGCGAGGCCGAGGCCCGAGCCGCCGCTGCGGCGGGTGTTGGAGCCGTCGGCCTGGGTGAAGCGTTCGAAGACGTAGTCGCGCATGGCCTCGGGCACGCCCGCGCCCGTGTCGCTGACCCGGACCTTCAGGGTGGACGCATCACCCTGGACCGTGACGGTGACGCCGCCGGTCTCGGTGAATTTCAGCGCGTTGGAGATCAGGTTGCTCATGACCTGGCGAAAGCGAACCTCGTCGCCATGGCGGACGTCGTCCAGGCCGGGGTCCTTGACCAGGCTGAAGCCGAGGCCCTTTTCGGAGGCCACGCCGGAATAGAGCTGGGCCAGAGCGTCCGTCATGTCGCTCAGGCTGAACGGCGCGCTGACCAGCTCCATCTTTCCGGCCTCGATCTTGGAGATGTCGAGCACCGCGTTGATGATCTGCAACAGGGTTCGGGCCGAGGACTTGATGATGGTCAGGCGCTCCTTCTGCCGGGGCGGCAGGGGCGCGCGATCCATGATCTCGACCATGCCCAGCACGCCGTTCAGGGGCGTTCGGATCTCGTGGCTCATGGTGGCCAGGAACTCGGACTTGGCGCGGTCGGCGGCCTGGGCCTGGGCGCGGAGGCGTTCGATCTCGATCAGTTTCAGCTCAAGGTCGCGGTTGAGGGCGTCGGAGGCCAGGCGCGCGCTCAGTTCGCGATGGATCGCGCCCCGCATCAAGGTGGCCATGCCCAGGGCGGCGAACACCGCCGCGACGCCGATGAAGGCGTATTGGCCGTTGAAATCCTCGGTCGCGCGCCGGGCCATGAGGACCAGGCCGATGATCGCCGCGGCGGTGCTGACACAGGCGACGCGCAGGCTGGGCGCCGAGGTTCCGAACACCAGGGCCATCAGGACGAAATAGACGAGCTTGGCGGCCTCGAAGTGGACCAATTCGTAGGCCAGCACATTGGCCATGAAGAGGGCGTTGATGGTCAGGGCCGCCAGCTCCAGGCGCCAGGTGGCCACGGGCTTTTTGAAGGCCCACCAGAAATGGAGCCCGACCCCGCAGGCCGCGAGGGCCAGTCCCTCGAACAGGGCCAGCACCCGGCCATGTTCGTAGAAGGGATGCGAGGCGGCGATGATCAGATAATAGCAGGCCGTGGCCAGCAGATAGCCGCGCACGATGGGGCGATAGGCCTCGGACACGGCGGCGGCAGGCGGGCGCTCGCCCGGCGCCGGGCCCTTCGTGGGCGACATCCTGGGTGTGAGCGCCATGCGATACCATCCCCCCAATTCGTGGAGTTTAGCTAGGGGATGATGGGTTAATCACTCAGAAAACAGTGTTGCATCAATTTGCCGGACCCCAATTTGGGGCGGGTCCGCTCAGCCCGGGCCCGTTTCCTGGGCCTCGAAGAAGGCGTCCGGGCTTTCCACCTCGACCAGACGGCCCTTGCGGATCTCGATAAAGCGGGTGGCGGCGGTGCGGGTGAAGTAGCGGTCGTGACTGACGAACAGGCACGAGACCTCGCCTTCCTCCAGCTCGCTTTCCAGGGCCTCCTGGCCCTCGATGTCCAGGTGGTTGGTGGGCTCGTCCAGCAGGTAGAGGTTGGGCGCCGTCAGCTTCATGCGCAGGAAGGCCAGGCGGGTGCGCTCCCCGTGGCTGAAGGTGGCGATGGGCTCGTCGATGCGGCGAAAGGCGAATCCGGCCTGGGCCAGGTGGCGCACGGCGTCCTGGCGGGTGACGCCCTCCACCTCGGTCAGGTAGTCCACGAGGGACTCGTCCAGCGGCAAATCGCTCATGGCCTGGTCGAAATAGGCCAGCCGCGTGGCGGGGTTGAAGCGCGCGGGGGACTGGCCGTCATAGTGCTGGTTTCGGGCGGCGAAGGCGGCGGCGAGGACATTCAGCAGGGTGGACTTGCCCGCGCCGTTGGTTCCCAGCAGCGCGACCTTGTCCCCCGCGGCCATGGCGAACCGATCGACCTTGAGCAGGGTTCGCGCCCCGTCCGGGGTGGCCACGGTCAGGTTTTCCAGGCGCAGGGCGACCTTGGCCTCGATCTCGGCGTCGGACAAACCGAGGCGCCGCTCCCGGGCCTTATAGACCTGGGTGTGGTTGGCCTCGATATGGGCGACGCGGGTCTCGATGGCGTTCTTGCGCTTGTTCAGGGCCGGGTTCTTGACCGCCCAGACCTTGTAGCGGGCGGCGGCCTTTTCCAGGCGGCGGACCTCTTTTTCCTCCAGCTTGCGGTGCACGGCCTGGGCGGCGTCCCGGCGCAACAGCTCCTCCCGGGCGTGGGAGAAGCTGGCCTTGAAGCTGTGCACCCCGTCGGCGCGCAGGAAAATGGTGCGGTCGGTGACCCGGTTGAGGAAGGCCCGGTCGTGGGAGACGATCAGCATCGGCAGCTTGAAATCCACCGTCAGCCACCGCTCCAGGGTGGCGATATTGGACAGGTCCAGGTGGTTGGTGGGCTCGTCCAGGATCAGGATGTCCGGCTCCTCCAGCCGCGCCACCCCGGCGATCAGCAACAGCCGCCGCCAGCCGCCGGAGAGGGAGGCGAAGCGGGCGTCGGCCATGGCCGGATCGAGGCCGATCTCGTCCAGCAGCACGTCGATGCGCCAGTCCTCGTCCTGCGCGCCGATCCGGGCCAGGGAACGGGCCAGGAGGTCGCGGACGCTCAGATCCTCCAGCCCCGGCGGGGTCTCCTGGTCCAGAAAGCCGACCCGCAGGTTGCGTGAGCGGATCAGCTTGCCCCGGTCCAGCTCCAGCTCGCCGGACAGGCATTTGAGCAGGGTCGACTTGCCGACCCCGTTCTCCCCCACCAGGGCGGTGCGGGCGTCGTCCAGCAAGAGGCTGACATCGTTGAAGACCCGCTTGGTTCCGAACCCGAAACCGCCCTGATCCATGCCGAGCACGGCCTGACGCGACGCCATGCTTCACTGTTCCGTTCGCATGAGGAGGAAGGGGGCGAACTGTGCTGTGGGCCGGGCGGGGGCGTCAAGGCCGGGGGGCGGCCCCGGGGTCAGTGGGCGTCGAGATAGTCGTCGATGGAAAGGCCCAGCTGGGACAGGGCGTCCTCGAGATAGTCGCTGACCAGCGGGATTTCGGCGACATATCGCGGGGTCCGCGCCCGGCCAATGTCCCGGGCGCTCAGGCGCGCCTCATCCCATTCCGCCAGGGTGAAGTCCCCCCGCCCGACCCAGATCAGCGTGATCAGATCCAGTTGCTCGTCGTCGTTGAGGTCCCGGATCGCCGAGGTGAGTTCGTGGAGGGTCGGGTCCGAGGGGCGGTCCTCAAGGGCGTCGGTGCTGTTGTCGTCGCTGGGGTTGGAGGCGGCGTCGGGATCGGTCTCCTCGACCTTGCCGTCGAACTCCCGCGCCTTCAGCAGGATGGCGTAGGCGGTGTCAGGATTGAGGGTCAGTTCGGGCATGGTGGGATCCGCCTGGGTGATCATTTCCACCCTATGGGTTGTGGGCGGGCGGCGCGCCTTGATCGACGTCAACAGAGGGGCCGGGCCGTCGCGGCCAAGGCGGCCCCTTGGACATCGAGCGGCTCTGGCGGGGGAATTGACCCACATCATGGCCGGTCGGCGGTTTCGGATCGAAGGTCCTCGGCGACTGGCTTGGTCGGAGGATACCTAATGGTCGTTCCTGGCGCCGTTTCCCGGTCCTTGTTCCCCGATCGAACCGAGGCGGGGCGCGGGCTGGCCGTCCGCCTTCAGGCCATGGGCCTTCAGCAGCCGGTGATCTACGCCCTGCCCCGGGGCGGCGTGCCGGTGGCGGTGGAGGTCGCAAGGGCGCTCAGGGCGCCGCTGGACCTTATCCTCGTGCGCAAGATCGGGGCGCCCGGCCAGCCGGAGGTCGCCCTGGCCGCCGTGGTCGATGGCGAGGCGGCCCAGACCGTGGTCAATGAGGGCGTCAGGGCCGCGACGGGCGCTGATGAGGGCTTCCTGACGGCGGGGCGGGACCGTGAGTTGGCGGAGATCAAGCGGCGGCGCGCCCTCTATCTGGGCGATCGCCCCCACGTCAGTCCGGCCGGGCGCACCGCGATCGTGGTCGATGACGGACTGGCCACCGGCGCCACCGCCAAGGCGGCCCTGCAGGCCCTGCGCCGGCTGGGCGCGGCAAAGGTGGTTTTGGCGGTTCCCGTCGCCCCCGTGGATACGCTTGAGGCGATGCGGGCCTGGGCCGACGAGGTGGTCTGCCTGGAGACCCCCACGCCCTTCTTCGGGGTCGGCGCCTTCTATGACGATTTCCATCAGCTGTCCGACACGGAGACCGTGGCCCTGCTCGCCCAGGCCTGGGAGGCGGGCGGGGCCGCGCCGCTCACCCCCGCCGCACCCCAGCCCCCGGCGCCGGCCTCGGCCTCCCGGGCGGTGGCCCTAACCGCCTCCGCGAGGCTGGCCGCCGCCGCCGAGCCCCTGCCGGGGATCGACGATCCGGCCTTCGCCGAAGCCTTCGACCGCTATGCCGGGGCGCGGGTGGTGCTGCTGGGGGAGGCCAGTCACGGAACCGGCGAGTTCTACCGCGCCCGGGCCGCGATCACCCGGCGCCTGATCGAGCATCACGGCTTCAACGTCGTGGCGGTGGAGGCCGACTGGCCCGACGCGGCGGCCATCGACCGGCATGTGCGGTTAAGGCCGCATCAGGCCATGGCCAGCCCGCCCTTCAGCCGCTTTCCCACCTGGATGTGGCGCAACACCGAGGTGGAGACCTTCGTGCGCTGGATGCGCGAGCACAACGCGGTCCGGCCGCCGGCGGGGCGCGCGGCCTTTTACGGCCTGGATCTCTATAATATGCGCGCCTCGATGGCGGCGGTGCTGGACTATCTGGATCGGGTCGATCTGCGGGCGGCGGCGGAGGCGCGGGAGCGCTACGCTTGCCTTACCCCCTGGAACGCCCAGCCCGCCGCCTATGGCCGGGCCGCCCTCAGCGAGGGCTACGCCATCTGCGAGGCGCCGGTGGTGAGCATTCTGGTGGGCCTGGCGCGCAACGCGGCGCAATACGCCGCCCATGACGGGGAGAGCTTTTTCGACGCGTCGCAGAACGCGCGGCTGGTGGCCGACGCCGAGCGCTATTACCGGGCCATGTACTATGGCGCGCACGAGTCCTGGAACCTGCGCGACCGACACATGTTCGACACCCTGGAGCGTATCCTGGCCCTGCGCGGGCCCGCCTCGAAGGTCGTGGTCTGGGCGCACAACTCCCATATCGGCGACGCCCGCTTCACGGAAATGGGCGCCGAGCGGGGGGAACTGAACATCGGCCAGCTGTGCCGGGAGCGGTTCGGCCAGGACGCCGCCCTGATCGGGTTTGGAACCCATGGGGGCACGGTGCTGGCGGCGTCGAACTGGGACGCCCCGGCCGAGGTCATGGCCGTGCGGCCCTCCATGCCCGACAGCTTCGAGGCGCTGTTCCACGGGGTGGGCCATCCGCGATACCTGACGGACCTGCGCCAGGGGCATAACGAGGCCCTGCGCGCCGACCTGCGCGCGCCCCGGTTGGAGCGCTATATCGGCGTGGTCTATCGGCCAGGGAGCGAACGGATGAGCCACTACGCCCACGCCGCCCTGTCCGATCAGTATGACGGCTTCGTCTGGTTCGACCGCACCCGCGCGCTCACCCCCCTGAGCGCGGAGGTCACCCCCGGCGAGGACGAGACCTATCCCTTCGGCCTTTGAGGGGGCGCGCGCTAATTCCGCCCCCCTTGGGGGAGGGGGACCGCGAAGCGGTGGAGGGGGCTCGCCGCCGCGGCGGGCCTTGGAGGTGTGCAAAGGGACGCTGCGTCGCCCGGTCGTTCCCGCGCAACCCCCTCCATCACGCGGCGCGTGGTTCCCCTCCCCCAAGGGGGGAGGAATTAGCTCTACAGCCCCACCTCGCTGGGATGGGCCTCGTTCAGCAGGGGTTGGCCGGAGAGGAAGCGGCCCAGATTGTCCACGAACTGCATATCCCCGCGCCCGACCAGGCCGTGGCCGGCGTTGGAGGTGTGGGCGGTGACCCGCACCTTGGGATGGTCCCAGAACCAGGCGTCGGCGGGCAGGGGCTCGGTGTGGAACACGTCCAGCACCGCGTGGGCCGGGCGGTCCGCG
>JARLIP010000273.1 GCA_031291685.1 Caulobacteraceae bacterium | reverse complement strand
GCATTTCGGCGGGGCATTCCTCCAACACCTATCGGGGGCTGGTGTCCGCCAACGCCAAGGCTGCGGGGGCGCGCAACTTCACCCAGTGCGACAGCCTGCTGATCGGCAAGACCTGCGCGGCCAACACCGTGCCCTATATTGAGGCCCGCAACGCCTCGGCCAAGTTCGAGCACGAGGCCACCACTACCCGCCTGTCCGAGGAACAGCTGTTCTACGCCATGCAGCGGGGCCTGACCCAGGAAGAGGCCGTGGCCTTGCTGGTCAACGGCTTCGTGCGCGAGGTGCTGCAGGAACTGCCCATGGAGTTCGCCGTCGAGGCCCAGAAGCTGGTGGCGATCAGCCTGGAGGGCAGCGTCGGATGAGTGAAGGTATCACTCCCTTCCCCCCCTCGAGCTACCGGATTCACACATTCGCGGGACGCCCGAGAATCCCTTCTCCCCTTGTGGGAGAAGGAGGGGCCCGCGCGCTTGCGCGTGGGAGGATGAGGGGTTTCTCAGGCCGTGGTGAGCGGGGGCGTCTACAGTCGAATCGGAGCATGGCGCCTTAGCCGGTGCGACCCCTCATCCTCCCGTCCGCTTCGCGGCCGGGCCCCTCCTTCTCCCACAAGGGGCGAAGGGAAGATTGTGGACCTCGCGCGGATGCGTGAACGAAAGAGCCCGTCACCAGACCGCAAGCGAGGTGGTCACATAGTTCCATAGGGCGCCCAGGACAGCGCCGCTGGCGCCGGCCACCAGGGGATAGGCGCCCCAGCTGAGGACCATGGTCGCCACGGCCACGCTGGTGAAGGTGCTGACGCTGCACAGGGCGCAGAATTTCAGATAGCCGATGATGAACCCGAGACCTCTTTTGCGGCGGTCGCGATAGGTGACGACGTTGTTGAACACATAGTTGGTGGTCATGGCGGTCATGGCCGCGATGAACTGCTTGAGCGAGAACGAGATCGGCACGGGCAGCAGCAGTTGCAGGGTGGTCAGGTGGATAACGAGGCCGCTGGCGCCCACCAGGCCGAACATCAGGGCGCGGGAGGGGATGACGCCCCGGCTGAGCTTGGACAGGAGCAGGCCCAGATAGTCGATGACGATCCGCTTATCGAGCTTGCTGCCCCCGGCCTCGCGCTCGCGGAAGGTATAGGGCAGCTCGACGATCTTCAGGGGCTCGGGTTGGGAGGCGATCACGTCGAACAGGATCTTGAAGCCCTCATTGGCCAGCTTGGGCGCCACCCGGTCGATCAGTTCGCGGCGGATCATGAAGAAGCCGCTGACCGGATCGCTGACCTCCTGGCGCAGGACCATGCGGCCCAGGCGATTGGCCAGGTCGCTGCCCGCCCGGCGCAGGGGGCCGTCCAGGCCCTCGACCTCGTGGCGGCCGCCCACATAGCGGCTGGCGATCACCAGCTGGGCGTCGCCGGCCTTCAGGGTCTTGAACATGGCCGGCAGCAGGGTTTCGTCATGCTGCAGGTCGCCGTCGATCACCGCGACGAAAGGGGCGGCGCTGGCCAGGATTCCCTCGACCACGGCGCCGGCGAGGCCCCGGCGGCGGACCCGGCGGATGCAGACGACGCGTGGGTCCCGGGCGGCGATGGCCTTGACCGCGGCGGCGGTGCCGTCGGGGCTGTCGTCATCGACGAAGATGGCCTGCCAGGCGATCCCATCCAGGGTCGCGTGCAGCTTGGCCACCAGCTTTTCCACATTGGCCTGCTCGTTGAAGGTGGGCACCACAACGGTCAGCTCCAGGCCGGCCGGGGCGCCTTTCAAAGGCTCCGTCGCGGCGGGCGCGTCGCCCGGGGCGTTCAATCGATCAAGCACGTCAAATCTCCCGCGCGCCGAGGCGCGCACGCTCCCTCAAGGTGGCCGCTTACCATGCCCGCCCTTACAAGTCCTTCCCGGAGATCAGCCGGAAATGTTTCCGCATTCGAAGGCGAAGGTATGGCGAAGGCGAAGGGATGGCGGCGCGATGGGATCTCGCGCGCGGCGGCGGCAGGCCCTATAGTCCGCCCATCGCGCGGCAAGGGTTGAGGCATTGCGGATTTTGGTAACGCACGGGTCCATGATCGATGCCATCGGTTCCTGATCGCGGCCGGCCGATCGCCGGCGGCGAGGGTGAGTTCAAGATCGGGGCGCCGAGGTCCATCCTCGTGGTGGTCGCCGCCGGGATCATTATCCTGTGCCTGGCGGCCGCCGGGCTTTATCGCGGTGTGTTCAGCGCCCTGCAGGACAAGATCGCCCCAGCCCATGTCGCCGGCGCCGGGGCGGTGGTCGATTCCGCCCCCGCCGTGGCCCTGCCGCCCAATCCCGACTGGTCCACCCTGAGCGGCCCGCAGATCCTGCCCCCGCCCAAACCCAAGGCGGTCAGCGTGGCCGCCAGCGAGGATGAGGCCGATTCCGGCGCCGCGGCCGATCAGGCCAGCGCCGCCGATCAGGCGGTGACGAGCGCCAATCCTGTCGGCGAGGCGCCGGTCAAGAAGCCCGCTCCGTCGCCGGCCACGCCGGACCCGGAGCGCTAACCCCTTTATCAGCGTATCTGGCGTCAGCGCGTCGGGCCGTCAGCGTGTCGGGTCGGAGGGATCGCTGCTGGCCTTGGGCGCGGCGGGCCGCACGCGGGAGGTCATGCCGGCCGCGGCGGCGTCCTCGGCCACCTGCTCGTCGAGCCTTGCCTTGGCCCTGGCTTCAGCCTCGGCCTTGCTGACGCTGGCCGGCGCCGAGGAGGCGGCCGGTTCGGTCTTGAGACTGGGCTTGTGGGCTGGCGCGGGCAGCTTGGGGGTGATGGCCACCACCGGCGGAGCGTGGGCCGCCGAGTCGGTGTCCTGATCCTCGCCGCGCTCCTGCCCGCCCAGCAGCAGTTGCACCGCCAAGGTCGCGGCGACCCCGGCGAGGAACCCCAGCAGGGTCCAGCCAAAGGCTCCGACCCCGCCGCTCTGTCTGGCCGTCATAAAAATCCTCGCTTAGCGATCAGGGCCTGATCAGGCGCCGCGCCACGACCGGACCGGCCCGACATCGATATGCACGAAATTCGATTCCGGATAGTAGCCGACCCCGCCCCGGCCCAGGCTGAGGGCGGCGGCGTGCAGGTGCCGCAGCTCCACATCGGGCAGGCGCACGTCGATGGCCATGCCTTGCAGGTGCATGCTTTTCTTGGCCACCTGACCGCTTTGCTCATGCAGCATGGCGTTGGTCTTGGGCGAGCGGTAGCCGGAGATCACCTGGAATTTCCGGCGGGTCTCGGTGCGGGCGGCCACGGCGTCGAGGAGATCCAGCAGACGCGGATCGATCGCGTGGACGTCCCCGGTGCGGTAGTCGCGCAGATGCACGTTCACCGCGTCCAACACGTCGGGAATATATTGGCCGGCGTCCCAATAGACCGCCTCAAGTGATTCTCCGGTGTGGAGATTATCCAGGGATACGCTGCGCATGATCGGCGCGCTGGTTCTTTGGGAAATCAGGCCATTGGCCCAGGAAATCCCCGGAGAGGAAGCAACGCCCGCACTGGCGGCGACGCCCAAACCCCAACTCAACAACGAACGTCTAGCCAGCAAACTGTCACCCGCTTGACTGAAATGGCGCCCCCCGGCGGCCCTTGCCAATCAAGGACACCCTATGCGGGACGCCAGGTCAAGCGTAACGGGTCCTTCATGCGGCAATACGCTGCATCAAGGCGTTATCCCAGTCATAGGGATCGGCGCGGAAGTTGGTCAGGCCGTCAGGGCCGACGAAGGCGGTCCAGTAGAACAGGAAAACGGCGATCGGCTTGGAAAGTTGCGCCCGAACCGTGTCGCCGCCGTCCAGGGTCGACTGAACTTCTTCGGGCGTCCAATGCGTATCCCCGGCGAAAAGGGTGTTGGCCAGGTCCAGGGGCTTCTCCAGGCGCACGCAGCCGTGGCTGACCTGCCTTGTCAGGCGGCCGAAGGTGCTGTGGGTGGGGGTATCGTGCAGATAGACCCCGTAGCGGTTGGGGAAATCGAACTTGATCCGCCCCAGGGCCGCCTTGCGGCCGGCCTTCTGTTGCAGGCGTTCGCCGCCCTCGGGAGTTCTGATGATGATGAAGTCGTTGCGTTTGAAATAGCCCGGATGGGCCCGCTCCTTGGGCCACAGCTCCTTGGCGGCGATGCTGGGGGGCACGTTCCAGGGCGGATTGAGCACGATGCTCTGGATCTGGGATTGCAGCATCGGGGTCTCGTCCTTGGGGCGGCCGGTGACCGCGCGCATGGACAGGATCGGGGCGTCGTCGTGGAACACTGTCAGTATGGCGGCGGCGATGTTCACCTGCACCCGATCGGTGGGCAGGGTCGGGGGCAGCCAGCGCCAGCGCTCCATATTGGCCAGGATCTGGGCCACCCGGTCCTCGACGGGGCGGTTCAGGGCGGCCAGGGTGGCCTTGCGCACGACGCCGTCCGGGTCCTGCCCATAGCGCTTCTGGGCGCGCATCACCGCCTCGGCCAGGGGCTGATCGAACAGGGTCGGGACCTTGGGCGCCGGGGCGGCGGCGACGGCCGGGTCCTCGAAGGCCAGGCGGGCGCGCAGCTCGGCGACGCGGGGGTCCTTGACCCCCAGTTTCAGATCCGGACCCGCCTGGATCGGGTCCCACCCGCCACGGGCGGCGATGCCGCGATAGGTGGCCAAGGCGGTCCGCAGGGCCTGGTAGCCGGTATAGGGCGGCGGCAGGCTGTCCAGCCAGGCGCCGATCCGGTCGCCGTTCACCGCCGCGGTAAAGTCGGGGGTGGGGTCGTAGGCGGCGGGGCGCAGGCCCCATTCGTCCATGAAGGCGGCCGAACTCAGCCGGCCGGAATGGACGGCGTGGGCATAGCGCAGGATCGCCGTGGTCAGGGCCGCCTCGCCGCTGCGACGGGCGTCGGGGTTCTGCGATTGCAGGAGGGCGTCGAGATTGGGCGGGGTGAAGGCCTCGTGAGCGAAGCCGTGGGTCTCGGCGGCGGTCAGGGCCTTGCGCAGCTGGTCGATTTGATCCGGGCGCAGGGG
>JARLIP010000272.1 GCA_031291685.1 Caulobacteraceae bacterium | reverse complement strand
GCGCGATCCAAACGGAGTCGCCCAGGCCATCTTCGAAACCGCCGCGGCCTTGATCCTGAAGCAGACCTAGCCGCAGCCCTGCTCCCCCGTTCCAACGGGGGAGCTGTCAGGACGCAGTCCTGACTGAGGGGGCGCTCGGACCGCCGGTTCGCCCCCTCCGACACGGGGCTTCGCCCCGCGACACCTCCCCCGCGTCGCTGCGCTATGCAGGGGAGGAAAAAGACCTACCGAACCACCATCGCCACGCCCCGGGCGCGGGGGTCTGCGGCGGGGATGGGGGCGCCGTCTAGGACCTGAACGGCCTCGATGTCGCCGTTGAAGTCCTGGGCCTCTATGCGATAGCCGCGCCGGATCAGCGCCTTAGACAAAAGTTCAGGAAACTGGCCATAGGGTTCGGAAAAGACGGTGTTTTCTGGGAGAAGCTGGTGATGGAAACGCAGCTGGGCCAGGGCCGATTTCAGCGGCAGCTTGAAATCATAGACGTCAGCCAGGATCTGGAACACCGAGGTGAAGATCCGCGAACCGCCGGGGGTGCCCAGCACCATGGCCACCCGCCCGTCCTTGAGCAGGATGCTGGGGGTCATGGAGGACAGGGGCCGCTTGAAGGGGGCGATGGCGTTGGCGTCAGCGCCGACCACCCCATACTGGTTGGGGACGCCCGGCTTGGCGGAAAAGTCATCCATCTCGTCATTGAGCAGGAAGCCGGCGCCCTCGACCACCACCCCTGAGCCGAACCAGCCGTTGAGGGTGTAGGTGTTGGAGACGGCGTTGCCCCAGCGATCGACGATGGAGAAATGGGTGGTCTGGGGCTTTTCCAGCCCCGGCTTGACGGCGGTCAGGGCCGAGGGCTTGATCGGATCAATCTCGGCGGCGCGGTGGGCGACATAGGCCGGATCGGTCAGGGCGGCGACCGGAACCTTCACGAAGTCGGGGTCCCCCAGATACTGGGCCCGGTCGGCGAAGACCCGCTTTTCGATTTCCGAGACCAGATGGACGTACTGGGGCGAGTTCAGCGCCACGCCGGCGAACAGGGGCGCCGCGTCCTGCTTCATGGCCAGCATCTGCAGGAGGGCGATGCCGCCGGAGCTGGGTGGCGGCGCCGTCACCAGCCGGAAGCCGCGCCAGTCGCCGACGATGGGCTCGCGCCAAAGGGGCTTATAGGCCGCCAGATCCGCCTTGCTGATCAGGCCGGGCCGTCCCCGGGCCATCTGGGCCACCAGAAGGTCCGCCGTTCGCCCCTCATAGAATTCCCGCGCGCCCCCGGCGGCGATCCGTTGCAAGGTCGTGGCCAGTTGCGGCTGGCGGAAGGGCTGGCCCGCCTTCATCCCTCCGAAATAGCGGGCGAAGTTGGTCTTGCCCACGAAGGGCGCCTGGCTGCCGTCGCGGATGCCGATCAGTTGCGGCGTGACCATAAAGCCCTGGCGGGCGTAGCGGATCGCCGGCGCCAGGTCCCGGGCCCAGGACAGCTTGCCGAACCGGCGGTGGGCCTCGGCCAGGCCCCGCACCGTGCCGGGCACGCCGACGGCCAGGTTGCCGACCAGGCTGAGATCCCCGGCCACCTCACCCCTGGCGTCCAGATACATGCCCGCGCTGGCCCTGGCCGGGGCGGTCTCGCGATAGTCGAGGAAATAGGGCTTGCCATCGACATAGAGGGTCATGAAGCCCCCGCCCCCGAGATTGCCGGCCTCGGGATAGGTCACCGCCAGGGCGAAACCGGCGGCCACGGCCGCGTCCACCGCATTGCCGCCCGCCTTCAGCACCTCCCGCGCCGCCAGGGCGCCGTAACGGTCGGGCGAAGCCACCGCGCCCGCCGTCAGTGCGCGGGTCCGCGCCGTCGGCGCCGCGGTCGCGCCGCAGGACAGGGTCAGGACGGACGCCAGGGCGGCGATGGCCCCGACAAGGCTCAGAAATTTGCGCAAGGCGGCGGGTCCGGATCTGGAGACGGAAGGATGGGCGGTGAAGGAGATTCGATAGCAGCGGAGGGATCAGAAGCCGAAACGGCGCTTGCGTCAAAGATCGAGCCGCCGGCGCCTTCAGCGCCAACGCCAAACGGGCCGAGCCCCGGCGAACCGGCTTTTAAACAACATCGCCGTGTTATCCGAACCGTTCCTTAACCCGTCACGGGCGAGGGACAAGGCTCGCTCTTAGGCGCCTGACCAAGACCGCTTCCCATCGGGAACGCGGCCGATCGGTCGTTGTCGCCTTCAGTCTTGGCAAGCGCGGACGGTGACGGGACTCTGAATGGTGAAGCCGGCGGACAGGGACTATGCGCGAGAGGCGTTCGGAACGGCGGCGATGGCCTGCGCCGCCTTCATCCTGACGATCCTCAGCCTTGTCTTTGGCAGCGAGCACGGCCATTTCGCCGCCATCTGGCCCGCCAACGCCGTATTGGTCGCGGCCCTGACCCGGGCCGACGCCAGGCGATGGATCTGGCTGATGGCCGTCGGAACCCTGGCCATGGGGTGCGCCTGCGCGCTCCGGATGGGGCCGTCCTGGATGGTCCTGGCCCTGACCCTCTGCAATGCGGGGACGGCTCTGATCGGCGCCTATGGCCTGCGTTTCGCGGCCGGGCGGAATGTTGACCTGACGCGGACGCCGCATCTGCTGGCTTTCGTCCTTCTGGCCGGGCTGGTCGCGCCCCTGCTCTCGGGCCTGCCCGCCGCCTGGCTGGTTCAATCCAGAGACCACAGCACCCTATGGATCAATCTTGGCGAGTGGATCAGCGCCAAGGCCCTGGGCCTGCTGCTGCTGACGCCGGCCCTGCTGGCCATAACCCCCGCATCCCTGGCGACGCTGTTCCAGCGCGGCCGCATCTGGCGCGCCCTGTGCATGTTCAGCCTGCTGGCGATCGCCCTGGGGGTCGTGTTCAGCCAGACCCGGGTGCCGCTGCTGTTCCTGATCATGCCGGTCTTGATGTTGATCACCTTCCAGCTCGACCTGGCGGGGGGCGCCCTGGCGGTGCTGATGACGGCGATCGTCTCGGTGACCCTCAGCCGCATGGGCCTTGGCCCGGCGAACATGCTCAATGGCGGCCTGACCAACAGGTTGTTGTTGCTGCAGCTGTTCCTGGCCGTGACCTCCATGAGCGTGCTAGGGGCCGGCGCCCTGCTCGGCCAGCAGCGCCGCCTGATGGAATCCCTGCGCCTGACCCTCGTCGAGGTCGAAACGGCCCGAACTCGGGCGGTAGAGGATCAGCACTGGGCGTCCATGGTCGAGGACATCGCCGGCATCGGCCATTGGCGCTATGAGATGACGTCCAACGCCATAACCTGGTCCAGGCAGATCTATCGCCTGTTCGACCGGGAGCCGTCGGATGGGCCGCCGGACGCCGGCACACTGGTGGCGAACCATTTCCCGGACGATTGCTCCGCCGTGCGCGCCCACATCGAAGCCACCCTGCGGGATGGGGCCTCCTGCACCTCGGAATTGCGCCTGCGCCGCCATGACGGCGAGACCCGCCATATCATGGTCAAGTCCGCCGCCGAGCGCGGTCCCGACCGGCAGGTGCGCGCCCTGTTCGGGGCGGTCCTGGACATCACCGAGGCCAAGCATGCCGAGATGGTCCTGAGGCAAAGCGAGGCCCGCTATCGCCTCCTGGCGGAGAACGTCACCGACGTCATCGGCCAATTCGGTCTGGACGGCGAGATCAAGTTCGTGACCCCCGCCTGCGAGGCCCTGCTGGGCTACACGGCGGACGAAATGGTCGGGGTGAGGGTTTTCGACCTGACCTATCCCGGCGACTGGCCCCCGGTTGAAGCGGCGATCGCTCAACAGATCGCCGCCGGTCCCGGCGCGGCCCCGGTCTTCATCCAGTACCGCGCCCGGCATAAAACGGGTGCATGGGTGTGGATCGAGGGTCAACCCAAGGTGATCTTCGACGAGAACGGCAGGGCCCAGTCCATCCAGGACGTGGTGCGCGACATCAGCCAGAGGAAAGCCGCCGAGATGGAGCTGGCCCGTACGCGGGAAGCGGCGGAGGCGGCCACCACCGCCAAGACCGACTTCCTGGCCAATATGAGCCACGAGATCCGCACGCCCCTGACCGGCATCATCGGCTTCTCCGGCCTGTTGGAGGAGGTCGAGGATCTTCCGCCCGAGGCCCGGCGCTATGTCCAGCGCATCGTCACCGGCGGGCGGACCCTGCTATCCGTCGTCAACGACATCTTGGACTTCTCGAAGCTGGAGGCCGGGCAACTGACCCTGGACCCGCACCCCTTCGCCCCATCCAGCTTCATCGCCGACACCCTGGAACTCGTCGCGGCCCAGGCCGCCAACAAGGCCTTGAGCCTCGAATTGCGTGTCGATGGAGATCTGCCCGGGCTCGTGGACGCCGACAGCTCCCGGTTGAGACAGGTGCTGCTGAACCTTCTGACCAATGCGATCAAGTTCACCGCCAGGGGCGATGTCACCGTGGAGGTCGGCTATATCGCGGCGTCCCAGTCCCTGAGCGTCGCCGTGACGGACACCGGCGAGGGCATCCCCGCCGACAAGGTGGGCGTGCTGTTCCAGCGATTTTCCCAGATCGACGGATCGGTCAGCCGCCGCCATGGGGGCACCGGCCTTGGCCTGGCTATCTGCAAGAACCTGGTCGAGATGATGGGCGGCCAGATCGCCGTACGCTCCGTTGAGGACCAGGGCTCGGTCTTCGCCTTCACCATCGCCGCCCCCACGGTGGCCAAGGACATGGAGCAGGCCAGCGAGGCGCCGCCCCGGGACAAGGCCGGCGTCCAGTCCAGCGCCCATATCCTCGTGGTTGACGACCTGACCGAGAACCGCGAACTGGTGCGCACCCTGCTCCAGGCCATCGGCCACACGGTCGAGGAGGCCGCCAGCGGCGCCGAGAGCGTCGGGGCCGCCCTGGGGGCGCCGTTCGACCTGATCCTGATGGATCTGCAGATGCCCGGCATGGATGGAGTGGCCGCCGCCCAGGCGATCCGCGCCACCTGTGAGTTGAACCGGCAGACCCCGATCCTGGCCCTCAGCGCCAATGTCCTGGCCGAACAGGTGGCCGCCTGCCGCGCCGCCGGCATGGACGACCACATCGCCAAGCCGATCAGCATCGAGGAACTGGTGACCAAGGTCGGCTATTGGACCGATCCCGAGCGCCTGAAGGCGGACGACACGTCGCGCGAGGTCGCCTAAGACTGGGGCACGACCCCCGCGCTCCCGAAGGTCCCGCCATGACGTCCCTGTATGACGAGGTCATCTACCCCAACACCCCGCGGCCCCAGACCCATCCCCTGCGCCTGTCGGCCCTGGCCAGCCTGCATGGCGCCCCAAGCGCAACCTTCGAGACCTGCCGGGTGCTGGAGGTGGGCTGCGGCGATGGCGGCAACCTGATCCCCATGGCCGTGACGGCGCCCAACGCCCGGTTCGTCGGCATCGACCTGGCGGCCCGGCCCATCGCCCATGGCCAGCAGGTGATCAAGGACCTGGGCCTGACCAATATCCGGCTGGAGGCCCGCGATCTGTGCGCGCCGGACCTGGACCTGGGGACGTTCGACTATCTGATCGCCCACGGGGTCTATGCCTGGACCCCGGAGCCGGCGCGCGAGGCGCTGATGGCCCTGGCCGGCCGGGCGCTTTCGCCCGAGGGCTTGGCCTTCATCAGCTACAACGCCCTGCCCGGCTGCCGCCTCCGCCAGATCGTCAGGGACCTGCTGCTGGCGGAACCACAGATCCGCCAGGGCTCCTGGACCGAGCGCGTCGTCGCCGCCCGCGCCTTTCTGGAGCGGTTCATCGCCCTGTGGGCGGCCGACGCCGATCCCTTCCGCCAGGCCGTGGCCGAGGAGGCGAAACTGATCCTGAAGAAGCCCGACGCGGTGATCTTCCACGACGAACTGGGCGAGATCTACGAGCCGCAATATCTGGCCGACGTCGCCGCCGCGGGCGCCCGGGCGGGGCTTGGCTATCTGTGCGACATCCAGCCGATCCCCAATCACGCGGCGGTGAGCGAGGGGTTGCGGGCCCTGTCAGGGGACGATGGCCTGCGGTTCGAGCAACTTGAGGACTTCACCATCCTGCGCCGGTTTCACCAGTCGGTGTTCCAAAAGGCCGAGGCGCCCCGCGCGGCCGGCGGGCGGGATCTGGCCAGCCTCTCCAGGCTCTGGGCCAGCGCCCAGCTGCGCAAGGCTCGCCCCGACGAACTGGAGGGCGCTGGCGGCGGCTTCGTGACGCCGGAGGGCCATGTGCTGGAAACCGCCGATCCGGCCCTGCGGGGGCTGCTGGGCGCCCTGGTCGGCGCCTGGCCGGCCGCGACCCCCCTGGCGCCACATCTGACCGCGCCGGGGATCGCCGCAACCGTGCTCGACATGTTCGACAACCGCCTGCTGACCCTTCAGGCCGGGCCCTCCCCCTTCAGCCTGACGCCTGGAGAGCGGCCCCTGGCCAGCCCCTACGCCCGCTGGCAGGCGGGCCAGGGAACAGCGGAGCTGAGCGCCCTGACCCATGACACCGTCCATATTCCGGACCCATCGACCTTACGCTTCCTGACCCTGCTGGACGGCGCCCACGACCGCCACCGGATCGCCATGGCCATGGCCGGCATGGCCACGCCGGAGATCCTCGCGGAGGTGGAAAAGGGTCTCGCCAGCCTGGCTCGCGCGGGCTTCCTGCTGGGCTGAACTCAGACCGGCCCCAGGCGCCGGCCCGAGGCGGGCGCCGTGTGATTGAGGGAGGTGATGTCTTCGGTCAGTTCCGGATCGTCCAGCATATTGCCCAGCACGGTGCGGAAGTGCCGGCAGATCACCGCCTGGTCGGCCTCGGGCACGCCCTTGAGAAAGCGGCGGTTATAGTGGCCGTGCACGTCCAGGCCCTGATCGAACACCACGGCGCCGCGGGCGGTGAGGCGCAGAATCACCTGGCGGCGGTCCCGCTCCGAACTGGTGCGCTCGACCAGCCCGTCCTCCACCAGGCGATCGACGGACCGGGTCAGGGTGGTGCGATCGATGCCGCTGATCCGGGCCAGCTCCTTCATGCTGCAATCCTCCCGCGCCCGGATGAACAGCATGGAGCGCCACTTGAACATGTCGAGCCCGATGCGCCGCAAGGGCTCGTCCAGTATGGCGTTGCGCCGCTGGAGCAGGTGGAAGATCAGATAGAAGAAGTAGTCACTCGGATGGGCGGGAAACTCTTCCGCGAAATCGTTACTGGCCTCAAGCGACGTCATGGCGTGGTCCTGAAGGAGCGGTGAGCGGAAGGTGTGGAGCAAGACGCGCGCCACGATTACCTTATCGCACCCCGGGCTATGAAGATGTCTAGCTTCATCCGCGCCGGTCTCCAAACGGCAAACAAGCCCCGAGACAATGAGCCGCCGCTTGTGGCCCGCCGTGACTTCGGCCAGTTTGCCGCCGCCCGCCATGAGACGCGGGCCGGGTCAGGCAAAAGCCACCTGAAGGGGGCGCCGCGCGCGCAGTACAGAGGAAACGACCATGATCGGCTATGCGACCATCGGCAGCAACGACCTGGAAAAGGCCAAGGCCTTCTATGACGTGGTGCTCGGCGAACTGGGCGGGGCGCGCACCCTGACCATGGACCGGCTGCAAGGCTACGGCTCGCCGGCCGGCGGCGCCATGCTGGCGGTGTGCCGGCCCTATGACGAACAAACGGCCACCCCCGGCAACGGCGGCATGGTCGCCCTGGCCGCCCCGGCCCGGGACCTGGTCGACAAGACCTACGCCACCGCCATCGCCCAGGGCGCCACCTGCGAAGGCGCGCCGGGCCTGCGGGGCGGCGAATTCTACGGCGCCTATTTCCGCGACCTGGACGGCAACAAGATCTGCGTTTTCAAGGTCGGGTAAGGGCCGGCGGGGGCGCTGAAATCACCTTCTCCCATGGGGAGAAGGAGGGGCCCATTTCGAAGAAATGGGAGGTTGAGGGGGTAAGGTCCATCGGGTTTGCCTGAGCCGTCCCTAACCCCTCACCCTCCCACGCCTTCGGCGCGGGCCCCTCCCTCTCCCGCTGGGTGTGGGTCTTCAAACCTCCGGCGTATTGGCCTTCAGCTCCGCCAGCCACACCGCCGCATTGCCGTCGGAGGGGGCGCGCCAGTCGCCCCGGGGGGAGAGCGAGCCGCCGGAGGAGATCTTCGGGCCGTTGGGCAGGGCCGAGCGCTTGAACTGGCTGGTGGCGAAGAAGCGCATCAGGAATTTCTCCAGCCAGTGGCGGATCTCGGCCAGGTCATAGGCCCGCCGGGCGGCGGCGGGGGTGTTTTCCGGCCAGCGGCCCCGGCTGACGTCCCCCCAGGCGCTGAGGGCCAGGAAGGCCACCTTTGACGGGCGGAACCCGTAGCGGCTGATGTAGTAGAGCGAAAAGTCCTGCAAGGCGTAGGGGCCGACCACCTGTTCGGTGGACTGGATGCCCGCCCCGGCGTCGTCCGGCACCAGCTCCGGCGAGATCTCGGTGGCCAGGATCGCCTCCAGCAGGCCCGCCGTGCCGGCGTCCACGTCGCCGGAATGGGCGACGAAGCGGATCAGGTGCTGGATCAGGGTTTTCGAGACCCCGGCATTGACGTTGTAGTGCGACATCTGATCGCCGACGCCATAGGTGCACCAGCCCAGGGCCAGTTCCGACAGGTCCCCGGTGCCCAGGACGATGCCCCCGTGGCGGTTGGCCAGGCGGAACAGATAGTCCGTGCGCAGACCCGCCTGCACGTTCTCGAAGGTGACGTCATAGACCTTTTCCCCCCGGGCGTAGGGATGGCCGATATCGGCCAGCATCCGCTCGGCGGCGGGGCGGATGTCGATCTCCTCCGCCGACACGCCCATGGCCCGCATCAGGGCCCAGGCGTTGGACCTGGTGTGGTCGGAGGTGGCGAAGCCCGGCATGGTGTAGGCCAGGACATCGCCGCGGGGCCGGCCCAGTTTGTCCATGGCCCGGGCGGCGACCAAGAGGGCCTGGGTCGAATCCAGGCCGCCGGAGACCCCGATCACGATCCGCTTGGCGCCCGAGGCGGTCAGGCGCTTGGTCAGGCCCTCCACCTGGATGTTATAGGCCTCGTAGCAGTCCTCCCGCAGGCGGGCGGGATCGGAGGGCACGAAGGGATAGCGCTCCAGCACCCGGTTCAGGGCCAGGGGGCCGGCGGGGGCGTCGAAGGCGAACTCCACCCAGCGGAATGGCGCGGCGTCCCCCAGATGCAGATGGGCGTTGTCGCCGAAGGTGTTGAGCCGCATCCGCTCCTGGCGAATCCGCCCCAGGTCCACGTCGGCATAGGCCACCGTATCCCCGGCGAAGCGAGGGGTCTCGGCCAGGGCCTCGCCGCATTCGAACACCCCCGCCTGCCCGTCCCAGGCCAGGTCCGTGGTCGATTCCCCCGGGCCGGCGGCGGTGTAGAGATAGGCGGCCACCGCGCGCTGGGACTGGCTGGCGCAGAGCAGCCGGCGGCTCTCGGCCTTGCCGATGGTGATGTTGCTGGCCGACAGGTTGACCAGCACCTCGGCCCCGGCCAGGGCGCCCAGGCTGGAGGGCGGGATCGGAACCCAGACGTCCTCGCAGATCTCGATATGGAAGGTGAAGGGCGCGGTCCCCACCGAGCGGAACAGCAGGTCCACCCCGAACGGCGCCGAGCGCCCCGCCACCCGGATCGTGCGCCCGCGCACCCCCGCGCCGGAGGTGAAATGGCGCCGCTCATAGAACTCGCGGTAGCTGGGCAGGTGGATCTTGGGAACCACCCCCAGGATCTCGCCCCGATGGATGGCCACGGCGGCGTTGTAGAGCCGCCCGTCACTGCGGAGGGGCGCGCCGACCACGATCACGGGCGCCAGATGGCGGGAGGCGTCCACGATCTCGGCGATGGCGCCGTCCACCGCCTCCAGCAGGGCGTCCTGAAGCAAGAGGTCGTCGATGGCGTAGGCCGACAGGCCCAGCTCCGGAAACACCACCAGGGCGGCGCGCTCGGCGTCGGCCTGGCGGGCCAGTTTCAGGGTCTCGGCCAGGTTGAAGCCGGGATCACCCACCGACACCCGGGGCGTGGCCGCGCCCACGCGCAGGAAGTCGTGACTGTAGAGCGAGTGAAAGTCCGAACTCACGACGCGCGCGCCCCTCATGATCCGCCTTGCGCCTTCATGGCCACGGTGGGGGCGTAAGGGCAAGGGGGGGAGATGAGAGATGGGGGTTGG
>JARLIP010000271.1 GCA_031291685.1 Caulobacteraceae bacterium | reverse complement strand
TGACCCTGGGCGCCTTCGCCAACACCGGCACGGTCTCCAACGTCGAGACCATCACCGGCGTGTCCGGCGCGGACACCATCACCCTGGGGACGGCGATCACCAACGGCTTGATCGACCTGGGCCTGGGCAGCGACAAGCTGACCCTGGCCGACGGGACCAACACGGCCACGGTCTCCAACGTCGAGACCATTGTCGGCGGCACCGGGGCTGACACCATCACCCTGGGCGCCGTTGCCACCAACGCCTCCATCGACCTGGGTTCGGGTTCGGACAAGCTGGTGTTCGGCAACTTCGCCAACACCGCTACGGTCTCCAACGTGGAGACCATCACCGGCGGCACGGCCAATGACACCGTCACCCTGGGCACGGCCCTGACCTCCTCCATGTCGGTGGACCTGGGCGCGGGCTCGGACAAGCTGACCCTGGCGGGCGTGGCCAACACCGGCACCATCTCCAATGTGGAGACCCTGGTGGGCGGTTCGGCGGCTGACACCATCACCCTGGGCGCGGCGGCGACCAACGCCTCCATTGACCTGGGCAGCGGCGCCGACACCCTGACCTTCGGCAACTTCGCCAACACGGCGACGGTCTCCAATGTCGAGACCATCACCGGCGGCACAGCCTCGGACCAGATCACCCTGGGCACGGCCCTGACCACCAGCATCTCCATCGATCTGGGGGCCGGGTCCGACAAGCTGACCCTGGGCGCCTTCACCAACACCGGCTCCCTGTCCAACGTCGAAAGCGTGGTCGGCAACACCGGGGCGGACACCATCACCCTCTCGACCACGGTCACCGCCGGCTCGTTCGACCTGGGCGCCGGCAGCGACAAGCTGACCTTCGCCGATGGGACCAACAGCGCCACGGTCTCAAATGTCGAGACCCTGGTGGGCGGCACGGGCGCGGACACCATCACCCTGGGCGCGGCGGCGGTGAACGCCTCCATCGACCTGGGCAGCGGCGCCGACACCCTGACCTTCGGTAACTTCGCCAATACGGCGACGGTGTCCAATGTCGAGACCATCACCGGCGTCGGCGGGGCCGATCACGTCACCTTGGGCAGCCTGCTCACCACCAGCATGCAGATTGACCTCGGCGCTGGCCTCGACAGCCTGACCCTGAAGGACGGGACCAACACCGGCACCATCTCCAACGTCGAAACCGTCATCGGCGGCACGGGCGCGGACACCATCACCCTGGGCGCGGCGGCTGTGAACGCCTCCATCGACCTGGGCGCCGGCTCCGACACCCTGACCTTCGGCAACTTCACCAACACCGCGACGGTGTCCAACGTCGAGACCATCACCGGCGGCTCCGGCGTGGACTCGATCACCCTGGGCACAGCCATGGTCAATGGTCAGGTGGATCTGGGCGCCGGCAACGACACCCTGACCCTGGCCAACGCCACCAACCACATCACCGTTTCCAACACCGAGACGATCCTCGGCGGAACCGGTAACGACACCATCACGGTGGCGGCGGGCGGAGCGGCGACGATCGTCGGCGGCGGCGGGATCAACCAGGTCTATGGGCACAGCGCGGCGGACGTGTTCGTCTTCGACCAGAACAGCTCGGGTTCCTACACCACGGTGATGAACTTCGATCAGGCCCACGGCAACAAGATCGGACTGGACGTGGCCGGGGTCTCGACCCTGACCCACAACGCCTACACGATCACCGGATCGCTCACCAACGGGGTCAACATCACCTCGGCGGCTGACTCCACGGCCCTGCACGCGACGAGCCTTACCGGCGGCGGCTTCGTCTATGAGCAGGACACCGGCGAGCTCTACTACAGCGCCACGGGCAAGTTCACCACGGGCGGCACCCTGATCGGCGTGATCACCACCGACGGCTCCACCCCCTGGACCTACAACTTCGGCAGCTTCCAGGCGGTCTAAGATCCATCGACCTGACGGGCGGCGTCAGCCGCTCGTCAGCAAGGCCCTTCAAGCCGATCATGGTTAATCGGGCGGTAACCGATTTGGGCGTCACTGGAGCCTCGCGGGCTGCAGGGATTCGCCATTTCAATGATCACTATCGACGAAGCGCGCGGCCTGATCACGGTCGATGGGCCGGACGGCGTCATCACCCATTCGATGGCCTCGTCCGAGGGATTCAAGATCGTCTCGGACGCTTGGGTCCGCTGCGGCTGGGACGCCAAATACGTCTATAGTTTCACCTGGATGGGCCGGCCGATCATCCAGCTGCCGGACGACATGGTCCGCATCCAGGAGCTGATCTATCAGCTCAAGCCTGACCTGATCATCGAAACCGGCGTCGCCCATGGCGGCTCGCTGATCTACTACGCCAGCCTCTGCACCCTGTTGAAAAAGGGCCGCATCGTCGGCGTCGATATCGAGATCCGCCCCCATAATCGCTCGGCCATCGAGGCCCACGAAATGGCGCCCCTGATCACCCTGATCGAGGGCAGCTCCACCGATCCGGCCATCGTCGAGCAGGTGCGCGGCCACATCAGGCCCGGGGATACGGTCCTGGTGATCCTCGACAGCAACCACACCAAGCCCCACGTCCTGGGCGAACTGGAGGCCTATGGCCCCATGGTCAGCCCCGGCTCCTACATCATCGCCACCGACGGCATCACCTCGCGCATGGTCGGCGCCCCGCGCAGCCAGCCGGACTGGGTGTGGAACAATCCCGTTGAGGCGGCCAAGGACTATGTGAAGGCCCACCCCGAGTTCATCCATGACGAGCCGGCCTTCCCCTTCAACGAAGGCGTCGTCCAGGATCGCGTCACCTACTGGGTCAGCGGCTATCTGAAGCGGGTCTAGGCCATGGACCGGCGCGCACGCCAAGGGGCGGCCAGGGGCGCGCCTATCGCCAAGAGCGCTCAACGGGACGCCGAACCCGTGCGCCAGGCCGTGACCGCCTTGCAGGCCGGCGACTTTGACCGCGCCGTGGCCCTGGCCAGGGCCCACCTGACCAAGGTCCCCACCGACGCCTTCGCCTGGGAGGTGTTGAGCCTGGCCTGTTATCGCCAGGGCCAGTTCGATCCCGGTCTTGAGGCGGCCGGGCAGGCCATCGAGATCGAGCCCACCGCCGGTCGCCTGGCCAATCTGGGGGTCTTGCTGCGAGCGGCGGGGCGCGAGCCTGAGGCGCAGACCGCCTATCGCCGGGCCATCGCCCTGGATCCCCGCTTCACCGCCGCCCACCACAATCTGGGCAACCTGCTGCTGGACCGGGGCGACCTGGACGGGGCCGAGGCCAGTTTCCGCCACGCCCTGCACCTGAACGGCGACCACGCCGAGGCCTGGCGCAGCCTGGGCCTCGTGCTGCAACGGGCCGGGCGGATGGAGGAGGCCCTGGGCGCCTTCCGCAACCTGCTCAAGCGTGCGCCCGGCCATCGCAAGGGCATGAACGACTATGCCGGCTGCCTGATGGCCCTGGACCGGCTGGGAGAGGCCGAGACGGTCTATACCGAGCTTCTGGCCGCCCATCCCGACTATGCCGACGCCCACGGCAACCTGGGCGCGGTCTATATTCGCGGCGGGCGCCCCTTCGCCGCCAAGGCGGCCTGCGAGCGAGCCCTGGCGCTGGACCCGGGGCAACACCGCTGGATGAGCAATCTGGCGGTGACGCTCAAGGATCTGGGCCGCTTCGATGAGGCCGAGGCCATGTTCCGCCGGGCCCTGGAGATCCGCCCGGACTATGCGGTGGGCCATGGCAACCTTCTGTTTTGCCTGAACTATCATCCCGGCCGAAGCGCCGAGGAGGTGTTCGCCGAATACCGCCGCTGGGACGAGGCCCACGCCAGGCCCCTGGCGCCGGCCGAGCCGAACTTCGACAACGACCGCAACCCCGAACGGCGGTTGCGGGTGGGGCTGGTCTCCCCGGATTTTCGCGAGCATTCCGCCCGGCACTTCCTGGAGCCGATGATGGCGGGGCTGGATCGGACCCGCCTGGAGATCATCGCCTATGCCGAGGTCGCCCGGCCGGATGCGGTGACCGAACAGTTCCGCGCCCTGGCCGACGAATGGCGCTCGACCATCGGCCTCAGCGACGAGGCCCTGGCGGCGATGATCCGCGCGGACCGGATCGACGTGCTGATTGATTTCGGCGGCCATACCGCCTCCAGCCGGCTCCAGGTCTTCGCCCGCCGCCCGGCGCCGGTGCAGATCGCCCACATGCTCGGCTGCGGCTACACCTCGGGTCTGTCGGCCATTGACGCCTTCCTGGCCGACGAGCACCTGGCGCCCCCGGGCAGCGAGCCCCTGTTCGCCGAGCGCCTGGTGCGCCTGCCGCGCATTCCCCTGGCCTATGTCCCGCCGGAGGGCATGCCGCAGCCCGGCCCGACGCCAGCCCTGGTCAATGGCCACGTGACCTTCGGCTATTTCGGCCGGCCCGAGCGGATCAATGACGCTGTGGTGGCGGCCTGGAGCGCGATCCTCAAGGGATGCCCCGGCTCGCGCCTGATGCTGAACGCCAAGGCCTTCCAGGAGCCGGAATTCCGCGTCCTGTTCCTTGAGCGCTTCGCCGCCCAGGGGATCGGCGCGGCCCGCCTGGACCTGGTGTTCACCACGCCCCAGCCCAGGACCTGGGCGGCCTATGGGGCCATCGACATCGCCCTGGACCCGTTCCCGCACAATGCCGGGACCACCACCATCGAGGCCCTGTGGCTGGGGGTTCCGGTCCTGTCGATCCGCGACCGCCCATCTGTGGGCCGCTTCGGCGCCTCGATCCTTTCGGCCGTGGGGCTGGAGAACTGGGTCGCCGACGATGTGCAGGCCTATGTGGCGCGGGGTATCGCCGCCGCGTCGGACATCGCCGCCCTGGACGCCCTGCGCGGGGGCCTGCGGGCCCGGTTCCTGGCCTCGCCCCTGTCCGACGCCGCGGGCCTGGGCCTGGATCTGCAAAGCGCCATCCGCGACCTGTGGAAGACCTGGTGCGCCGGCGCCCCCGACGAGCGGGCGGCCGAGGCCGAGAAGATCACCATCGAGTCCGACGTCGCCCGCCTGCAAGGCCGCCTGCCGCAGGCCGAGGCCCTTGCCCGCCGCGCCCTGGCCCTGTCGCCCAACCATGCCGGCGCCGAGGTGCACCTGGGCAACGCCCTGGCCGCTATGGGCCGGCTGGACGAGGCCGAGGCCGCCTATGGCCGGGCCCTGGCATTGAAGCCCGACTATGCCGAGGCCAGCAACAATCGCGGCCTGTCCCTGATGCGGCGGGGCCTGGTGGGCGCCGCCGAGCACGACCTGCGCCGGGCCATGGAACTGCGGCCGGACCTGCCGGAGATCGGCTTCAACCTGGCCGCCGTGCTTCAGGACCAGGGGCGGCTGGAGGAGGGGCTGGCGGCCTATCAGGCGGCGGTGGCGGCGCGGCCGGACATCTCCGCCGGCCACGGCGCCCTGTTGTTCTGCGTCAACTACCAGCCCCAGCTGTCTCCGCAGGAGGCCTTCAACGAGTTCCTGCGCTGGGACGCCCGCCACGCCCGGCCCCTGACCCCGGGCAATCCGCGCTTCGACAACGACCCCGATCCCGACCGGCGCCTGCGCATCGGCTATGTCTCGCCGGACTTCGCCGCCAAGTCGGGGCGTCACTTCATCGAGCCCATGCTGGCCGGCCACGACCGCCGGGCGGTGGAGGTGTTCGCCTATGCCGAGGTGCCCAATCCCGACGTGGTGACGGCCTATTTCAAGACCCTGGCCGACCACTGGCGCTCCACCGTGGGCATGAGCGACGAGCAGATGGCGGCCATGATCCGCCACGACCGCATCGATATCCTGATCGACCTGGGCGGCCACACCGCCCGCAACCGGCTGCTGGCCCTGGCGCGCAAGCCGGCGCCGGTGCAGGTCGCCCACTTCCTGGGCCACGGCTACACCTCGGGCCTGACGGCCATGGACGCCTTCCTGGCCGACGCGCAGCTGGCGCCCGTGGGCAGCGAGGCGATGTTCTCCGAGGCCGTCCAGCGCCTGGACCGTATCCCCATCGCCTATCAGGCGCCCGAGGGCCTGCCCCCCGTCGCGCCCCTGCCGGCCCTGCGCCGGGGGCATGTCACCTTCGGCCACTTCGGCCGCACGGTGCGGATCAACGAGCTGGTGGTGGAGACCTGGGCCCGGATACTCAAGGCGGTTCCTGGATCGCGGCTGATGCTCAATAGCGGCCCGTTCATGGACCCGGACGTCAAGGCCCGCTACGAGCAGCGCTTCGCCGCCCACGGGGTCGAGGCCGGCCGCCTGGACCTGATCTTCACCTCGCCCCAGCCCAATACCTGGGCGGCCTATGGGGCCATCGACATCGGCCTTGACCCGTTCCCGCACAATGCCGGGACCACCACCATCGAGTCCCTGTGGCTGGGGGTTCCCGTGGTCTCCCTGGCGGACCGCCCGTCCGTGGGGCGCTTTGGCCTGAGCATCCTGCACGCCGCCGATCTCGAAGACTGGGTGGCCGCCGATCTGGACGCCTATGTGGCCCGGGCCGTGGCCGCCGCCTGCGACATCCCAGCCCTGGCGGAGCTGCGGGCCACTTTGCGCACCCGCATGGAGGCCTCGCCCCTGGCCGACGGGCCGGGCCTGGCCCACCAGCTGGAGCGCACCTATCGGGATCTGTGGCGCACCTGGTGCGCCGA
>JARLIP010000270.1 GCA_031291685.1 Caulobacteraceae bacterium | reverse complement strand
GCGGAGTTCGAAGCCAAACCGAAATCATGGGCTGCTGCGCAGCAGCCCATGCAAACCCTCAATCAACACTGTCCCCAATAACCCCGTCTCAGCGATGGGGGGCACTCCACAGAGGCGAGAATGTTGATTTAGCGTGGCGACGCCGTAGTCTCACAAGGTCTGGCCTTGCCGGCCGCTGGGGGTTAAGCGTGACGCTAGCTAATCGGGAGCGGCGGGCGGATGACTGCGGGGAGCAAGCGGATCGCGCTGGCCGTGGTCCTGGTCGGCGCGCTGGGCGTGGCCGTGGCTTCCGCCCGCGCTCAAGGCGTCGCGCCGTCGGCGGCCGGCGACGGCTTGATCACTGCCTCCGGCGACCACGGTTGGCTGAATTGCCCAGGGTCGGAAGACGCCGGATCGAGTGATCTCAGCCGGAGATTCTATCCCGAGGGCGCCCGCGCGCTTGCCGTGGAAGGCTGGGCCAAGGTTCAATGCAAGATATCGGCGACCGGGAGGCCCCTCGCCTGCATCGGGTTGTCTGAATACCCTGAAGGATTTGGGTTCGGTGACGCGGGGGCGCAGATGGGGTGCGTCTTCCGCTTCAAGCCTGCAAGTGCGCGCGACACCGGGGCCCCGGCCGAACGCATCTTCACCTTCAGGACAACATTCAAGATGCCAAAATAGTCCGAATCAAATGGATCGCCCGCCTTGGGGGGCGGCGCGAAATCGATCGGGGGGGGGCACTCCAGAGCGCTGTTACTGAATTACGCTGTCTCACCCGAGAACTGTCCCTATTTTCCCTGTCTCGCTCCAGGGGGTCACTCCAACCTGAACTTCGTGATCTTCGTGGTTCAATAAAACCAAGGCCAGCGATCATGGGGCGCCGGGACAAGCCCGGTGAAGACGGGCGGGGTGAACACGGCGGGGGCCAGCCATCACCCCGCCCGCTTGACCAGGCGCTCCGGCAAAAATCCCCGGCAATAGGCGAGGCACGCGTCCAGGGCCTCGGCCTGGTAGTCGGGGGTGATTTGGCCGTGGGTGTTGTAGGCGATGCGCCAGATGGCGTCGGCGATGGACAGGGTGATCAGGAACTTGCGGGGGGCGGCCTCGATCGGCGGCAGTTCGAACATCCCGTCGATACTGGCCAGGATCTGGCCGGAGATGTCCTCGTCGGCGCTGCGGTCGGCGGCGCGGACCTCCAGGAAGGGCTGGGCGCCCAGGATCAGCTTCATGGCCGGCCGGTTGGCGTTGTAATAGGCTACCGACTGGCGGTGGCGCAAGCGGATGACGTCCTGCCAGCCGTGGGTGCGGGCCGGGTCCAGGGGCGCGCGCACCCCCTTGCGAAACACGTCCAGATACCGCTCCGCCAGGGCCAGGAAGGCCGCGCCCTTGCTGGGGAAGAAGTGGTACATGGAGGCCGGCGGAATCCCCGCCTTTTCCGCCAGTTGATAATAGCCGATCGCGTCCGGCTCCTGGGTCTCCAGCATGGCGGCCAGGGTATTCAGCAGGGCGTCGTAGCGGGCGCGGCCCCGCTCCTGCAGGGGGCGGCGCGGTTCCGTCCTGCGACGGGCCGGGGGCGCGGCATGGTCCCCCGCGCCGGTCAGTGTCGCCACCCTGCTCGAAAAACTCGCATTCTCCGCGCCTCCATAAAGTCAAGTTGCATTTATTTCCAGATTCGCGCCAGGGGTGCGCGCGGGTTCCATAGGCGCCTTGACATAACCCGATAAATATCGGGAATTGTCGTCATCAAAGCAGGAGGGTTCCATGATTTCGACTCTGCGGCAGGGCTATGAGGCGCGGCTGGCGTCCCTGGCCAAGGACGACGGCGCCAACCCCTTCGCCTCCAATCCTTTCGCTCAGGGAGCGGCCTATGTGCGCGGCGAGATCGTGCCGGCGGACGAGGCCATGGTGCCCCTGTTCGACCTGGGCTTTTTGCGCTCGGACCTGACCTATGACGTGCCGGCGGTGTGGGACGGGCGGTTCTTTCGCCTGGACGACCACCTGGCCCGGCTGGAGCGCAGCTGCGCCAAGCTGCGGCTCACCCCGCCCCTGAGCACGCCGCGGATCCGCGAGATGCTGATCGAGCTGGTGCGCAAGACCGGCATTCGCGACGCCTATGTGGACGTGATCGTCACCCGGGGGCGGATGAAGACCGGGGTGCGCGACCCGCGCCAGGCGGAGGCGGCGATCTACGCCTTCGTGGTGCCCTATATCTGGATCATGCCCCTGGCGGTGCAGGAGACTGGCGGCAGCGCCATTGTCACGCGGGACGCGCGCCGCACGCCTCCCGGCTCAATGGACCCGACGGTGAAAAACCTGCAATGGGGGGATCTGACCCGAGGTTTTTTTGAGGCCTTCGACCGTGGCGCCAGCCTGCCCCTGCTGCCGGACGCGGACGGCAATGTCACCGAGGGCTGCTATAATGTTTTCGCCGTGCATGACGGGGTGCTGACCACGCCGGGGCGGGGGGTGCTGGAGGGCGTCACCCGGCTGACGGCGGTGGAGATCGCCCGGGCCGAGGGCTGGAGCGTCAGCCTGACCGACGTGCCGGTGGGCTCGCTCTATACCGCCGACGAGATCTTCCTCAGCTCCACCGCCGGCGGGATCATGCCCATCACCACCCTGGACGGCGCGCCGGTGGGCGGCGGGCAGGTGGGGCCGGTGACACGGCGGATCTGGGAGCGCTATTGGGACCTGCACAGCGATCCGAAGCTGAGCTTCGCCGTCGATTATGGTTGAAGCTGCGGGGGGCGAGGACGCCCGGCTTGAGGATGCGACGATGAACGCGAAGACCAAGATCGTGCTGGTCACGGGCGCCAGTTCCGGGTTCGGGCTTTCCATCGCCAGGGACCTGACCACGGCTGGCTACCGGGTGTTCGGCGCCTCGCGCCGGGCGGACGGGGGCCTGGATCCTCATGGGGGCTTCGAGACCATCCGTATGGACGTGGACGACGACGCATCGGTCGAGTCTGGCGTGGCGGCGGTGGCCCAGCGGGCGGGGGGACTGGACGCGGTTGTCTCCAACGCCGGGATCGGCATCGCCGGCGCCCTGGAGGACACATCCTCCGCCGAGGCCATGGCCCAGTTCCAGACCAACTTCTTTGGTAATCACCGGGTCTGCCGGGCGGCCCTGCCGCACCTGCGGGCCAGCGCGTGGGGCCGGATCGTGGTGATCGGCTCCCTGGCCGGGCGGATGGCGATCCCGTTCCAGGGGATGTACAGCGCCAGCAAGTTCGCCCTGGAGGGCTATTGCGAGGCCCTGAGCATGGAACTGCGCAAGACCCCTGTGCGGGTCACGATCCTGGAGCCCGGGGACTTCGCCACCGGCTTCACCGCCGCCCGGGTGATGGCGGGGGCCAGCGGCGAGGGCTCGGCCTATCGGGCGGCCTTCGAGGCGGCGCTGGCGGTGATCGAAAAGGACGAGACCACCGGGGCGGACCCGGCGCTGCTCAGCCAGGCGGTGCGCACCACCCTGGAGGCGGCGGACCCGCTGCTGCGCCAACCTGTCGGCGCCTTCTCCCAGACCGCCATCGCCTACGCCAAGCCCTTCATCCCGCCCAAGGTGCTGGAGGGGCTGATCGCGGATCACTTCAAGTGTTGAGGGGGCTGATCATCTCTTGATCCGCTCATCCCCGCGAAGGCGGGGATCCAGATTCATCCGCGGATTTCAATGGGTTTCACCTGGTTCCCCGCCTTCGCGGGGACAAGCTGGAACAGTGTCGCGCGGTGGTTTTCCCAAAGCGCACCCTCGCCCCCAAACGACACGGAGCGGCCTTTCGGCCGCTCCGCACCCAGCCCCGCTAGCTTTGTCAGCTAGCGTTTATCGGGCGTCTGTCCCGGCTGTTTCGGCTGCCCCGCGGGGGCGCCCTGGCCGGGCCCGCCACCCTGCTTGTTCTGCTGCCCTGGCGCGGCCTGATGGCCGGGGGTTTGCTGATGCTGGGGCTTGTTGATGTCGTCGCCCATGGTTTTTACTCCAGTGCTACGCAAGGCGATTATTGCCGCCTCGGGAATCAAACCCATTTGGGCAGGGAATGTTCCCCAAACTCTCGCCCATTGGCCCGAGTCCGGCTAGAAGGCGCCCATGACCGCGACCCAAACCGCCCCCGCCAAATCCATGGCCGAGCTCGCGCGCGAGTACGGCCTCAAGTCCGACGAATACGAACTGATCGTTCGCCGCCTCAACCGAGAGCCCAATCTGGTTGAGCTGGGGGTGTTCAGCGTGATGTGGTCGGAGCACTGCTCCTACAAGTCCAGCCGCAAGCACCTGGGCCGGCTGCCGACCAAGGGACCGCTGGTGATCCAGGGCCCGGGGGAAAACGCCGGGGTGGTGGATATCGGCGACGGCCAGGCCTGCGTCTTCAAGATGGAGAGCCACAACCACCCCAGCTATATCGAGCCCTATCAGGGCGCCGCCACGGGCGTCGGCGGCATCATGCGCGACGTCTTCACCATGGGCGCGCGGCCGGTGGCTTTGCTCAACGCCCTGCGCTTCGGCGATCCCAGCCACCCCAAGACCAAGCGCCTGGTGGCCGGGGTGGTCGCGGGCATCGGCGGCTATGGCAACTGCGTGGGCGTGCCCACCGTGGCCGGGGAGACCAATTTCCATAGGGGCTATGACGGCAATATCCTGGTCAACGCCATGTGCGTGGGCCTGGCCGACGCCGACAAGATCTTCTATTCGGCCGCCCCCTCGGCGGGTCTGCCGGTGGTCTATTTCGGCTCCAAGACCGGCCGCGACGGCATCCATGGGGCGACCATGGCCTCTGCGGAGTTCGACGAGGATTCCGACGAGAAGCGCCCGACGGTCCAGGTGGGCGATCCCTTCGCCGAGAAGCTGCTGATCGAGGCGACCCTTGAGCTGATGGCCACGGGCGCCGTGGCCGCCATCCAGGACATGGGCGCCGCCGGCCTGACCTCATCTTCCGTCGAGATGG
>JARLIP010000269.1 GCA_031291685.1 Caulobacteraceae bacterium | reverse complement strand
ACGAGAACGAGATGTGCGAGATGATGATCGCGCCCAGGTTCATCGGCCAGGGCAACTCCGTGGGCCAGGGGACCACCTGGGTGAAGAACACCAGCATGGCTACGCCCATGCAGATCTCCGGCACCACGATCGGCAGGGCCAGGGCGCCTTCCAGGGCCGGCTTGGCCGGAAAGCGGAACCGCCACAGAACGATGGCCGTCAGGGCGCCCAGTATCACGCTGAACAGGGTCGAGACCGCCGCGATGGTCAGGGAGTTGCCGAAGGCGACCAGGAGGTCGGTGTCCTGGAACGTCTTTATATAATAGTCGAAGGTAAAGCCCCGCCAGACGATGTTGCGCTTGCTGTTGTTGAAGCTGAACGCCATCAGGGTGATCAGGGGCGCGTAGAGGAACACGCAGACCCCCACCAGCCAGGCCCGGATCGGCCAGCGCTTCAGATATTCCAGCGGTCCCGCCTGGGGCTTGTTCTGAGGTCTGCTCACGGACGTAGCGGTCATACGGACGCCTCCGCCTTGCGATTGCGCGAGACGATGGCCTGCACGGCGATGGCGATGAAGGTCATGTACATCAGCAGGAACGAGAGGGCCGAACCGAACGGCCAGTTGTTGGCGGTCTTGAACTGACGCTCAATGACGTTGGCGATCATCATGCTTTCCGGCCCGCCGAGGAGGTCCGGGGTCAGATAGGCGCCGATGGACGGGATCAGGGTGACGATGACGCCTGAGACGATTCCGGGCGCGGCCAGGGGCACGACCACGCGGGCGAACGTCGTCAGATGGCCTGCGCCCAGGTCCAGGCTGGCCTCCAGCAGGGAGCGGTCCAGGCGGTCGAGGGCCGCATAGAGCGGTAGCACCATGAAGGGCAACTGCACATAAACCAGGCCGAACACCACGGCGAAGTTGTTGTGCAGCAGCTCCAGCGGATGGAACGGCGCCAGGGGATGGCCGGTCAGGGCCGTGATGTGGCTAAGGCCGTTCCACAGGAAGGCCAGGCCCATATTGATGAAGCCCTCGGTCCGCAGCACCGCCATCAGGGCGTAGGTGCGGATCAACAGATTGGTCCAGAACGGCAGCATGATCAGCAGCAGCAGCCAGGCCTTGGTCTTCTCGGAGGCGAAGGTGATGGCGATGGCCACGGGAAAGCCGATCACCAGACACAGGAATGTGGTGATGGCCGCGAACCAGAACGACTTGAAGATGATGCCGAAATAGAGCGGCTGCAGCGCATGGGCGTAGTTGGAGAAGGTGCCATCGACCGTGATTTCGACGAGGTTCTTGTTCTCGCCGAAGCTGTAGGCCCAGATGATGGCCAGCGGGACCAGGAAGAACACCGCCAGCCACAGGACCGGCGGCGCGGCCATGGTGGCGAACACCCGCTTGGCGCGTTTCCAATCCTCATCCATGGCCTGATCTCCAGGTGATGGTCGGCGCCGTGATCATGATGCGAAGATCCGGGTCAGGGTTTCATCGTAGAACTGGGAGCGTTTCATCCCCTCGAACTGGGCGTATTCGCAACGGGCCATGCGGTCGGCCGGCGGGAAGATCGCGGGATTGTCGCGATACTCCTTGGGCATCAGGGCCAGGGCGGCGGCGTTCGGGGTCGGATATTTGATGGTGTTGTAGATCTCGGCGCCGTTCTTGGCGTCGAGCACGAAGTTGATAAACTGGTGGGCGTTGTCCGGCCGTGGCGCGCCCTTGGGGATGCACAGGCAGTCGGAATTGATGATGCTGCCTTCCCGGGGGACCACGAAGTCCAGATCCGGGTCCTCCACCATCACCTGGGCGATGTCGCCGTTATATTCCATGACGATGTCGATATCGCCGGACAGCAAAAGGTCCTGGCCCTCGTCATTGTGGAAGATTTTGATGTTGGGCTTTTGCTTGATGTACATCCTGGCGATCTGTTCGATCACCTCCGGCGGCACATTGTGGGCGGAGTGGCCCAGATACTTGGCCGCCAGCCCCATCAGATCGTCGGCCTCGGAGAACAGGCCGATCCGCCCCTTGTAGCGGTCGGAATCCATCAGCCATTTCCAGCTGTCGGGCACACCGTCGATCTTCGACTTGCGATAGCCGATCCCCAGCACCAGCCAGGTATAGGGCATGGAATAGTGACGCCCCGGATCGAAGGCCGGGTTCTGGAAACTCGGCAGCAGATTGACCCGGTTGGGGATCTTGGCGAGGTCCAGAGGCTCCAGCAGGTTGGAGATCTTCAGCCGGGTGACGAACTCGTTCGACGGCACGATTATGTCGAAACCCGGATTGCCGGCCCGCAGCTTTGAGAACAGCTCGTCATTGGTGGCGAACAGACTCATGTGGACCTCGACCCCGGTGGCGGCCTTGAAATCGGCCAAGGTCGTCTTTCCGGTGTAGGTGTCCCAGTTGTAGAGGTTGAGCCTCTGTTCCTCGCCGTTCTTGCCGATCGGATATTTCGCCGCGCAGCCTTCCAGGCCGCCGAAGCTGATTCCGGCGGCCGCCACGCCCAATCCGGCCAGGATGGATCGGCGCGAGGTGGAAAAGCGTCTGGTCATGATCGCGGTGCGGGCTCCGTCAGACGCTCTTGAGGTACCAGTCGTAGTCCAGGGGCTGGACCTCCGCGAAGAACCGGTCCTGCTCGATCCGCTTGACCTTGCAGAACATGTCCACGAAGCGCTCGCCCAGGTAGTCGCGCAGCACCGCCGAGCGGTCGAACCCGTCCACGGCGGCGAACCAGTTGCTGGGCAGGCGCAGATCGGCCTTGGCCGCGGCCTCATAGCCGTCGCCCACCACCGGCGGGCCGGGATCGATCTTGTTGGTCAGGCCGTGGTGCACGCCCGCCAGCAGGGCGGCGAGGGCCAGATAGGGGTTGGCGTCGGCGCCGGCGACCCGGTGCTCGATATGGCGCCCCTTGGGCGGCCCGGCCGGAACCCGCAGGGAGACCGTGCGGTTATTGACCCCCCAGGTGGGGGCGACGGGCGCGTAGGAGTTGGCGCGGAAGCGGCGATAGGAATTGGCGTTGGGGGCGAAGATGGCCATCCCGTCGCCCAGGGTCTCCTTCATCCCGCCCACGGCGTAACGCAGGGGCGGCTCGCCGGCGGGGTTCTCGCTGGCGAAGATGTTGTTCCCCGCCGCGTCATTGACGCTGACGTGCAGGTGCAGGCCGCTGCCGGCGCGCTCGGAGAACGGCTTGGCCATGAAGGTGGCCTCCATCCCGTTGCGGACGGCCACGCCCTTGGCGATGCGCTTGTACATCAGGGCCTCGTCCGCGGCGCGCAAGGCGTCGGGACCGTGCTTGAGGGTCAGTTCGATCTGGCCCGGGGCGTATTCGGAAATGGCGCCTTCCAGCGGCACGCCTTGAATGTCGGCGCATTCCCACAGGTCGCGGAAGAAGTCGGCGAAGTCCTCGATCTCCCGCAGGCCATAGACCCCGTGCAGGGAAGGGCGCTCGCCCGTGGCCGGGGCGGCGGCCAGTTCGATGCCGCGCTCGGGGGTGCGGATCGGGTCCACCAGATAGTATTCCAGTTCGCAGGCCACCACCGGGGTCAGGCCGTCGGCGGCGAAGCGCTCCAGCACTCGGCGCAGCACATGGCGCGGATCCAGGTCATTGGGGGTTCCGTCCAGCTCGTAGAGCGAGGTCAGCACCTGGGCCACGTCATCCCCCAGCCAGGGCGCGCGCACCAGGGTGCCCGGCGCGGGCTTGGCCAGGCGGTCGGCGTCGCCGTCGGCCCAGACCAGGCCCGTGTCCTCGCAGTCCTGGCCGGTGACGTCGCACACCAGGATCGAGCCGGGCAGGAAGCGGCCATATTCATAGACCGCCATGATCTCGTGGCGGCGCAGGCGCTTGCCCCTGGGCACCCCGGACAGGGCGGTGAAGATCACCTCGAAGAACTGGATATCCGGATTGGCGTCCAGAAAGGCCTGGCATTCGGCGGGATCGGCGATGGGATTGGGCAAGTTGGTCAAGGGGCTACCTTAGGGTGATCGAGATGGCCTTGAGATCGGCGTATTTGTGCAGGGCGTGCAGGCTGCGGTCGCGGCCGAAGCCGGACTGCTTGAAGCCGCCGAACGGCATGGTGATATCGCACGCGTCCCACCCGTTCACCCATACCAGTCCCGCGCGAAGCTTTCGCGCGGCCCGGTGGGCGAGGCTGACGTCCGCGGTCCACAGCCCGGCGGCGAGGCCGAAGACCGTGTCATTGGCGATGGCGATGGCGTCTTCCGGGGTGTCGAAGGCCAGGACGCCCAGGACCGGCCCGAACACCTCCTCCCGGGCCAGGGTCGAGGCGGGGGTCAGGTCGTCGAAGATGGTCGGCGCCACGTAATAGCCGCCGGTCTCGGCGCGCACCCGTCCGCCGCCCAGCTTCAGGGCGCCGCCCTCGGCCTGGGCCACGTCGATATAGCGCAGGGCGGTGTCCATCTGCCTTTGGCTGATCATGGCCCCGAACCGCGTGGCGGGGTCCAGCGGATCGCCCACGGCGATCTCGCCGGCGATCTCCAGCACCCGCTGCATCAGCCGGTCCTTGACGCTTCTTTGCACCAGCAGGCGGGAGGCGGCGGTGCAGACCTCGCCCTGGTTATAGAACACCCCCCAGGCCGCGGCCTGGGCGGCGGCCTCGAAATCGGGGCAGTCGGCGAACACGATCTGGGGCGACTTGCCCCCCAGCTCCAGGCTCACCCGCTTGAGGTTGCTCTCGCCGGAATAGGTCATCAGCCGCCGGCCCACGGGACCCGAGCCGGTGAAGGCGACCATGTCGATGTCCATGTGCCGGCCGATGGCTTGGCCGGCGGTCTCGCCCAGGCCCGGGACCACGTTCAGCACGCCGGGGGGCAGGCCGGCCTCAAGGGCCAACTCTCCGATCCGCAGGGCCGTCATCGGTGACTGTTCGGCGGGCTTGAGCACCACGGAATTGCCCATGGCCAGGGCCGGCGCCACCTTCCACATGGCCATATGCAGGGGGAAGTTCCACGGCACGATGGCGCCGATCACCCCCAGCGGCTCGTGCACCGCCATGGAGATCCGGTCGGCGGGGGAGGGGCCAACCTCGCCATAGACCTTGTCCAGAGCCTCGGCGTACCAACGGGTGGCGCCGATCGCCAGCGGGATATCGACGTTGACCGCGTCATGGATCGGCTT
>JARLIP010000002.1 GCA_031291685.1 Caulobacteraceae bacterium | reverse complement strand
CGAACACCGTCTGGTTCATGGTCATGGTGACCAGCATCGGGATCGACAGAAGGGTGTTCGTCCGCGAGAACAGCATGGCGGTGCGGTTGGCCTTGGCCTTGGCGTCCGCGTCGGCCTCGACGATGCCGAGCGCGATCTTCTGGTTCGGCCAGATGAACACCCAGACGTTGAAGAACATGATCGTCGCCAGCCACATGCCGATGCCGATGAAGGTGTCCTTGGGCACGTGGAAGCCTTCCACGGCGCCAAGGGTGAAGGCCTGGACCAGATAGCCCCGGTTGAAGGCCAGGATCACCCCCATGACCCAGGTGGCCAGGGCCGCCCAGCGGAACCAGAACAGGGCCTCCGGCGCGATATATTTGGAAACGGCCGGCTTCAGCTCGGCGGGGATGTTGGGCATCACCCGGATCTGGACGAAGTTGAAATAGTAGAGCAGCCCGATCCACAGGATGCCGAAGAAGACGTGCATCCAGCGGAACACCGCCTGCCAGAAGATGGCGTCCAGGGCGCCGCCATTGGCCCGGGAATAGTGGGTTGCATAGCCAACCACCATGACCAGAGCGAGCACGACGCTCAGGATGATGGTGTTTCGAAAATTCTGCAGCAAAGCCGCCATGGTCGGTCGCCCCTTATTGCCTGATCCGGATTGCCCCCGGTTAGGCGCCAAGGTGCAGCGTCCTTAACCAATCGGCAAGCCTGATCGCACCCTTACGCGAACGCTCCTGATGTTCGTTGCTCCCCTGTTAGGCGCAGCCTCACGGGGGAGCTGTCGGGGTGAAACCCCGACTGAGGGGGCGTTCGGACGGTCGGATCGCCCCTCCGTCACGGGGCTGCGCCCCGCGCCACCTCCCCCGCGCCGCTTACGCTATGCAGGGGAGGATTACATCGTTCGCCCCCCTTAAGGCCGCGCGCCCTGGGGCTTGATCGGCTCGGCCTCGCCGCTGCGGTTCACCCCCCACAGCAGGATCACCGGCAGGGCCACATAGATGGACGAATAGGTGCCGACGAAGATGCCGAAGACCATGGCGAACACGAACGGAAACACCGTCGGCCCGCCCAGGAACAGCATGCCGCTGAGCGCCAGGAGCGCGGTCGAGCCGGTGATCAGGGTGCGCGACAGCCGCTCGTTTTCCGACAGGTTGATCACGTCCCTCAGGGGCATGCGCTTATACTTGCGTAGATTTTCCTGAAGCCGGTCGAAGGAGATGACCTTCTCGTTCATCGAATAGCCGATGATCGTCAAAAGCGCGGCGATCGAGGGCATCGAGAACTCGATGTGGAAGAACGACAAGACCCCCATGGTCAGGATGATGTCGTGGAACAGGGCGATCACCGCCCCCAGGCCGAACTGCAGCTGAAACCGGAACCAGATGTAGAGCAGCATCAACAGGATCGCGATGCTGAGGGCCAGAACGCCCTTGTTCACCAGCTCGCCGGAGAACTTGGCGCCCACCACCTCGACCCGGGTGAACTGGATGCCCGGGAACTTGGCGGTCAGGTCGTTGCGGATCTGGGTGATGGCCACCGCCGGGTCCATGGCCGGATTGGGCTCGAAGCGCAGCAGGGCAGCGTTGGAGGTCCCGAAACCCTGCACCTGGGCGTCTTTGACCTGCATCCGCGCCAGCTCGGTGCGCAGGGCGCCGAGCGGCGGCGCGCCGGGGGTCACCACCTCGATCAGGGTGCCGCCCTTGAAGTCGGTGCCGAGATTGAGCCCGATCACCCCAACGGAGATCAGGGAGGCGATCACGGCGATGGCCGAGAACACCGCCGCGATCGGCGCGAAGTTGACGAAGCGAAAGTGCGTTTCCTTGGGCAGGAGACGGATAAGCGGCCAAGCGTTGGTCATGGCTTCCTCAGATCGGCAGCTTCTTCGCCCGGCTCGACCTGAACCAGAGGAAGACGAACAGTCGGGTGATGAACAGCGCCGTGAAGACCGAGGTGACGATGCCGATCGACAGGGTCCAGGCGAAACCGCGCACGGGCCCGGCGCCGAACATGAACAGGATCAGGGCCGAGATGCCCGTGGTCAGGTTGGCGTCCAGGATCGAGACGGTGGCGCGGGTGAAGCCGGTGTCGATGGCCACAGCCGGTCTGCGCCCGGCCCGCTCCTCGTCGCGGATCCGTTCATAGATCAGCACATTGGCGTCCACAGCCATGGCGATGGTCAGGATCAGGCCAGCGATGCCCGGCAGGGTCAGCACCGCCCCGCCCACGGACATGGCCGCCAGCAGCATGGCCATGTTGAGCAGCAGGCCGACAATGGCGATCCCACCGAACACGAACCCATAGGCCAGGCCCATGAAGGCGCCGATCAGCAGCACGGCGATGATCCCGGCCAGGGCGCCGGCCCGCACGGAATCGGAGCCCAGCTCCGCGCCCACGGTCCGCTGTTCCTGCACCTTCAGCGGCGCCGGCAGGGCGCCGGATCGCAGCAGCAGGGCCAGGTCATTGGCGCTGGAGGCGGTGAAGTTGCCGGTGATGACGCCCGAACCGCCGAGGATGGCGCCGTTGATCCGCGGCGCCGACAGGATCTTGTCGTCCAGCACGATGGCGAAGCGCTTGCCAACATTCTCGCTGGTGGCGTCGCCGAACCGGTGGGCGCCCTGGCCGTTGAAGCGGAAGCCCACCACGGGCGCCCCGGTCTGGGGATCGAACTCCTGGCTGGCGTTGGTCAGCATCTCGCCCGTGACCACGGCCCGGCGGTTGACCGCATAGGCCGGGGCGTAGCCGTCGCCGCTGGCCATGACCACGTCCTCGGGCGGAATGCGGCCGTCGGCGATGTCCTGGTTGGTGACGGTCTCATCGACCATCTGGAAACTCAGCTTGGCGGTCTGGCCGATCAGGGCCTTCAGGTGTTCCGGATCGCTCTCCCCTGGAACCTCGACCACGATGCGGTCGAGGCCCTGGCGGGTGATCGCCACTTCCTTGGTGCCCTTGGGGTCGATCCGGCGACGCAGGATCTCGATATCCCCGGCCACGGCCTTGGCCGCGTCCTCGGTGATCGCCTGGGGCTGCAGGCTCAGCTGGATCCGCTGATCCGGGGCCGTGCCCACATCCACGTCACGGCCGCCGCCGGCGACCTGCTGCCCCAGCTGACGCAGGGCCTGCAGGGCGTTGTTCATCTGGGCGACGTCGGTGATCCGCACGGTCACCCCGCCATTGGCCTGGCCAAGGCCGGAGAAGACGATCGACTTCTCCCGCAGGGCGGTGCGCACGTCCTCGACCAGATTGGTCAGACGCTCCTTGCGCAGGGCGTCGGTATCGACCTCCAGCAACAGGTACGAGCCCCCTTGCAGGTCGAGGCCCAGATTGACCTTCTGATGGGGCAGCCAGCTGGGCAGCCCATCGAGGGTCTTCTGCGGAATGAGATTGGGCGCCGTGAACACCAGGCCGAACAAAACGGCCAGAACGCAAAGGACGACCCGCCAACGGGGAAGAGGAAGCATGGGCCGCTCAGCCTTTGCTAGAGGTCGCTCAGGACTTGGCGTCGTTGGCCGCGGCGGGGGCGCCACGGGTGCGGATCTCGGAAATCATGGTCTTGACCACCTTGACGGTCACGCCCTGGGCGATCTCCAGGCCGACCTCGGTCTCCTCGACTCGGACCACCTTGCCGATCATGCCGCTGGACAGCACCACGGTGTCGCCACGCTTGATGGCGGCGATGGATTCGCGGTGTTCCTTGGCCCGCTTTTGCTGCGGGCGGATCAACAGGAAATAGAACAGGACGAGCAGCGCCACAATCGGCAGGAACTGCATCACCAGATCCTGAGGGCCGCCTGCGCCACCGGCTGCGTTCGCGAACATGTCGTCTCCAAAGTAACAGGAGCGGCCATCCGGGACCGGAGCCGCTTTTTAGGTCGGCGGAAGCTATGCGTTGCAACAGGGTTTTGCAATGCGCGGGTGGTATCGTTAGGAAGCGGGGCATGAGTGAAGATGTTCCCGCCCTCCTGACCCGTATCGCCGAAGCCCTGGAACGCCTGGCGCCGCCGCCAAAGGCCCGGGCGGATTTCAGCATCGCGCGGCTATACCGCTACGAGACCGCCAGCGCCGCCTTCATCGCCGCCCCCGACTATGGGCTGGCCCTGGACCTGTTGGTCGGGGTCGAACGGCAGAAGGGCCGATTCGTCGAGAACCTGGCCCGCTTCGCCCGGGGCGTGCCCGCCAACCACGCCCTGCTCTGGGGCTCCCGGGGGGCCGGCAAGAGCTCCCTGGCCAAGGCCGCCTTCATGGCCGTGGGCGCGGACCATCCCGAGTTGCGCATGATCGAGCTGGACCGCGACGACGTGGCCGGCCTACCCGGCCTGTTCGAGCTGCTGCGCGGACGCCCCGAGCGCTTCGTGGTCCTGTGCGACGACCTGTCCTTCGAGGAAGGCGCCGCCGCCGCCAAGTCCCTGAAATCAGCCCTGGAGGGCGGCGTGGCCGGCCCGCCGGACAATGTGCTGTTCGTGGCCACCTCCAACCGCCGCCACCTCATGCCCCGGGGCCATGACGAAAGCCGCGGCCTGATCGCCGTGTCCGAGGACGCCGAGGAAGAGGTCTCGGTCTCCGACCGCTTCGGCCTGTGGATCGGCTTTCCGCCCATGGACCAGGACGCCTATCTGGCCGCCGTCAACATCTATGCCGAGCGCTTCGCCCTGGGCACGCCCGACCTGGACCGCCGCGCCCTGCAATGGGCCCAACTGCGTGGCGGCCGCTCCGGCCGCGTCGCCTGGCAGTTCATCCGCGACCTGGCGGGCGAACAGGGCGTGGGTTTGCCGCTGTAGAAACCACATAAAAGCCCTTCCCCCTCGATGGGGGAAGGGTTG
>JARLIP010000268.1 GCA_031291685.1 Caulobacteraceae bacterium | reverse complement strand
TGCAACGGCGAGATGGACGATCAGAACTTCTATTCAGCGGCGATCTCCGCCCAGATGGAAGACACGGTCATCCCCCAGTTCGCCAGCGCCCTGGCCTTCGATTTCAACTTCGCCTTCGACATCCGCCCCGGCGACAAGTTCCAGGCGGTCTATCAGGACCCGGACCCCGCGATCCCCGGAGGGCGGCCAGTGCTGATCTATGCGTCCCTGGTGACCGAGGCCAAGTCCAAGCAGCTATGGCTCTATCACGTGCCCGGCGAGGCGGCGCCCGCGTGGTTCGACGCCGCGGGCCACAGCGCGGCCAAGAGCCTGATGCGGACGCCAGTGGAGGGCGCGCACGTCACCTCGGTGTTTGGCCCCAGGATGCATCCGATCTTTGAAAAGGTGATCGTCCACAAGGGGGTGGATTTCGGCTGCCCGGTGGGGACCTCGGTGTTCGCCTCGGCGGACGGAGTAATCGAATATGCTGGAATCGCTAACGGTTACGGCAATTTCCTCAAGATCCGTCACAGCCCGACCCTGGAGACGGCCTATGGTCACCTCTCGGCCTATGGGGATGGGATCAAGCAGGGTGTGACGGTCAAGCAGAACCAGGTGGTGGCCATGACCGGCAACACCGGCAACTCCACCGGCCCGCACCTGCACTATGAGGTGCTGCAGAGCGGCGAGCCGGTCGATCCCTTGACCTTCGCCACCGAGGAGACGAGGGCCCTGGCCGGCAAGGACTTCGAGGCCTTCCTCGCCCGCAAGAACGCCATCGACACCGCTCGGGACGCCTCCTAGGCCGCTGTTTTGTCGAATGATCCGGCGATGGGCCGCCGCGCGCCGACGGGCCGCGCCGACGCCTTAAGTTTGACCATTTCTGGCGTTGTAAAGGCCGCCGGCGCCCCCGAACCACTGATGTTTGTCGGTAAGATCTTACATGTCTCGGTGGTTGGGCGCGCCTTTGGAAGCGTGCTAGGCTTTCGTGAAGGTCATGTTTCCGGCGCCGGGGAGGCGTTCGGCGTCGTGGCGGCGACATTTTTGGGGGTCTGATGCGGTCGGTATTCGCGTTTGAAATGCGGGGCGGTTCGGCGCTTCGTCGGTCCAATCCAAGGTCGCGCGTTCTTTTCGGCTCCCCATCCCGTCTGGCCGCCATCGTGGTCGCAGCCATGGGGCTGGCCCTGCCGGTCGCCGCCGCGCCGGTTCTGCTCGCCCAGGCGGACACCACACCCGCGCCAGCGGCGCGCCGCTATTCGATCCCCCCGGTCGGGCCGATGCGCGATGCGCGGGAACGCAAGGATCAGGTGGAGCGCGACTATCAGGCCGGCCGCCGGTCCTTCGATGCGGGCGATAATTTCACGGCCATTGACTACTTCCTGCGGGCCAAGCAGATCGATCCGACCTACCATCCCGCCGCCTATTGGCTGGGCCGGGCCTATCTGGCCGCCGGCGCCGCCCCTAGCGCCATCGACCAGTTCAGCGACGCCATCACCCAGAGCCCGAAGTTCGACGGCTATTACTTCGCTCGTGCTCGGGCGAAGGTGAAGATCGGCCAGTACGCCTCGGCCATCGACGATTTCAACAAGGCCCTCGAGTTCCATGGGGGCCCCCAGGACGACCTGTTCTATTCCGCCCGCGGTGACGCCTATCTCAACAACGGGCAGAACGATCTGGCGGTGAAGGATTTTGACGAGGCCCTGCGCCAGAAGGGCTCGATCCGCAGCGTCTATCTGCATCGCGGAGTGGCCTACGCCCGGACCAAGGACTATGGCCGGGCGATCGCCGATTTCAACACCGCCGAGGCCCTGGGGCGCAGCAGCAACAGCCTGGACTTCGACACCTACTACTACCGGGCCCTCGCCGAGGATCTCAGTGGCGACAAGGCCGCCGCCTCCCGCGACTACAACGCCGCTGACGGCTTCAACGACACCCGCAAGCGCGAGGCGCGCTGCCTGGCCAGCTTCGTGGATTATTCCAAGCTGAAGTTCCTGGGGCGCACCATTGGCGGCTGCGGCGGCGTCGATCCGGTCAAGGAACTCAACAAGCCGCCGGCCTGATCGGGGCGGATCAGCCCAGGATACCAGGCAAGTCCAGGCCCTGCTCCCGGGCGCAGTCCAGGGCGATGTCGTAGCCGGCGTCGGCGTGACGCATGACGCCGGTGGCGGGATCGTTCCACAGGACCCGCTCGACCCGCTTGGCGGCGGCTTCGGTTCCGTCGCAGACCACCACCATGCCCGAGTGCTGGGAAAAGCCCATGCCGACCCCGCCGCCATGGTGCAGGGACACCCAGGTGGCGCCCGAGGCGCAGTTGAGCAGGGCGTTGAGCAGGGGCCAGTCGGACACGGCGTCAGAGCCGTCCTTCATGGCCTCGGTCTCGCGGTTGGGGGAGGCGACGGAGCCGGAATCCAGGTGGTCGCGGCCGATCACCACTGGGGCGCTCAGCTCGCCCTTGGCCACCATCTCAATGAAGGCCAGGCCCAGACGGTGGCGGTCGCCCAGCCCCACCCAGCAGATCCGCGCGGGCAGGCCCTGGAACTTGATTTTCTCCCGGGCCATGTCGAGCCAGTTGTGCAGGTGGGTGTTGCCGGGGGTCAGCGCCTTGACCTTGGCGTCGGTGCGATAGATGTCCTCCGGGTCCCCGGACAGGGCGGCCCAGCGGAACGGACCGATGCCCCGGCAGAACAGGGGACGGATATAGGCCGGCACGAAGCCGGGAAAGTCGAAGGCGTCGGCGACCCCTTCCTCCTTGGCCATCTGGCGGATGTTGTTGCCATAGTCGAGGGTGGGAACGCCCATGCGGTGGAAGTCCAGCATGGCGCGGACATGCTCGACCATGGAGCCCCGGGAGGCCTTCTCCACCGCCTTGGGATCGGTCTCGCGCCCGCGGGCCCAGTCGTCCAGGCTCCAGCCCTTGGGCAGATAACCGTTGATCGGATCGTGGGCCGATGTCTGGTCGGTGACCGCGTCGGGGCGGACACCCCGGCGCACCAGTTCGGGGAAGATGTCGGCGGCGTTGCCCAGAAGGCCCACGGACAGGGGCTTCTTGTCGGCGCAGGACTGCTCGATCAGGGCCAGGACCTCGTCCAGATCCTGGGCCATGACGTCCAGATAGCCGGTGCGCAGGCGCATCTCGATCCGCGAGGCCTGGCATTCCACGGCCAGGCACGAGGCGCCGGCCATCACCGCCGCCAGGGGCTGGGCGCCGCCCATGCCGCCCAGGCCCGCCGTCAGTATCCAGCGGCCGGCCAGATCCCCGCCATAGTGCTGGCGGCCCAGCTCGGCGAAGGTCTCGTAGGTGCCCTGAACGATGCCCTGGGTGCCGATATAGATCCAGGAGCCGGCGGTCATCTGGCCGTACATGGCCAGCCCCTTCTTATCCAGCTCGTTGAAATGATCCCAGGTGGCCCAGCGGGGAACCAGGTTGGAGTTGGCGATCAGGACGCGGGGGGCGTCGGCGTGGGTGCGGAACACCCCCACCGGCTTGCCCGACTGCACCAGCAGGGTCTCATCGTCCTCCAGCCGCTTGAGGGTGGCGACGATGGCGTCGAAGCTTTCCCAGTCCCGGGCGGCCCGGCCGATGCCACCATAGACCACCAGTTCCTCCGGGCGCTCGGCCACCTCGGGATCGAGATTGTTCATCAGCATCCGCAGGGGCGCCTCGGTCAGCCAGCTCTTGGCGTTGAGGGTGTTTCCACGGGGGCTGACGATGCGGCGGGCGTTGTCGAGGCGGGTCATGGCGGCTCGGTGGGCTTTAGGGGTTGAGGGCGAAGGCGAGGCAGGCTTGCAGGACGCGGGTCAGGGCGGCGCGCATGGGGGCGGCGAGGGTCGGATCGTAGGGGGCGGGCCAGGCGCCCGGGGCGGGAGCTTCGGGCGGATCGGCCATGTAGCCCCGGCAGGCCAGCTCCATCTGGAGGGCGTGAACCCCGGTCTCTGGCCGGCCATAGTGGCGGGTGGTGTAGCCGCCCTTGAAGCGGCCGTTGGTGATCCGCGAAAAGCCGTCTCCCTCACAGGCCGCCTCCACCGCCGCCGTCAGGGCCTCGGCGCAACTGGCGCCGCTGTTGGTCCCGATATTGAAGTTGGGCAGGGGGCCGTCGAACAGGCGCGGAACCCGGGAGCGGATCGAGTGGGCCTCATAGAGGACCACCGTCCCGTGCTCGGCCCGCAGCCGGGCGATCTCCTCGTTCAGGGCGCCGTGATAGGGAGCGAAATAGAGATCCCGCCGGGCGGCGATCTCGGTTTCGTCGGGTTCCTGCCCCGGCAAATAGAGCGGCTCGCCGTCGAAGGTGGTGGTGGGGCAAAGCTTGGTGGTGGCCTGGCCGGGATAGAGGGAGGCGCCGCTGGGGTCGCGGTTGACGTCGATCACCGTGCGCGAGATCGCGGTGCGCACCAGGGTCGCGTCCAGATCCACGGCGAAGTCATAGAGCCGGTCCACCCACCAGTCGGCGTCCTTGCGCGCCAGCCAGGGGGAGACCAGACGGGGCAGGATCGCTTCCGGCAGGTCCGTCCCGGTGTGCGGAAAGCTGACGATCAGGGGCGCGGAGCCGCGGCGGACGGTGAGCCAGGGCAGGGACATCCGCTCAGGCCCCCAGCACCGGCAGGGCTACGCCGGCGCCCGCCGTGATCACCCGGCCGTCGCGGACCTGGGCGGTGGCGGCCTCCATGTCGGGATGCATGTGGCGGTCGTGGTCGAGGAAGGGAACCTCGGCGCGCAGGCTGGCGCGCACGGTCTCAAGGGCCGGGCTGGAGGGCAGGGGGGCGTGGAAATCACAGCCCTGGGCGGCTGCCAGTAGCTCGATCCCCACCACGCTGTAGGCGTTCTGAACCATGTCCAGCAGGCGCCGGGCGCCGTGGGCGGCCATGGAGACGTGGTCCTCCTGGTTGGCGGAGGTGGGGATGGAATCGACACTGGCTGGATAGGCCCGCTGCTTGTTCTCCGAGACCAGGGCGGCGGCGGTGACCTGGGGGATCATGAAGCCGGAATTGAGCCCGGGCTTGGGGGTCAGGAAGGCGGGCAGGCCGGACAGGGCCGGGTCCACCAGCATGGCGATGCGCCGCTCGGCCAGGGAGCCGATCTCGCAGATGGCCAGGGCGATCATGTCGGCGGCGAAGGCCACCGGCTCGGCGTGGAAATTACCCCCGGACAGGGCCTCGTCGGCCTCGGGGAAGATCAGGGGGTTGTCGGTGACGCCGTTGGCCTCGGTGGCCAGGGTCGCGGTCGCCTGGCGCAGCAGGTCGAGGACGGCGCCCATCACCTGGGGCTGGCAGCGCAGACAATAGGGGTCCTGGACCCGTTCGTCGCCGGAGCGGTGGCTGTCGCGGATGGCCGAGCCGGCCATCAGGGCGCGCAGGGCGGCGGCGGTGTCGATCTGGCCCTGGTGGCGGCGCAGGGCGTGGATGCGCGGGTCGAACGGGGTGTCCGAGCCCTTGGCCGCCTCGGTGGAAAGGGCGCCGGTGATCAGGGCCGAGCCGAACAGCCGCTCGGTCTCGAACAGGCCGGCCAGGGCGTTGGCGCAGGAAAACTGTGTGCCGTTAAGCAGGGCCAGACCCTCCTTGGGACCCAGGATCAGGGGGGCGAGGCCGGCCTGGGCCAGGGCCTGGGCGGCGGGCAGGCGGGCTTCGCCGACGAAGATCTCGCCGACCCCGATCATGGCCGCGGCCATGTGCGAGAGCGGGGCCAGGTCGCCGGAGGCGCCCACCGAGCCCTGGCCCGGCACAACGGGGGTCAGGCCCTTGGAGAGCAGGGCTTCCAGGAGGGCGATGGTGGCGGGGGCGACGCCGGAGGCGCCCTGGGCCAGGCTGGCCAGCTTCAGGGCCATCATCAGCCGGGTGACCGCCACCGGGGTCGGGGCGCCGACGCCGGCGGCGTGGGACAGGACGATATTGCGTTGCAGGGCGGCAAGGTCGTCGTCGCCGATGCGAACGCTGGCCAGCTTCCCAAAGCCGGTATTGATGCCATAGACCGGCTCACCCTTGGCCAGGATGCGCTCCACCGCCGCGGCGCTGGCGGCGATCACCGGGGCGCAGGCCGGGTCCAGCCGCGCCGGGGCGCCGCGATAGATGGCGCGCCACTGCGCCAGGGACACCGCGCCGGGATGCAGGATGATTTCACTCAAGACAGGGTCTCCGCTTGGCCCTTGGGCGCCGATGGCGTGGGCCAGAGAATGGGGAACAGGGGATGGTCCATGGGCGCGCCGGCGGGCAACTGCGCCTCCAGCCCCGGAAATGGCGGCGAGGTGGTCCAGGCGCGGGGAGCGTGGACGGCGTCGTCGCCCAGGAAGCGCACCGAGAACACCCGGCGGCGACGATCGGAGCCGGCGGCGGAATGCAGGGTCAGCATGTGGAAACAGACCACGTCCCCAGGCTCCAGGGGCCAGCCGAGGATGGTGTGGGCGCTGGGATCGCCCTCGATGTCGGGCAGGTCCGCCAGGCTGCCCTCCGGGAACCACCTGGCCTGGGCGTCCATGAAGCTGCGGGGCATCAGCCAGGGGCCCCGATGGGAGCCGGCGACGAACCGCAGGGTGGAGCCCTCGCTGACCGGATCGACGGGGATCCAGAAGCTGCAATTCTGGCGGCCCTCGACGTTGTAATAGGGCTGGTCCTGGTGCCAGGGGGTCGGCTGCTGGGCGCCGGCTTCCTTGGTCAGCATGTGGTCGTGATAGAGCCGCGCCTGACGACTTCCCATGAGCTCGGCGGCGATCCGGGGCAGGTCGGATTCGAAGATGAACCGGCGATAGGCTGGGTTTTCATCCCAGTTGCGGAAGTCCTCGATGAAGCGGCCGGGATCCTCCGGGCGGCTGGCGACCTTGGCCCGGGGGCTGGGGGCCGCGATATTGGCGTCGATCCCCTGGCGCAGGAGTTCGATCAGATCCGGCGGGATCACCCCCCGCAGGCAGACAGCGCCGTCCCGGGCGAAGTCCTCGGCCAACTGGCTCATTGTCCTCTCCAGACGCGGGCATGGAGCGGATTGAAGCCCATGCGATAGACCAGTTCGGCGGGCCGATCGATGTCCCAGATGGCTAGGTCGCAGGCCTTGCCGGCCTCGAGGGTTCCGACCTCGTGGGCCAGCCCCAGGGCCTTGGCGGCCTCGCGGGTGACACCGGCCAGGCATTCATCAACGGTCAGGCGAAACAGGGTCGCCCCCATGTTCAGGGTCAGCAGCAGGGAGGTCAGGGGCGAGGTGCCGGGGTTGCAGTCGGTGGCCAGGGCCATGGGCACGCCGTGCCGGCGAAACAGGTCGATGGGGGGCGCCTTGGTCTCGCGCACGAAGTAGTAGGCGCCGGGCAGCAGCACGGCCACGGTTCCCGCCAACCCCATGGCCCGCACACCCGCTTCGTCGGCGTGTTCCAGGTGGTCGGCGGACAGGGCGCCGAACCCGGCCGCCAGGGCCGCCCCGTGCAGGTTGGACAGCTGGTCGGCGTGCAGCTTGACCCTCAGGCCATGGGCGGCGGCGGCCTCGAACACCCGCCGCACCTGATCGGGGGAAAAGGCGATCCCCTCGCAGAAGGCGTCCACGGCGTCGGCCAGGCCTTCGGCGGCGATGGCGGGGATCATGGTCCCGCAGACGAGTGCGATATAGGCGTCCTTGTCTCCGCCGGCCTCCTGAGGCAGGGCGTGGGCGCCGAGGAAGGTGGTTCGGACGCTGACCGGCCGTTCCTGGCCCAGGCGGCGGGCCACCCGCAGCTGCCGGGCCTCGTCCGCCAGGGTCAGGCCATAGCCGGACTTGACCTCCACCATGGTGGCGCCCTCGGCGATCAGGGCGTCCAGGCGGGTCAGGGCGGCGGCCAGAAGATCCGCCTCGCTGGCGGCGCGGGTGGCGGCCACGGTGGAGACGATGCCGCCGCCGGCGCGGGCGATCTCCTCATAGGTGGCCCCGGCCAGGCGCAGCTCGAATTCCCGAGCGCGGTCGCCGCCGTGGACGAGGTGGGTGTGGCAGTCGATCAGGCCAGGGGTGATCCAGCGGCCTTCGCAATCGATGATCTCGGGGGCGTCCAGGGCGGGGGCGTCGTTGGCGGGGCCGGCATAGACGATGCGGCCATCATGGCAGGCCACCAGCCCGCGCTCCACCACCCCAAGACCCTCATGGTCCCGGGCCAGGCTCGCCAGCCGCGCCTTTCGCCAGATCCGATCGCAGCGCATCCGCACCTCGTCATTCGATCGGGCCATGCTGTGGCAGGATGTCGATTATGTCTAGACATAATTGTCCGATGAGGCACGATACAGTCGACAAGATGGAGTGCGCCATGACCCAGGCCCTGTGGCTCGAAACCGTCCTTTTGGCCGATGGCTGGGCCGACCGGGTGCGGCTGGTCCACGCCCAGGGGCGCATCACCGCCATCGAGATCGGCGCGGAGCCCCAGGCGGGGGAGCAGCGGGTGGCGATGGGGGTTCCGGGCCTGGCCAATATCCACAGCCACGCTTTCCAGCGGGGCATGGCGGGTCTGGCCGAGGCGCGCGGGCGGCCGGACGACGACTTCTGGAGCTGGCGGGAGGTGATGTATCGCTTCCTTGACCATCTGGACCCCGACGACGTGGAGGCCATCGCCGCCCAGGCCTTCGCCGAGATGCTTGAAGGCGGCTTCACCCGGGTGGGGGAATTCCACTATCTGCACCACGACCCGGCGGGGCGACCCTACGCCCAGCTGGGGGAGCTGTCAGAGCGGATCGTGGCCGCGGCGGACCAGACCGGGATCGGCCTGACCCTGCTGCCGGTGTTCTACGCCCACGCCACCTTTGGCGGGGCGCCGCCCAGGCCGGGCCAGCGGCGCTTTATCAACGACGCCGACGCCTTCGCCCGGCTGGTGGAGGAGGGCCGGGCCGCCTGCGCCCGCCTGCCGGACGCGGTGGTGGGCGTGGCGCCCCATAGCCTGAGGGCGGTGACGCCCGATGAGCTGATCCGGGTTGTGGCCCTGGCGCCCGACGGCCCGATCCATATCCACGCCGCCGAACAGACCCTGGAGGTGTCCGACTGCGTGGCCTGGAGCGGGCAAAGGCCGGTGGCCTGGCTGCTGGACCATGCGGGGGTGGACCGGCGCTGGTGCCTGATCCACGCCACCCATCTGGATGAAGCCGAGACCGATGGTTTCGCGGCCAGCGGCGCCGTGGCGGGGCTGTGCCCGGTGACCGAGGCCAATCTGGGGGACGGGATCTTTCCCGCCGCCCGCTATCTGGAGGCTGGGGGCGCCTTCGCCGTGGGCACGGATTCCAACATCCTGATCGGGGCGGCGGACGAGCTTCGGGCCCTGGAATATGGCCAGCGCCTAAGCCATAGGGCCCGCAATGTCCTGGCGGCTGCGGACCGGGTCTCAGTGGGGGGGCGGCTGTTCGACGGCGCTCTTCGCGGCGGAGCCAAGGCCCTGGGGGTGGATGAGGTCGGCCTTACGGTAGGCGCGCCCCTGGATCTGGTCAGCCTGGCCAAGGACGAGCCTTCCTTGATCGGCCGGCGGGGCGACGCCCTGCTGGATGGTTGGATCTTCGCCGGCCGGGCCGGGGCGGTGGACGCCGTCTGGCGGTGGGGGCGACAGGTGGTGGCGGACGGCAGGCACGTGGACGCGGCGGCCATCGCCGCGCGTTATCGGCGGACCGTGGAAAAGGTGTTGGCGGCTTGACGAGCGATATCGTCCCGACGCCCGACGAGCGGGCCCTGCACCAGAGGATCACCGAGGACCTGGAGGCCAAGATCCGTTCCGGCGCCTGGCCCCCCGGCCATCGCATCCCGTTCGAGCATGAACTGACCGCCCAATATGGCTGCGCCCGGGCCACGGTGAACAAGGCTGTTTCGGCCCTGGCCGCCGCCGGCCTGATCGAGCGCCGCCGCCGGGCCGGCTCCTTCGTCGCCCGGCCGCACATCCAGTCCGCCGTACTGGAGATCCCCGATATCGAGGCCGAGGTGACCCGGCGCGGCCAGGCCTATGGCTATGTCCTGCTCTCAAAGCATGTCCGGCCAACGGATCTGGGCCGTCCCGAAGAAGTCGCCCTCGGGGCCAATGGCGCGTTGCTGGAGATTGCCTGTCTGCATCTGGCCGACGGTCGGCCCCTGGCGGCGGAGCATCGCCTGTTGAACCTGTCCGCCACCCCCAAGGCCGAGGCGGTTGATTTTTCTACCCTGTCCCCCGGCGCCTGGCTCCTGCGCCACGTGCCCTGGACCGAGGCGGAACACCGGATCAGCGCCGTCAACTGCGAGCCGGCCGAGGCGCGTCTCCTGAAGATCCGCCCCACCCAGGCCTGCCTGTGCGTGCGCCGCTGGACCTGGAGGGTGGGCGAGGGGATCACCTTCGTGCGCCAGCTATTCCCCGGGGACGCCTACGATCTGGTGGCCCGATTCACGCCGGGCTCGGCCGGATAGGGCCGATTTGGCCTGGACGCTGGGGCGGCGGTCACCCTGTCCGGCGGGCTGCGCCTGGAATTCTGACCTTCCACGCCCCGCCGGCCAGGACCTGCGAGCTCTTGGGGCAAACGCGGCCTGTATTAGGGACATTTCGCCGCAACCCGCCTCTTCATTTGGTTAGGCGGCCGCTTTGTGCTGACTGTAACGGGGTTATCTCTGGAACTTTCCTCAATCGGATTTGGACGGCGCATCCGAGGGCCGCGTGAGCTTCAGACCTAAGCTATTCGTCCAACCCCGGAAGGGGCGGGGATGGCCTCTGGCCGTTGGACTGGGTCTCGCCTATGCGATCCTGGCCGTGATCGCCTATGCCTGGACCCTGGGCGCGGGCGGCTTGGCGATCCTATGGCCGTGCAATGGAATTCTGGCGGCGGGTCTTTTGCTGTTGCCCCGCGGCAAGGCGATCACCCTCGCGGTGGCCTGCATGGCTATCGATTGTCTGAGCGCCTGGAAGGTCAGCGGCGGCTCGCCCCTTCTGGCGGTGGTGATCAGTGGCGGCGATGTGACCGAGGCGGTGCTGGCCGCGCTCCTGATCCGCCGGGTCGGCGGGGCCGCCCTGGATGTGACTGACCTCAACCGTCTGCGGGCCATCACCCTGTTTGGCGTGCTGCCGGCGACCTTGACCATAGGCACGGTCGGCTCGCTCATTGGGGCGTGGCTGTTCCAATATCGCCTTGCGACCATCTGGCCCCAGTGGGCCCTGGGCGATTTCCTCGGGATGATGATCGGTCTGCCCACCAGCCTGATCCTGAGCCGGTGGCGGCGCTTCGATGTCGGAGGCACGGAACGGCCTTTGGAGCGGATCGTGATCCTGGCGATGATCGCCGTGGCGACGGTCCTGTTCTTCGTTCAGGACCGCAGTCCGCTCTCGTTCCTCCTGTTCCCCGTGATCGTGCTGTCGACCTTCCGGCTCAGTCCGCCCTACATGGTCCTCAGCGTTCTGACCCTGGCCATACTGGCCGCCCTGCTTTCCATCGCCGGCTTCGGGCCCTTCGCCATCCGTGAGCCGCGGATCGATGGGGGGCGGTTTCTGGCCTTGCAGGCCTTCCTCACGGCCACCTTGGTCACAGCCGTGGTTCCCATGGCCGCCCTGGCCGATCGTGAGCGGACCCAGATCAAGCTGACCCGCGCCCTTGGCGCCTCCCAGGGCGCAAAGCGGCACGCGGAGGAGGCGGTCGACACCCTGGGGCGGGTGGTCAAGCTGCAGCGGCTGATGGTCAACGAACTGAACCATCGGGTGAAGAACACCCTGGCCAGCGTGCAGTCGGTAGCCAGTCAGACCCTGCGCAATTCACGCACCCTGGCCGAGGCGCGGACCACCCTGGATCAGCGTCTTCTGGCCATGGCCCGGGCTCACGACATCCTGACCCGGGAGAGCTGGGAGGGAGCGGATCTGGCCGATCTGCTGCGCACCGCCGTGGACGCCCACGCCGCCGATGGCCTGGTTCGCATCCAGGGCCCGGCGGTGCGCCTATCGCCCAAGGCGGCCTTGGCCCTGTCCCTCAGTTTCCATGAGCTGTGCACCAACGCGATGAAATATGGCGCCCTCTCGGGCGGCGGCGCCGGACGGGTCGATGTGGACTGGACGGTGAGGGGCGCGGCCCTGAGGCTGGTCTGGCGCGAAAGCGGCGGTCCTCCGGTTCGGACGCCCCAGCGCAAGGGGTTTGGAAGCCGTATGCTGCACAGCATGGGGCGCGAGCTTAACGGCCAAGCCAGGATCGATTACGATCCCAAGGGTCTGGTCTGCACGATCACGGCTCGCATGGACGAGCCGACGGCGGAAGCGCGGGAGGGTGTCGATGCCTGAGGACTCCAGCCGCATTCTGCTTGTGGAGGACGAGGGTCTGGTCTGCATGTTGCTGGAGGATCTTCTGGCGGATATGGGCTGCGACATCGTGGGTCCAGCGGTCAATATCGACGAGGCCGAGGCGCTGGCCAGCCGCGAGGCCTTCGACTTCGCCCTGCTGGACGTCAATCTGGGTTCGCAAAACTCATTCAGCGTCGCCGACATCCTGTCGCGACGGGGCATCCCCTACGCCTTCCTGACCGGTTACGGGGTCGAGGGGGTGCGCAAGGATCTGCGCGCCGCTCCGGTCCTGCTCAAGCCGATCGACGTGCCGCGGTTGGAGCAGATGCTTGAGGCTTTCGACCTGATCTAGATTCAATAGTCTGAGCGCGTTCTCATCGCAAAACCGGAACCACTTTTGCGGAACGCGCTCTAAGCCTCCGCGGCGACCTTGGCCTTGCCGAGCAGGTCCAGGGCCGCCTGGATCAGGTGGCGCATTTCTTCGGAGGCCGTGTCGGGATCGCCCGCCTCGATGGCGCGCCAGACCCGGGCGTGATCCTCGACGTCAGCCAGGGCCACGCCCTTGTAATCGTTGGTGCGGCGGATGCTGAAGCGCAGGGCGGTTTCGGTCAGTTCGGTGAGCTGGAAGAAGAACCGGTTCTCGCTGGCCTTCAGGATACTGACATGGAAGGCGATATCGGATTCCAGGGGATCGTCCGCCCCGCTCTCGGCGGCCTTCATCCGGTCGAGGGCGGCCTTGATCTCGGCCTTGTGCGCCGGGTCGGCCAGGGCGGCGCGGGCGGCGGCGGCGGGTTCGAAGCCCAGGCGGATCTGGTTGAACTCCAGCAGCAGGGACGGGTCGAACTTGCGCTCCAGCAGCCATTTCAGCACGTCCGGATCCAGGAGGTTCCAGCGGGCCTCGGGCTGCACCCAGGTGCCCTGGCGCGGGCGGGCGCGCAAAAGGCCCTTGGCGGTGAGCATCTTGACGGCTTCGCGCAGGATCGAGCGGCTGACCTGATACTGCTTGCACAGGTCGCCCTCCACCGGGAATGGCTTGTCGTGGGCGTAACGGCCGGTGACGATCGCTATGCCCAGATCCTGGACGATCCCGTAGGTGAGGCTCGCGCCTTGCATTGGCCGCTTCATGCCGTGTTCTGATTTCCTTGCAGTCTTGTCGGCCATGCCACGGCCGGATGAAAGCGAAAAGGGCCCAGGTTAAGGCGCAGGCGATTGAGCCCTACTTCGCCTGAGTCTCGCGCCATGCGGCGACAAATCGGGCGGCGCGCTCGCCGACCTCGGCGGGGGTGCGGCCGGGCTTGAACAGGGCCGAGCCGATGCCGAAGCCCGCGGCTCCGGCCGTCAGCCAGGGGGAAAGGCCGTCAGGCTCGATCCCGCCCACTGGAAACACTGGAACCTGGGACGGCAGCACCGCGCGCATGGCTTTCAGCACAGCGGGGCTCGCGCCCTCGGCGGGAAACAGCTTCAGGCCGTCGGCCCCGGCGGCGAGGGCCGAAAAGCCCTCGGTGGGGGTGAAGAAGGCGGGCAGGGAGATCAGGCCCAAGGCCTTGGTCTGAGCGAT
>JARLIP010000267.1 GCA_031291685.1 Caulobacteraceae bacterium | reverse complement strand
TATGTGGTGCGCTGGGTGGACCAGGGCGTCGGCTGCTCCAAGGTGCCGGACATCCACGATGTCGGCCTGATGGAAGACCGCGCCACCTTGCGCATCTCCAGCCAGATGCTGGCCAACTGGCTGGTCCACGGGGTCTGCACCCCCGATCAGGTAAATGAGGCCCTGCGCCGGATGGCCGCCGTGGTCGACGGCCAGAACGCGGGCGATCCCCTCTATCGCCCCATGGCCCCGGACTTCGAGGCCAGCCTCGCCTTCCAGGCCGCCTGCGATCTGGTGTTCAAGGGCGTCGAACAGCCCAGCGGCTATACCGAACCCCTGCTGCACGCCTATCGCCGCAAGGCCAAGGCGGCGGTCTAAGGCCTTTGGCCTCCCCTGTGGACCAAGGTCACAGGGGAGGCGGACTACCGTCAGATCTCAGCGCTGCCAGTCGTCGGCGGCCATGGTCTTGCCCTCACAGCGGGCGCCCGGCAGCCCCGCTGTCAGCTTGGCGCAGGCGCTCTTGTCGTCCGGCATCCCATCCAGCTGAACTGTGCAGGCGAGCTTGCCGTCGGCGCCGCTCAACGCCCCATCCACCTTGGCGCAGTCGGCGCTGGCCGCGGCGCGGCTGGACCACGTCTTGGTGATGACGAAGGGTTTGTGCATCCGCTTGCCGGAGGCCTGGCCGGTGGAGATATCCCGGGGCGCCGTGACCTCGGCGGCTGAGGCGGCGCTGGCCCCCAGCATCATGCCGGCGATAAGGATCGCTGTGGCTGTGGTCTTCATTGTCGTCCTCCCTCTTGTTCGGCGCGCGACTGGCGGCGCGCCGTGACGCTCATCAGGCGGCGCCGAAGATGAATGGGGCCTGAGCGACATGGCCTCGTCCGCCGCGATTGCCTAAGGTCGTTCGCAACAAGCCAAAAACACGCCGGAGAAAACACCCATGGCCCGCACCGCATTCGTCACGGGAGGCACCGGCTTTGTCGGGCTGAACCTCGTGCAGCGGCTGAAGGCGGAAGGTTGGGACGTCACCGCCCTGCATCGCGCCTCCTCGGACCTGACCTATCTGAAGCGCTTCGATCCCAGGCTGGCCCTGGGGGCGATCACGGACCGCGCCTCCCTGGAGGCGGCGATTCCGGCGGGGACCGACACCCTGTTCCATGTTGCCGGCAACACCAACATGTGGCGCCAACGGAACGCCGAGCAGACCCGGGACAATGTCGAGGGCACGACCAATGTGGTGGAGGCGGCCTTGGCCAAGGGGGTGCGGCGGCTGGTGGTGACCTCCTCGATCTCGGCCTATGGCCCGGTCTCGGGGGTGGTGACCGAGGAGACCCCAAGCCAGGCGGCCCATTCCAAGGTCAATTACGAACGCACCAAGTGGCAGGCCCAGGAGATCGCCCGGGCCGCCGTCGGCCGGGGCCTGCTGGAGGTGGTGATCCTGCAGCCGGGGGCGATCATGGGTCCCTATGACATCGGCGCCTGGTCGCGGCTGTTCGTGATGGTTCGGGACGGCCAACTGCCCGGCGTGCCACCCGCCAACCTGACCTTCGCCCATGTGCGCGAGGTGGTGGGCGCCCATGTCGCCGCCGCGGACAAGGGCGAGAACGGCGGACAGTATATCCTGGGGGGCGAGAACGCCTCCATGCTTCAGCTGGTGCGGGAAATCGCCGTCTTGCTGGGCAAGCCCGTCCCGACCAAGGCCGCCCCGGCGGGTCTGATCAAGCTGGTCGCGACGGTGGGGGATTTCGTCAGCGGCTTCACCCACAAGGAACCGGCCATCACCCCGGAGATCGCCGAGGGCCTGGGCGGCTCGATCACCGTCACCTCGGCCAAGGCGACCCGGGACCTTGGCTATCAGGTGGTTCCGCTGAAGGTGATGGTGAAGGACTGTTACGACTGGATGGTGGCCGAGGGACGGATCTAGGGCGGGTTCGCCCGGGCGGGCGGGTTTTGCGATAGGATAATGACCTGACGGGTCTAACTGGCGAGGGCGCGGCGATCGACAGCCTGGTGACATCCCTGGACCTGCTGCTGCGGGGCGGAACCTGTCTGCTGCTGTTCCTGGTGGCGGCGCTTCTGCTGCGGGACTTCCGTGGGCTGGTGGCGGCTCGGCTGGGGGCGGCCTTCGCCCTTGGGGCCGCGGCCTACGCCATCTGCTCGAGCCAGGGGTTGGACCAGCAACTGGGCTGGTGGGCGCTTCCGGTGATGGGTCTTTCGACGGGCAATAATCTGGTCCTCTGGCTGTTCGCCAAGGCCATGTTCGACGACGGCTTTCGCCCCCGGCCCTGGCATGGGCTGATGTGGGCGGCGGTGGTGGCGGTCGGCCTGTTGTTGGGGCTGGTCCTGGCGCCGGCCCACAGCCCCCTGGCCTGGCCGGTGGGCCTCAGCCTGGGTGTGGAGGGCATGGTGTTCGCCGTTCTGGCCGCGGTCCAGGCCCTGGCCACTTGGCGGGAGGATCTGGTGGAGGGGCGCAGGCGGTTTCGGCTGTTCGTGATCGCCGCCTCCGCCGGGCACGTGATCCTGTCCACCATCTCGCAGATCCTGGGAGTCCATCGCGCGGCGCCCAATCTGGTCAGCCTGGTTGACGCCTTCAGCCTGGCGGCCATCGCCGGGCCGGTGGCTTGGTCGCTGTTGCAGGTGGCCGGGGAGGGGGCGATCTTTCCGGCGCCCGCTCTGGCGGTTGTCGGGGCCGAGCCCCAAGGGGCGACACCCGCGCGTCCGACCGCGCCGGATCCGGCCCTGCTGGTCGCCCTGGAGCGGGCCATGACCTATGAGCGGATCTATCGCCGGGACGGCCTGACCATCGGCGATCTGGCCCAGAGCCTGGGCCTGCCCGAATATCGGCTGCGGCGATTAATCAATCACGCCCTGGGCTATCGCAATTTCAGCAGCTTCCTCAACCACTACCGCCTCGCCGAGGTCACCGCCGCCCTGGCCGATCCGGGACAGGCGGCGACCCCGATCCTGACCATCGCCCTGGATGCGGGGTTCAGCTCCCTGGGGCCATTCAACCGCGCCTTCAAGGCGCGGTTCGGCCTGACCCCCAGCGCCTATCGGCGGGCGAACGGCGGTGATGGCGGCGGGGACGGGCTCGTCGATTTCGAAATCGGCCAGCCGGTTTTCGAAGCTGGCGCGAACAAGGGGCCGGCCAAGGCCATGGGATGAGGGCGTGGCCGATCGGGCGCCGCGCATTTCAGAAAGCCTCGTCCCCATGCCCCTTTCGGTTTCCCGCGCGGCCACCCTGGTCCTGGCCGTCTGCGCCGCCGCGCCCCTCGGCGCCTGCTCCACCCTCGATCACGCCGCCCATGTGGCCACGGGCCTGGTGAGCCATCAACTGTGCTCGGCGACCTTCGTCTCCGGCGTTGATCCGGCGCGGTTCCGGCGTGAGGCCCTGGATCCGACCCTGGGGCCAGCGGGAAGCTTGGTTCGATCCCATGTGGATCGTGAGCATCGTCAGGTCACCGCGACCCTGGCTGGGTTGGCGCCCAGCCGGGCGGTCTATCGAGGGGAGGGCTATGGCTGCCTGGTGGTGCGCGATCCGCCGGCGCCGCCCCTGTCGCCCCGTGTTCACCGGCCCGCGCCCAGTCTGCTGGCCCCAATCGCGGGGGCCGATGTCGTGGCGCCGGCCAACGCCGCCCTGGCCGCCGCTGTGGATCATGAATTCGAGGAGCCGGCCCATGGTCCCCATCGCTGGACCAAGGCGGTGGTGATCGTCCGCGACGGACGCATCATCGCCGAGCGCTACGCCCCGGGTTATGGGATCGACACCCCCATGACCGGGTGGTCGATGACCAAGTCGGTGACCAACGCCCTGATGGGCGTCCTGGTCCGCGAGGGGCGGGTGGACATGCGTCAGCCCGCGCCTATCTCCGCCTGGTCCGATCCTGCTGATCCACGACACCGGATCACCCCCGACAACCTGCTGCGGATGGCCAGCGGCCTGGACGCGGGGCAGTCCCTGACCGCCACGGCCACCGACGCCTTCGATCCCACCGCCCGGATGGTGTTCGCCGAGCGGGACATGGCCGCCTTCGCCGAGCGCGCGCCGGCGGCCGGTCCGCCGGGGGCGAAGTGGACCTATTCCAACATCAACACCCTGCTGCTGTCGCGGATCATCCGGGACCAGGCCGGAGGCGACGCCGCGCACGTGCGGGCCTTCGCCGATCGAGAACTGTTCGACAAGCTGGGCATGGCCCATGTGACCCTGGAGTTCGACGCGGTCGGCGATCCGATCGGAGCTAGCCACATGTGGGCGCCGGCCCGGGACTGGGCGCGGTTCGGTCTGCTCTATCTGGGTGACGGCGTGGTCGGCGGCGAGCGGATACTGCCGGAAGGGTGGGTGGACTATTCGGCGCGCCTCACGCCCGGCAGCGAACATTTCGGCTATGGGGCCGGGTTCTGGACCAATCGCGGGGATAGCCTGGCGGCCCGGACGCGGGTCGGGGCCGGGATGCCGGCGGACTCCTTCATGGCCCAGGGTTCCTATGGTCAGGTGGCGGTGGTGATCCCCTCGGCGCGGATGGTGATCGTACGCATGGGCATGGCCTACACCCCCTATGGGGATCTGGCCGCCACCGAACGGCTGACGCGGGAGGCCGTGGCGGCGGTGAAAGGTCTTTAGGCCGCCGCGTGGGCGGCGAAGTCGTGATAATTCAGGCTGAATTCGAAGTCGGTGAAGATATCCGCCAGTTCGTCGCCGGTGATCATGACCGGGCGATTGCTTGGAAAGCGGAAGCGCCAGAAGCTGATCACATGATCCACCGCGCCCAGGCGGTCGCCCAGTTCGTTGAACAGGTCGGGCGCCTGGAGCAGGAAGTTGCGGAAGGCGATGGGGTTCTGCTGCTGGGTCAGGCCCTGATAGGCCCGGTCATAGACCGACAGGGTGTCACGCACCCGCCGCAGGGAGGCCATGAAGGCCGAGCGGATGTTTTCGCGCAGCTGCACCAGGAGGGTGCGGGTGTCGATATCGACCACGCCGCGGGGGCGGACGGTTTCGATCTGCTTGGAGACCTGGGTCACATCCGGCAAGAGCTCGTTGAGCCGCCATTTGTAATAGAGGAAGGCTTTCCAGCAGAAGATGCCTTCCTGGTATTGGTTCTGCTCCAGCATCAAGGTGCGGCGCAGGGGGTCAAGATCCGCGCTGGAGACGTTGGACAGGATCATGTGGGCCAGCTTGCGCGCGCGGGCGGCGAAGGCGGGGTCCTGGCCGATCGACATGTGGATCAGCGGTTCTATCTCGTGCTGGGCGAAGGTCAGCATCCGCCGGGTGTCGGCGGGGGACAGGTCGAAATAGCAACGCGCCGGCTCCAGGCCGTGGCGCTTGAGCTGTTCACGCAACAGGAAGGGGTCCAGGGACGGGGTTTCGTCCAGCAGGCGCAGGGTGCGGTAGTCGTTGCTGTCGAAGCCGATCTGGATGTTGAAGGTTTCCTGCAGCAGTTCGTCGAACCCCTTCTGGCCGACGAACAGGTAGCGGGCGCCCATCTTCAGGTCGCAGTGGTCGATGGGCAGCAGGATCTTGGTCGCCGTGGCCCGGGGCAGGGTGAATTCTTCCAGCTCGTTGCTGCGCAGGCGATGCTTGACGATGATGGCGCGGTTCAGGTCCGGGTTCTTGAACATCGGGCGGGCCATGAAGTCCGGATCGGCGGACATCCGCTGGGCGACCTCGCGCAGATTGAGCACCCGGGCCGTCGAGGCCGAGTTCTGCAAGTGCTCAAGGCTGCGTATGGCGCGTTGCTGATTGCTCATGCACTCATCGAAAGTAAGGTCTGGAGCAGATCGGGTTTGGTCGCCGCTTCCCGGGTCGTCCTATGAGGGTAACCATGAGCGGTTGTAGTCAAAAAATAGTAAAGACGGTTTGTCGCGGCGCCTCAAAATGGGTCTATCTGATCGGTTATGTGAACGCAGCGCATCAAGTCAAATTTGATCTCGAAATCAGCAACGAATTCAAATGCCGGCTGGCGAGCACGTGGGCGCCGATACGCGCCTGACCTCACTAGGCGAAATCAATCCGTATCGCGGGGTGGCAAAAGGTCGCCATGATCTATGCGTTCGCTCCGCAGGAGTGAGACAAGCTGCGCCGCATCGGTCAATGGCTTGACCAGAACGGCGTCCATGCCCGCGGCGAGGAAGGCCTCATGCATGGCCGGCGCTCCGTGACTGGTCAGGGCCACGATGGTCACCGCGCCCGTGGGGCGGGCAAGGGCGCGGATACGTCGCGCCGTCTCAATCCCGGCGTCAGCGGCGGAGCCGAGCTGAATATCCATCAGGACGATATCGAAAGCCGAGGCGCTGGCCAGGGACACCGCGGCCCGCAGGTCGGCGGCGAGGCGCACGGTGTGGCCGTGGCTGCGCAGCAGGGCCTGGGTGGTCTCCCCGGCGATTTCGTCGTCCTCGACCAGTAGAATACGCAGGGGCGTCGGAGGCGGCGGGGCGGCGTCTTCGGGCGCCGGTCGGGCCTCGGTCAGAGGCAAGATCATACGAAAGCAGCTGCCGCCCTCAGGCCCCGCGCGGTGGCTGATCTGGCCGCCCATGAGCCGGACCAGTCGGCCGCAGATCTGCAGGCCCAGTCCCAGGCCGGCCGAGGTGGCGCTCGGCCGGGGGGCGAGATCGAAGGACTCGAAGATCCGCCTGGCCCGAGCCTCGTCCATGCCGGGCCCGGTGTCGATGACCTCGATGGTCAGCTCGCCACCCTCGGCGGCGCGCCAGTCGGCGGCGATCGTAACCCTGCCCGCATCGGTATAGGCCACCGCGTTGCCGACCAGATTGCCCAGCAATTGCTCGAACCGCACGCGATCGCCGTTGAGTTGGGCCGGCAGGGTCTGGGCTCCGGTGAGGGTCAGGGACACGCCCTTGGCCGCCGCCGCGGGGCTATGGATCTCGATCACGTCGAGGAGGCTGCGCAGGGGGCTGAAGGGCGCCGGATCCAGTCGGATGTGGCCCGCGTCGGCCCGGGCCAGGTCCAGGATGTCGTTCACCAGCTTGGTCAGGGTCGAGCCGGCCCTCAGCCCCAGCTCGACCAGCCGTTTGGGTTCGGCCTCCAGGGGGGAGCGGTTCAGGGTCTGAAGCACGCCCATCATGCCCGTCAGGGGCGTGCGCACATCGTGGCTGATCATGGTCAGGAAGCGGATGCGGCTGGCGGCCTCCGCCTCCGCCAACTGGCGGGCCTGTCGTTCGCGGGCCACGGCGGCGCGCAGGTCGGCCAGGGCCGCGGCGAGCAGCATTCCGGCCAGGGCGTTGGCGAACAGATGCGAATGGACCAGGGCGAAGCTGTCGTAGAAATCGCCGTGCACGTAAGGCCCGCCGCCGCTCATGGTCACGCCGATGGCCCCCATGGCCATCAGCAGGGTCATGGCCGCTGGTCCGGCCAGGCCGAAGCGAGCGCCGGACCAAAGGATCAGCAGCAGGGTGAGCAGCTTGCAAAGCTCCACCGCCCAGATCGGGGCGCGGATGTAGAACAGGGCGGCGATGAGGGTGAAGCCGGCGGCGGTAAGGACGATGGCGTCCAGCCAATCAAGCCAGGCGCCCATGCGGGGGACGTAGCGGCGCCATAGCAGGATCGGCGGGGCCATGATCAGCACCCCCATGGCGTCTCCCAGCCACCAGACCAGCCAGGTCGAGCGCGGAGAGCCCCCGACCTTGCCCATCACGCTTACGGCCAGGGCGCCGAAGGTGGCGCTGATCATGGTCGAGCCCAGGGCCGCCACGAAGATGAACAGCAAAACCCGACGAAGCTCCCAGGGCGCGCGCTGGACGCTGATCAGACGGCGCAGCGTCTCGGTCGCCGCCAGGGCGGGCAGCATGTTGCCGAAGGCCACGACGGCCGCCAGTTGCGGCGTCTTGAGCGCCACGAGATTGACCAGAAAGGCGCCCAGGGCGATCCCCGGCAGCAACCGGCTGCCGCCGAGCCAGATCGCGGCGAAAGCGATGCCGGTGGGCGGCCAGAACAGGGTTACGGCCTGTCCGACGAAGGCAAGGCGCAGGCCGGCGTCACCGGTAACGGTGTAGATCAGGGCCACGAGCAGGTTGAGGGCGACGATAGCCCCAAGGGACAGATCGCGCCGGCGCGGCTTCACGTCCAGGAAAGGCTGGTGCATCGTCTCGCTCACGCCGATGCGTCCTTCGCAAAGGACCGGCGGGTGGAGCGGAGATGTCGGAAACCCGGAAGGCCCTGGAGGCGGGTATCGATATAGGCCGCGTGGAGGCGCTCGAAGTGACCCTCGGCGCGGAGCGGCTGTGCGAGCTTGTCCTGTTGCTGCGGGTGAGGCTGCGAGACGCGGCGGCCCGCGCGAGCGTCCTCGCGCCGGAGGCGGAGGCTGGGCTGCCGGGACTGTTGCATCAGAGCCGGGGCTCCGCCGGCAGTCTGGGTCTTGCGGCGGTGTCGCAGGCCTTGAGTGACCTGGAAATCATGGTCGAGGGTGGGGCCTTGAGTGACCCGATGGGCCGTGGAGCGCTGGTCGCCGCCATGAGGGCGCTCGACCCCCTGATCGAGGTTGCGCTTTCGATCCTGGCCGTGCGTCGGGCAGGTGGGACGGGGGGTCACGGGGGTGGGGCTTGGAAGCAATAGCCCTGACCCTGGCGGGTGAGGATCCGCGGCGTCGGCGGGGCCGCGGCGCCGAGCTTGCGGCGGATGCGACTGATCATGACGTCGATGGTGCGCTCCTTGGTCGTCGATTCCGCGGAGGAGACGACTTCGAGGAGGTATTCCCGGCTGAGCGGGGTGGCGCCGGCCTGAGCTAGGGCCGCGAACAGATCGAACTCGGCGCGGGTCAGGCGGACGAGTTGGCCGGCGGGGTCGGCCAGCTCCCGGCGCAACAGGTCCAGGGTCCAGCCGCGGAAGGCCATCACCGCCCCGGGGCCCCGGATCGCGTCGCCCCCGCCCCGATAGCGACGAAGCACCGCCCGCACCCTGGCCAGCAATTCACGTACATCGATGGGCTTGACCACATAGTCGTCCCCGCCGGTCTCCAGTCCCCGCACCCGGTCGTCTGACCCGCCCCGGCTGGTCATGTAGATGGCGGCGCAATCGCGTTGGCGGCGCAGGGCGCTGATCAGGTCGAAGCCCAGGCCGTCGGGCAGATTAATGTCGACGATGACGAGATCGACGGATCGGGCGGAGAAGATCGCCATGGCCGACGCGATGTCGGCGGCCTCGGTGGCGACGAGCCCCTCGGACCTCAGATAGGACGCGACGATTTCGCGGACGATCGGATCATCTTCGACAATCAGGATGTGTGGCGGGTTCGAGTAGTCTGGCATGTTCCAAGCGTAGCGCCCCGCGGGCGCAATGGACGATCGTCTGGGCGCCGGGCGGCGCGCCTAGGCTCCTAAACCATAGTCTCGGCAGGCGCCTGCCTAAATCTCAAACGGACTGAAAGCTGGACCGGTCCCGTCGCGAATGATGACGAACTGAGGCGCCGGCGTTTCGTCATGGGCGCGTGGCTTGGATCTGGTCTGCTGCTCATCTCTGTCTCAAGCTCAGTCGCTCCGTATTGCTTGGTTCAGGTGTTGCGCCAAGCGAAGGGGGGCATTTCTCACTCAATACGAACTTATGACGTCATTTGTGCCAGTTTTTCGGTCAGGCGGGTCGTTTTCAAGCATATCCTCGATCTTGAAGATATCCGGGATGAATTCGACAGCGGTCATGTCGATAGTCCTGGGTAATAACGCATCCCTTCAAACCAGACAGGTGTCAATTAAGATCCGGGGGCGGCGCTGCTCTGAACAGAGGGGCTGGTCACGGCGATTTTCTCTACCGTGAGACCGTTCAACCCGTCGGCATGGCCGTGGTGTTACGCCGGGTTAACACGGCGGACTGTTTTATTGCTGCGCCTGGCGCGGTCAAGCCTCATGCTGAACTTGGGGCGCCGGGGGCTGTTTGCTTTGGGTGAGTTTGCCCGCCAGGCCCTACAGGGGTGTTTGGCGGCGGGAGCTGGTGCGGAACGTGAGTGCTCAGACACAGACGACGGATTTCGGCCTGACGCCGGAGCGCCTCGGCGAAATCAACCGGGGTCTGCGCTATCGCAAGGCGGGGATGATCGCTGGCGCGCTCTGGCCGCTGGCGCAGCGCTACGGCATCTCGCGACTGGCGAAGGATGTGGGGATTTCCAGGGCCCACATGTACCGCCTGTTCAGCGAGGACGCGAACCCCGAGCTGAAGACCATGTTGAACATCATGGAGACGCTGGGGGTGTCGGTGGTCGCCGCGGCCACGGCCTCCATGCCCGAGGACATCGAAGCCTAAACTCAAAAAGTTAGAGCGCGTTTCGTCCGAAAACCGGTTCCCACTTTTCGGAACGCGCTCTAGGTGGGGCGGGCGTTTCCGGCCGCCGCTTTTATCAGAAGATCTCGAACAGGCCCGCGGCGCCCATGCCGCCGCCGACGCACATGGTCACGACGCCGTACTTGGCGCCGCGGCGCTTGCCTTCGTGCATCAGATGGCCGGTGCAGCGCGCGCCGGTCATGCCGTAGGGGTGACCGATGGAGATGGCCCCGCCGGAGACGTTCAGCTTCTCATTGGGGATGCCCAGGGTGTTGCGGCAATAGAGCAGCTGGCTGGCGAAGGCCTCGTTCAGCTCCCATAGGTCGATGTCGTCGATGGTCAGGCCGTTGCGTTGCAGGAGCTTGGGAATGGCGAAGACCGGGCCGATGCCCATTTCCTCGGGGTTGCAGCCGGCCACGGCCATGCCGCGATAGGCGCCCAGGGGGGTGAGGCCGCGGCGTTCGGCTTCCTTGGCCTCCATCAGCACCACGGCGGCGGCGCCGTCGGACAGCTGCGAGGCGTTGCCCGCGGTGACGAACTTGCCCTGCTTGACCACCCGGCCGTCCTTGAACACCGGGGACAGCTTCCGCAGGTCGGCCAGGGTGGTGGAGGCGCGGTTGCCTTCGTCCAGCTTGAGGGTGATTTCCTTCTCGCTGACCTCGCCGGTTTCGCGGTTGGTCACCTGCATGATGGTGGTGATCGGGGCGATCTCGGCGTCGTAGCGGCCCTCGGCCTGGGCCTGGGCGGTGCGTTGCTGGGATTGCAGGGCGTAGTCGTCCTGGGCCTCGCGGCTGATCCCATAGCGCTCGGCTACGATCTCGGCGGTCTCGATCATCGAGGTTTGCAGTTCAGGCACATGATCGCGCAGCCAGGCGTCGCCGGCCCGGTAGCGATTGATCTTGTCGTTCTGCACCAGGGAGATGGATTCGATGCCTGACCCGATCGCCACCGTGGCGCCGTCGTTGATGATGTATTTGGCGGCGGTGGCGATGGCCATCAGGCCCGACGAACACTGACGGTCCATGGTCATGCCCGAGACCGAGTGGGGCAGGCCGGCGCGCAGGGCGGCGGTGCGGGCGATATTGGCGCCCGTGGTCCCCTGTTGCAGGGCGCAGCCCATGACCACGTCGTCGATCTCGCCAGGATCGACGCCCGCGCGCTTGACCGCCTCGGCGATGGCGTGGCCGCCCAGTTCCGGGCCGCTGGTGTTGTTGAAGGCGCCCCGATAGGCCTTGCCGATGGGGGTGCGGGCGGTGGAGACGATGACGGCTTCACGGCTCATGGTGTGTTCCTCTCGTTTATTGGGTTGTGTGGGCTCGCCGACCCCGCGGGCCTGGATCGACGAGCCCATAGCGGTCTAGGCCTTGAGGTCCTGGAAGCGCTTGCCCTCGGCGACCAGCTTTTCCAGCAGGGCGGCGGGCTTGAAGTCGTCGCCCATCTTGGCCTGGAAATCCTTCAGCTTGGCCAGGACCTTATCCAGGCCGATCTGATCGGCGTAGAACATCGGGCCGCCCCGATAGACCGGCCAGCCATAACCGTTCTGCCAGACCACATCGATGTCCGAGGCGCGGATGGCCTTGCCCTCTTCGAGGATCTTGGCCCCTTCGTTGATCATCGGATAGATGGTCCGCTCCAGGATCTCCTCGTCGGAGATCTGGCGGGGATTGGCGCCCGATTTGGCGATGAAGTCCTGGATGATCTTCTCGGTCACTGGCGAGGGCTTGGCGTTGCGGCTTTCGTCATAGTCGTAATAGCCCGCGCCGGTCTTCTGGCCGCGGCGGTCCATTTCGCACAGCACGTCGCGGATGGTCTCGCCCTTGGACTTCTCCTTCACCCAGCCGATGTCGAGGCCGGCCAGATCGCTCATGGCGAAGGGGCCCATGGGGAAGCCGAAATC
>JARLIP010000266.1 GCA_031291685.1 Caulobacteraceae bacterium | reverse complement strand
GTTCTTCCAGATGACCTTCGCGATCATCACCCCGGCCCTGATCGCCGGCGCGCTGGCCGACCGGATGAAGTATTCCGCCTTCCTGCTGTTCATGGCCGCTTGGCTGATCCTGGTCTATTGCCCCATCGCCCACTGGGTCTGGGGCGGCGGCTGGCTGGGCGCCGCGGGCGCCCTGGACTTCGCCGGCGGTAGCGTCGTGCACCTGAACGCCGGCACCGCCGGCCTCGTGGCCGCCCTGATGCTGGGCAAGCGCAAGGGTCTCGGCAACGAGCACATGGCGCCACACAACCTCGCCTACAGCGTCATCGGCGCCTCCCTGCTGTGGGTCGGCTGGTTCGGCTTCAACGCCGGCTCCGCCGTCACCTCGGGCTTCCAGGCCGGCATGGCCGCTGTCGCGACCCAGGTCGCCACCGCCGCCGCCGCCATGACCTGGATGCTGATCGAGTGGATCGTCGCCAAGAAGCCCTCGGTCCTGGGCATGATCTCCGGCGCCGTCGCCGGCCTCGTGGCCATCACCCCGGCTTCGGGCTTCGTCGACACCGGCGGCGCCCTGGCGATCGGCCTGATCGCCGGCGCGGTCTGCTATCTGTCCGCCGTCCACATGAAGAAGCTGTTCGGCTACGACGACGCCCTCGACTGCTGGGGCGTGCACGGTGTGGGCGGGGCCCTGGGCGCCATCCTGACCGGCGTCTTCGCCAAGAACGCGATCAACTCGGCGGCCCATGGCTGGATCTACGACCACAACCCCCACCAGATGGTTCTTCAGTTCGAGGACGTCGGCGCCACCTTCATCTACAGCGGCGTGGTCACCTTCCTGATCCTGGCGGTGCTGAAATACACCATCGGCATCCGGGTGAGCGAAGAGGTCGAAGAAGAAGGCCTGGACATCAATCTGCACGGCGAAACGGTTCAGGCCTAAGGGCCAGGACCAGGGTCCGTCCTTCGGGACGGGCCTTCACCGCGATACGCATCAAGGGCGAGGGTTCCGAAAGGTTCCCTCGCCTTTTTGTGTCTGAAAATCTACCCGCCCAGCCGGCAGCGCCGCACCCACCAGTCGGGGCGCATGGCCTCCAGGCGCTCGGCCAAGCCCTCGGCCTCGATGTCGCCGGCGCAGAGGGCGAAGCAGGTGGCGCCAGATCCCGAGACCCGGGCCAGCAGTGTCTCCGGCTCGCCCCACAGGGTCTCAAGCACATCACCTATGGCCGGCGCCAGGGCCACGGCCGGAGGCTCCAAATCATTGCGGCACAGGGCCAGGAAGGCGGCGACCTCGGTGGCGTCCTCGAAGGCCTCGGGCAGGTTCGGACGCTCCGAGCCCCCCGGAGCGCCCACCTCGTCATAGGCGCGATAGACCGGTCCCGTGGGCGAGGCCACCCGAGGATTGACCAGCACCGCGTCCAGAGCGGGCATCCCGGGCGCGGGGGTCAGAAGCTCTCCCCGGCCCTCGGCGATCACGGAACGGGCGCGAAAACAGGCCGCCCCGTCGGCGCCCAGGCTCGAGGCGATAGCCTCCAGGCCGGCATCGTCCACCGGCAAGGCGTAGTGATCCCGCACCAGACGCAGGGCGGCGCCGGCGTCGCTGGACCCGCCCCCCAGCCCCGCCGCGATCGGCAGGGCCTTGGTCAGGATCAGGCCCACAGGCTCAGGCGCGCGGCCAGCCGCCGCGAACAGGGCCCGCACCGCGCGCAGCACCAGATTGTCCTCCGCCGCGCTCAGGCCCTCTCCAAAGGGCCCGTCGATGCGCAGGGACAGGGCGGCGGCGGGCTCCAGGGCGACCTGATCCCCCACATCGGCGAACACCATCAGGCTCGACAGGGGATGGAAGCCGTCGGGCTGCACGGCGCCGACATGCAGGAACAGGTTGACCTTGGCCGGTGCGAAGGCGTGGGACGTCATGGATTGATCTTCGAACTCGACGGAATGGATCAGCGCGTGGCGACGACCGGAGACGGCAGGGCGGGCCGCCCGTCGGCGCCCAGGCCGTTCTTCAGCTTGTTCTCCACCTCGGCCTTGAGCTTGGCCTCCGGCGACAGGCCCAGGACCTGCTCCCACTGGAAGCGCGCCTCAATTCGGCGACCGACTTTCCAATAGGCGTCACCCAGATGGTTGTTGATCTCCGGATCGGCGGGCTCCAACTCGGCGGCCCGTTCCAATTGTTCGACGGCCTGGCTGAAATCGCCCAGGCGATAATAGGCCCAGCCAAGGGAATCGACCATGGCCCCGGAATCCGGCTTGGCCGAAACCGCCTTCTCCACCATGGCCTTGGCTTCCTCAAGCTTCACCCCACGGTCGATCCACGAAAAGCCGAGATAGTTCAGCACCTCGGACTCGTCGGGCTTGATGGCCAGGGCCTTGCGGAAGTCGCGCTCGGCTTCGGGCCAGTGGCCGGAGCGGTCCAGGGCGATGCCGCGCATGTAGTAGGCCTGCCAGCTGGCCTTGTCCCCAAGGTGCGCCATCAGGGTGTCCATCACCTTGGCGGATTCGTCATAGCGCTCGGAGGCGCGCAGGGCGTCCGCCAGCAGGGCCAGGGCGTCATCATCGTCCGGGGCCGCCTTGACCGTATCCTGGGCCAGGGCCAGCACCGTGGGGGCGTCCGCGGGCTGATCATAGGTCTGGATCAGCCGCGCCCGCGCCGCCACGAAGTCCGGCGAACCGGTCGCCACATGGCGATAGGAATCGCGGGCCGTACCCGCGTCCCCCAGGGAGGCCATGGTGTCGCCGACCAGCATCCAGGCCTCGTCTCGGGCCGGATCCAGGCGCAGGGACAGCCTCAGATAGGCCAGCCCCAATTCCGGCTGCTTCTCCGCCAGGAAGATCGCCGCCGGGGCCAGCATGGACTGGGCCGCCCCTTGGGCGAGGGTCGGCATGGGCGGCGGCGGGGCGTTGGCCAGGGCGTGGTCACGGATCAGGCGAATGGTGCGGTTGTTGGGGTCGCCCTTGAGCGAGGCGTCGCACTGGGCCAGGGCGTCGGCCTTGCGCCCTCGCCGCAGCAAGAACTCGGCATAGGCCGAGGTGGCGACGCCCAGGCCGTCACCGTCCACCATCAGGGCGCGGAAGGCCGCATCGGCCTCGTCATAGCGCTTGGCCCGCTCCAGCAGCTGGGCCTGGGTCAGGCGGGACAGCTGTTCCACCAACCGGTCCCCCTTGGCCTCGGGCAGAGTCAGGGCCACCTTCCAGTCCCCGGCGGCGGCGGCCGTCCAGGGCGCCAGCAACAGGCCGGCGGTGCGATGGGGCTGGCTCAGGGTCAATCCCGCCAGGGCCGCCTCAGACTCCCGGCCCCGGCCATCGGCCAGGGCGTCGGCGGCGCGGGCCAGCCGGCCCAGGCTCTGGGACGACAGGGAGCCTTCGTCCGCTCCGGGCGCAAGGGTGGCGGCGCGGTGAACATCACCGGCCACCAGGGCGGCGGTGAAGGCCCGCTCCTTCAGGAAAATGGCCCCGGGTTCGCGCTTGGACGCCCGCTCGAAGAAGTCGGCGGCCAGCTCGGTCTTGCCGTCATCCATCGCGGCCTGCCCCGCCAGGAACAGGCCATAGAGCGAGGCGTCGTCGTCGGCGGGCGGCTTGGCGCCGACGGCCTGGGCGGGCCTCAACCCCACGGCCTGCGCCCCTGGCGCGCTCCCCGAACCGGAAACGGTCGAGCAGGCGCCGAGAGACAGGGCGAGCGCGGACAACAAAGACGCGGACAGAAACAGGCGGACCTTGGACATGGATAGTAAGTCGGTCCTTTCGACGGCGTCTTCAAGGCGGCATGCGCCCTAAGGGGTTACGAACTCGTCACATGTTCGGATAGTTGGGCCCGCCGCCGCCTTCAGGCGTGGTCCAGGTGATGTTCTGCGACGGATCCTTGATGTCGCAGGTCTTACAGTGAACGCAGTTCTGGGCGTTGATCTGGAACTTGGGATTTGCCCCGGCCTCGTCATAAAGCACCTCATAGACCCCCGCCGGACAGTAGAGCCGCGCCGGTTCCCCATATTTGGGCAGGTTGACCGCGATCGGCACGGTCGGATCCTTCAGCTTCAGGTGCGCCGGCTGGTCTTCCTCGTGGTTGGTGGCCGACAGGAACACCGAAGACAGCTTGTCGAAGCTGATCACCCCATCGGGCTTGGGATAGACGATGGGCTCGTAGTCCTTGGCCAGGCCGGTGGAGGCCGCGTCGGTCTTCTCGTGCTTGAGGGTGCCGAAGAAGGAGAAGCCCCCCAGCAGGGTGGTGGTCCACATGTCGAACCCGGCGAAGGCCATGCCCAGCACCGTGCCGAACTTGCTCAGGAACGGCTTGGCGT
>JARLIP010000265.1 GCA_031291685.1 Caulobacteraceae bacterium | reverse complement strand
CTCTCCTTGGGGGCGACGCGTTGGACCATCATAGGGATTAGATATGGAAACCCACGCCGTTTGAAAGGGCGGATTTCGTCGCGGTGACGAATATGCCGCGATTGCGAGCGAGTTTGCGCTTGCTAAAGGCTCAGGCGCCCACCCAAACCACCTTGGCGCCGTGAGGATGAACCCGCGCGAGCAGACGATCCTCCCCGCCCGGCCAGACATTGAGTCGCACCTCCATGGCGCCCGGCGGATCGCCTTGGGAGGGCGCCGCGCGCACCCAGACGTCAGGGAATCGGATTTGGCGCCCTACCCGGCCCCGTCAGATCAGCGACCATGGGCCAAGCTTAGCCCCGCCACTGGATCCGTTCGGAACAAAAAGGGGCCCGAGACGAATCGCCTCAGGCCCCTTCGATCATCGAACGCCCCATCAGGAGCGGCAGCGGTTTAGCGAGCCGCTTGGAACTTTTCGACCGCGGCGGTGACGCGGGCGTTCAGGGGGGTCAGGGATTCCTTCACCGAGGCGGCGACGGTTTCCGAGGCCTTGTTCAGCTCGGCGAGATAGCCTTCCAGGGCGGACTTGGCCCAGGCGGTCTGCAGCTCGACGGCTTCCTGCACGCTGCGCGCGCTGGTCAGGGACTTGGCGGCGGCGACGTTGTCTTCGAGGGTCTTCTTCGAATAGGCGATCGCCTGCGAGCCCAGGGTTTCGGCGCCCTTGGTGGCGGCGGTGACGGAAGCGACCACGGCTTCCAGATTGTGCTTGGAGGTGGCGTTGGCTTCGTTGAGGGCGGTCAGGGACTTATCGACCGCGTCCTTAAAGGCTTGGCTGCTGGCGGCGGTGTACTTTTCCGCCGTGTTCTTGAGGGTCTCGGCGCCGGTGGCCATATCGAAATCTCCTGTCAGGCGGCTTGAAGGAAGGGGTTGCCCGCGACGGTGAAAATATGCGCCGAATGTTGCGGCGCGTCAATCGTTTTGTGCAGTGCACAATCGCTTGTTAGGCGAAGCCGTGGGCAGGGTGTAGGTTTGTGATGCGCTCCGGCGTCATGGCAGTTGTTTACCAACGGTAAAGACGGGTAGGAGCATGTTAAGCTTATCTCAGGGCGGCTCAGGGTCGCCGGTCATGGTCGAGCATCGCGTATGTTAAAGCCCGCCCGTCGCTTGTTTTCCGTTGTCGGCCTTGGCTTTCTGGCCCTCGCTGGCGGAATGGCGGCTCCCGCCGCCCCGGCCTTCGCCGCCGCCCATTGGGCGACGACTGAGTCGAAATACGCCGCCATAGTGCTGGACGCCGGCAATGGCGAAGTCCTCTACGCCAAGAATGCGGACGCCCAGCGCTATCCCGCCTCGATCACCAAGATCATGACCCTTTACCTGGCGTTCGAGGCCCTCTCTACCGGCCGGCTGAAGCTCGACGATCAGGTGCCCGTCTCGGCCCACGCCGCAAGCATGGCGCCCAGCAAGCTCGGCGTTCGTCCGGGATCCACCGTGACGGTGGACGAAGCCATGCGGGCCATCGCCGTGAAGTCGGCCAATGACATGGCCGTGGCCCTGGCCGAAAAGATCGGCGGCAGCGAAGCGCGCTTCACCGCCCTTATGACCCTGCGCGCCCAGGAATTGGGCATGAACAATACGCGCTATGTGAACGCCTGCGGCCTGCCTGACGCCCGTCAGGTCTCCAGCGCCCGGGACATCGCCATCCTGTCGCGCTCGGTGATGCGCGACTATCCGCAGTACTACAGCTATTTCAGCCTGAAATCCTTCACCTTCCACGGCCAGACCATGACCAACCACAATGGTTTGCTGGATAAGATGCAGGGCGTGGACGGATTGAAGACCGGCTTCATCAACGCCTCGGGCTTCAACCTGTCGGCCTCGGCCGTGCGCGACAACCATCGCCTGATCGCCGTGGTCCTGGGCGGCAACACCTCCGCCGGCCGCGACGCCCATGTGGAGGACCTCCTGGACACCGGCTTCCTGGTCCTGCGCCGCAGGGCCATGGGCGAGCGGATCACCGTGGCCCAGAACCTGTTCGAGGACGCCCCCACCGGCGCCATCACCCGCGGCGCCACCGAGCAAGGCTCCGGCGAACAGCCCGGCATCAAGATCGTCCTGAGCGACAGCGAGGTCGCCAGCCTGCGGGCCGCCGACAACGCCGGTCGCAAGGCCGCCACCCAGGTCTCCCAGCCCCGCGCCGCGTCCGCCCCTGCTCCGGCCCAGTTGATCCGGGTCAAGGCCGACAGCGCCGGCGGGCGCCGCGAAGGCGCTCGTCACGGAGATTGGCGGGTCCAGGTTGGCGCCTACAAGCTCAAGTCTCAGGCCGACGCCCAATTGGCCAATGTGGCCAAGCGCTACGCCAACGCCTTCGACGGGACCAGCGGCTCGGTGAGCGAGATCTCCAAGGGCAACTACAGCGTCCGCTTCACCGGTTTCACCAGCGCCTCGGCCAAGGACGCCTGCCACACCCTGAAGGCCCACCGTCAGGCCTGCGTGGCCATGCCGCCGGAAAGCTAGGGGTCTCTACCCCTTCAGAAGGCGGTCCCGGGCCAGGTTGAGCTGAACGGCCAGCCCCGGGGCGCCGCCCTTGTCTGGGTGAACTCTCTGCATCAGGCGTGAATAGGCCGCGCGGATCTCGTCAGCGTCCGCGTCGTCACCCACCCCCAGAATAGCCCGGGCCTGGGCGGCGCTCATGGCCTCGGGCATGGTGACCGCTGGCGCCGGCCGCGGCCAGCGGGCCGAGCCGGTCAAGGCGGCGCCCACCACCGCCAGGAGCAGCGCCTCAATCAGGCCGCCCCGCAGCCCCACGAATCCCGCGGCGGCGAAGACTCCCACCGCCGCGATCGCCGTGGCCGCCCGCCAATGGGCGTAGCGCCTCAACGCCCGTCGCCCCGCCGCGGAATAGAGCAGCAGAACGATCAGGCCGCCGACGATGAGATAGCTCACGCCCCAGGCCTCAGGAGGCGGCGAGCTCCAACTCGGCCACGTCCGCCGAAAGACCGAGGGCCTGGATGATCGCCCGCAGTTCCTGTCGCGCGGCCACATGGCTCAAGGCCACCGGCACGGGGCGCACGGTGGGCGACAGATCCGCCACCGTCAGGCCGAAGGGGAAAAGCTCGCGATAGATCACCCGATCGCGCAGACCCGGACCCATGCGGAACCCGACCCGGCGGGCCAGGGCGGACATCCGCTCTTCCAGCCGCTTGCGGTTCCGCGCCTCGGTGGTGGCAAGGCGGTTGCGCAGAACGATCCAGTCGATGGTCGAGCCCCGAGTGGCGGCCTTGATCTTGCGCGATTCCCATACGGTCTCGGAATAGATGCTGGGCTGCTTCAATTCCAGGGTGATGGGATCGATCCGACCGAGGAGGTCAAAGTCGACGAAGCTGTCGTTCATCGGTGTGACGATCATGTCCGCCTGACCATGGGCCGACCGGGACAGGGGCGTGTCCCCACCGGGGGTGTCGATGATCAGATAGTCGCTGCTGGCCAGAGCCCCCGCCATGGCCTCCTCAAGCCTCGCCAAGCCTTCCGCGGGCTCGGCGGCGGCCAGACGCACAGTATCGGGCGCCAGCTTGAACTCGGTGGGCATGGGCAGGTTGGCGCCCGCGGAATCCGACCAGGCGCGGCGGCTGGCCAGGAAGTGCCCCATGGACTGCTGGCGCAGGTCCAGGTCGATCACCGACACCTTGGCCCCGCTGTAGAGCAGCGCGGCGACCACGTGGATGGCGATGGTCGACTTGCCCGCCCCACCCTTCTCGTTACCGAGGACGATCACCCGTGCTTGGGCCACGTGGAGATTCTCCCGCGCTAGAAAACGTTAAGATTCGTTAACCAGACACCGCGTCGGCGGCTCCCGTCAATGCGCGCGTGGTCGCAAGCTGGGGACGGATCGCATTGTTACCCCGCGCCGGATCGTCGCGGCTTGTTCACCCTGTGGGCCTACCAAGCCCCGAGTTCGCGCAGCTGACGCGCCAGTTCCTGGGGCATGGCCTCCGCCCCGCCCTCGCCGCCCAGGTCCGGCGGGACATCCTTGGCCTCGAAATAGCGCCAACCCTGGAAAGGCCGGCGGGGTTGGGGCGCGGTCTGGATCAGATCCTCGTCCAGCAGGATCTCGCACCGACTCCGCCCGCCCGTTTCGAGGGTCTCGATCTTCAGAATCCGTTGGCGCACCAGGACGCTGCCCTTGATCACCCAATAAAGCGAGCCGCCATCCAGGATCTCGGCGGCGCGCTTCGGGGTCTGGCGGGTGTGGACGATCGGGGGATGCCCCCCTTTCGCCCGCTCCGTCCGCCAGGCGCGCAGGTCGTCCAGGCTTTCCACGCCGACGCAGAGCTTGATCAGGTGCAGCGCCATGAAATCCCGAAACCTATTCCGCGGCCCAGGCGGGCTTGCGCTTTTCCAGGAAGGCGGCGACCCCTTCCTTGCCCTCGGCGCCGACCCGGGCCCGGGCGATGCGGCGGGCGGTCTCTTCCATCAGAGCGTGATCAATGGCCTTGCCGGCGACATCCTTGACCAATTGCTTGGCGTCGCCAATGGCGCCGGGGGCGCAGGCCATGATCTCCCCGGCGATCCGGGTCTTGATGGCTTCGATGCCGGGGGCGTCGGCGGCCACCTCCTCGATCAGGCCGATGGCCAGGGCGTGTTCGGCGCCAAACACCCGCGCCGTGGCGAACAGGCCGGTGGCTGCCCGGGGACCGATGGCGCGCACCACATAGGGACTGATGGTCGCCGGGGTCAGGCCAAGCTTGACCTCGGAAAAGGCGAACCGGCTGTCGGCCGTGGCCACGGCGATATCGCAGGCCGCGACAAGGCCCGCCCCGCCGCCAAAGGCCGAGCCCTCGACCAGGGCCACGGTCAGGGCCGGAATGTCATCCAGGGCCTTGAGCATCTTGGCCAGGCCCATGGCGTCGTCGCGGTTGTCGTCCTCGGACCAGTCCGCGGCCATCCGCATCCAGTCGAGATCGGCGCCGGCACTGAAATGGCCGCCCTCTCCGCGCAGGAACACCACGCGAACCCCCTCGGCCCCATGCAGGGTTTCGAACACCTCGGTCAAGGCGGCGATGGTCGGGGCGTCAAAGGCGTTGCGCCGGTGGGGCCGATCGATGGTCACCGTGGCCACCCCTTCCAGGGTCGCCTCCAGCCGCACCGGGGCGTCGGTGATGTCCTCGCTGATGACGTTCTCGACCAGGGGATCACTGATGGGATTGGGCATGGAGGACTCCTTGTCCGGCCTTAAACCCGCAAAACGCCGAGGCGCGCCTGGGGGACTTGGGTGAATATGACAACCGCTTGGATCACACCGGAGGGGTGACGGGATTGAGGCCGATCAATCTCCCGATTCGCCGCTTCCGCGAGGATCGGTGTGTCGGCGGCGGGGGTGATCGGCATCAGCGAGGCGGCGTCCGTGGGGATCGACGAAAGATCGCCATATTCATCCGCGAGGCCAGCGCCGCAAGCCCACACCCCGCGCTTCCCTTGCCCCGGCGCGGGCGGTCTGCGACTTTCGCCCCAGTGAACGGAGGATACCCCTGATGAACCGCATGATTCTCGCCCTGGTGATTTCGGGTCTCGCCGTCACCAGCGCCAAGGCCGATGCGCCCCTGGTGCGGCAGTGGGACGCCACCGTGATGACCCGGGTGCTCCAGAGCCTGGGCTCCACCGACATCAAGACCGGCGATTTCAACGGCCGCCCGGCGATCACCGCCCGGACCCGGGACGGGCTGAATGTCGGTCTCTACGCCAAGGGCTGCGATCCGGCCGTGGACGCGACCCCGCCCGTCTGCCACGGGCTGGAGGGGGTGATCAGCTACGACGCCAGCCAGAAGCCCAACCGGGCGGTGCTGGTGGACCAGTTGAACCACGACTACGCCCTGGGCAAGTTCATGGCCGAATCCGACGGCATGATCCGCGCCTCCCGTTACTTCCTGCTGGACGGCGGGGTCAGCGAGGAGAACCTGCGGTCGGAACTCAATGGCTATTTCGCCGTGGGCGCCCTGGCGGCCAGGACCCTGTGGCCGGAGCCAGCCGCGCGGTGACGGCTCTCCCGGCCGGGGGCGCGGCGTTCTAGATGGTCAGGCTACCCACCTCCGTCGCCGACTCGGCCCTGGCGCGGCTGTTCACCGACGGCGCTCACGCCTCCGACATCAGCTGGTTCTCCCTGCCCGGCGGCGCGGCCCTGTGCGAAGCGGGTGAGCCGGCTGACCAACTCTATTTCGTCCGCGCCGGCCGTCTGGCCGCCTTTCGCCACGAAGAAGGGCATGAGGCCCACTTCCTGGGGGTGATCCGCCCGGGGGAGCCCGCCGGCGAGATGGCCATGATCGCGGGCTCCGACCATTCCGCCACCGTGGTCGCCCTGCGGGACAGCGAAATCCTGTGCATGCCGCGCAAGGTGTTCTTCGAGGCCGCCGAGCGTGACCCGGCCGTGATGATCGAACTGGCCCGCCTGATGATCCTGCGGGCCCGCCAGACCGCCAGCCGCGCCTCCATAGGCGAGCCCAGCGTGTTCGGCTTCGTCGGGGTCAGCGGCAAGGTCAGGGTGCGAGAGTTGGTCGAGCAGATCGCCGCCGACATGACCGAGATGGGCTATGGCGTCGCCACCGCCGGCGAGGAGGCCCAGCACGCGCCGACGGAATGGTTCTCCAATGTCGAGGGTCATCACGATTTTGTGCTCTACGCCGCCGAGTCCGATCAGATCGCCTGGAAGCAGATCGTCGGCCGCCAGGTGGACCGTCTGTTCCGCGTGGCCGCCGGGGACGAGCCGCCGCCGCCCATCCTCGACGTGTTCGTCTCCCCCGGCCTCGACCGCCAGCAACTCCTGGACCTGATCCTGATCCAGCCGGCGGGACGGGTACGCCCATCGGGGTCAGAAGACTGGATCGACGCGGTCCGCTCAGCCCGCCTGTTCCACGTTCGCATGGGTGAGCCTGACCACCTGCGGCGCATCGCCCGGGTCCTGACCAGCCGCTCGGTGGGCCTGGTCCTGTCCGGTGGCGGCGCCCGGGCCTACGCCCACATCGGGGCCATCCGCGAATTGCGCAAGGCCGGCGTGCCGGTGGACTTCGTCGGCGGCGTCTCCATGGGGGCGGTGATCGCCGCCGCCCTGGCCATGGAATGGGATGGGGACGAAATCGACTGGCGCATTCGCAAGGCCTTCGTCGAGTCCAACCCCGTCAGCGATATCGCCATCCCCCTCCTGGCCATGACCCTGGGCGAACAGGTGCGCCTCCGCCTATTGGAGCATTTTGGCGAACAACTGATCTCGGACCTGTGGCTGCCGTTCTTCTGCGTCTCCTCGAACCTGACCTCGGGCTCCTATCAGCTCCACCGCCGGGGCCTGCTGCGCCAGGCCCTGCGCGCCAGCATCGCCATTCCCGGCCTGCTGCCTCCGGTGACCCAGGACAACAACGTGCTGGTGGACGGCGCCGTGATGAAGAATTTTCCCACCGACATCATGCGCGGCATGCACCTGGGCCCCATCGTCGGGGTCGATGTGACCCGGGGCCGCAACATCACCGCCGACCAGGCCGCCCGGCCCAGCTCGGTCTGGCGCTGGATCTTCTCCGGTCAATGGCGCAAGGGCCCGCCGATCGTCTCCCTGCTGCTGCGGGCGGCCACCATCTCCACCGGCCGGGAGATCATCGCCAGCCGCGAGGCCACGGACCTCTTGATCCTGCCCAAGATGGACGACGTCGAAATTCGCGACTGGGAGGCCTACGACCCGGCGGTGGAGGCCGGCGCCGAGGCCATGCGCCTGGCCCTGTCCAAGATCACCCGCCCGGTCACGGACCTGCGCCACCGCGCCAGCCGGGACGAATTGGAAGCCCTGGAAAGCCTCAGCGCCGGGCGATGATGAACAGCCGCGGAAAGGGAAACAGGGTCACCCCATCCGCCCGGGTCGGAACCGCCGCCGCGATGGTCTGGCGATAGGCCTCCAGGAACGCCTCCCGCTCCACCGAGTCTGGCAGGGCGTCCAGATAGGGACGCAGGCCCGTGCCGCGCATCCAGTCCACAACCGGATCATCCCCTTCCAGAACATGGAGATAGGTGGTGCTCCAGATGTCGATCTCGGCGCACAGGCCGCTCAGCCAGTCATAGTATTGCGACGGATCGGCCACGGGTCTGACGCCCCTGATCCCCTCCAGCCGGCTCCGCCACGGCCCCTCGGCGGCCAGGTCGCGCAGGGCGCGGTGCCAGGGCTGATCGAAGGACTGGGGCATCTGGCAGGCCAGCACCCCGCCCTGCGCCAGGGAGGCGGCCAGGCGCGGGAACAGGGTCTGGTGGTCAGGCAACCATTGCAGGGCGGCGTTGGTGTAGATCAGGTCCGGGGCGATATCGGGGGCGAAGACGCTGATATCCCCCTGTATCCATTCGACCCTGGCCGCCCGGCGCCGGGCGGCGGCCAGCATGTCGGGACTGGAGTCGAGACCGTGGGCCTTCGCCTCGGGATGGCGTGCCGCCAGCAGGGCGGCGTGTTCCCCGGTTCCGCACCCCAGGTCCCAGATCTGCTTTGGGCCGAGATCGGAGGGGATCTGCAGCAGCAGGTCCAGGGCCGGACGGTCGCGATAGGTCTTGTAGCGTTCGTAGATGTCCGGATCCCAGCTGGGCACGATCATCGCTCCTTTGTGTGGCCTCGAACGTCGCCAGACCATCGCCCGACGCCATGTTTATCCCCGATTCGACGGGCAAACCGGGGATCACTGTGAACAGAACGCCGGCCAAGGTCGACGCAGCCCCCTGACTTGGCTATGTTTGATCCGTGAACGCCTGCATCGGACAAGTCGCGTGGGTCGCCAGCTTAGATTAGAATTCGGGCGGCCGACCTCCTTTCGGCGAGAGGATTTCATCGTCTCACCGAGCAATGCCCCGGCGATCCAGGCCCTGGACGCCTGGCCGCATTGGCACGCAGGATGTCTGGCCCTGGTCGGCCCCGCGGGATCGGGAAAGAGCCATCTTGCCCGGGCCTGGGCCGAGCGCACCGGCGCCACCGTCCTTGTGGGCGGCGGCGAAGAGGTCCTGACCTCGATGGACGCCCTGACCGGCCATCCCGTGGTGATCGAGGACGCCGATCGCGGCGCCCCGGACGAAGCCCTGTTCCATCTGATCAACCGTGCGGCGGCCGAGGGCCCGGGCCTGCTGCTCACCGCCCGCGCCCTGCCCTCCACCTGGTCCGCGGAGCTGCCGGACCTGCGCTCGCGCCTCAACGCCATGCAGGTCGCGGAACTTCTGGAGCCGGACGATCTGATCCTGGAAGGGGTTCTGCAAAAATTCTTCCGTGAACGGAATATTCGTCCAGGCGAGGATCTGATCCCCTATCTGCTAAGGCGGATCGAACGGTCGGTGCCCTATGCCCGAGACTTGGTGGACCGGATGGACGAGCAGGCCGACGCCGAGGGAAAGGCGATCTCCCGCGCCCTTGCGCGACAGATTCTTGAAAAAGACGGCGAAACCCACGGGCGGTTTGAGTGAGCCCTTGCGGGTGCTTTCGGCCTAGGCGACAACCGATGACCTTGAAGGGTGAGCCGAGATGACCGACACAGCGATCGCCGCAGCCATCCCCGAAGTGCTCGCGGCCGTGCCCTCCAGCCCAGCGTTGGACGAAAAGCTCCTGGCCTCGCCAGAGCGCTTCTTCAACCGCGAACTCTCCTGGCTGGCCTTCAACCAGCGGGTCATCGAAGAGAGCGAAAACCCCAGGCACCCTCTGCTGGAGCGGGTCCGGTTCCTGTCGATCTCGGCCAACAACCTCGATGAATTCTATTCGGTGCGCGTGGCCGGCCTGAAGGGTCAAGTCCGCGAAGGCGTGCGCGTGCTCAGCCAGGACGGCCTGACGCCGGCCGAACAGCTCGAACGGGTCAATGACGCCGCCGCGGTGCTGATGGCCACCCAGCAAAAGCGCTGGCGCGAACTGCGCGGCGAAATGCGCGAACAGGGCCTGAACCTGATCGATTCCGGCGAGGTCACCGCGCTTGAGCGGGATTGGCTGGCGGACATGTTCCAAAGCCAGTTGTTCCCGGTGCTGACGCCGCTGGCCATCGACCCGGCCCATCCCTTCCCCTTCATCCCCAACCTCGCCTTCTCCCTGGTGCTGAAGCTCAAGCGGCTGTCGGACAACCGCGCCATGTTCGCCCTGGTGCCGGTGCCCGCCCAGGTGCGCCGCTTCTGGGAGCTGCCCACCGCCTCCCAGGGCCGGGGCCGCAAGCCCCAGCGCCGGTTCATCTCCCTGGAGGCGGTGCTGGTCCTGTTCCTGCACACCCTGTTCCCCGGCTGCGATGTCGACGCCACCGGCGTGTTCCGCCTGATCCGCGACAGCGACGTGGAAATCGAGGAAGAGGCCGAGGATCTGGTGCGGGAATTCGAGGCGCGCCTGAAACAGCGCCGCCTGGGCTCCGTCGTGCGGGTGGAACTGGAATCCACCATGCCCGAGGAGCTGCGCACCTTCATCGCCACCAACCTGAAGGCCGCCCCGGAAGACATCGTGCTGATCGACGGCATGCTGGACCTGGCGGAGTTGGGCGAGTTGATCCCCGCTGACCGGCCCGACCTTAAGTTCAAGTCCTTCGAACCGCGCTTCCCCGAACGGATCCGCGACCACGGGGGCGACTGCTTCGCCGCCATCCGCGAAAAGGACATCCTGGTCCACCACCCCTTCGAGAGCTTCGACGTGGTGGTGCAGTTCATTCGCCAGGCCGCGCGCGACCCGAACGTGCTGGCGATCAAGCAGACCCTTTACCGCACCTCACAGGACAGCCCGATCGTCGCCGCCCTAATCGAGGCGGCGGACAACGGCAAGAACGTCACCGCCCTAGTGGAGATCAAGGCGCGCTTCGACGAAGAGGCTAACCTCAAATGGGCGCGGGATCTGGAACGCGCCGGGGTGCATGTGGTGTTCGGCTTCGTGGAATATAAAACCCACGCCAAACTCTCGATCGTGGTCCGCCGCGAAGGCGACAGCCTGAAGACCTATTGCCACTTCGGTACCGGCAACTACCACCCGCAGACGGCGAAGATCTATACCGACCTGTCGCTGTTCACCTGTGATCCGGCGCTCAGCCGCGACTCCGGCAAACTGTTCAACTTCATCACCGGCTACGCCATGCCCGAGCGGCTGGAGAAGCTGTCGTTCTCGCCGGTGACGCTCAAGGCGGACCTGCTGCGGCTGATCGCCCAGGAAGCGGAGAACGCCAAGGCCGGCAAGCCGGCGGCGATCTGGGCCAAGCTGAACAGTCTGGTCGACCCGGTGATCATCGACGCCCTCTACCGCGCCAGCCAGGCGGGCGTGGTGATCG
>JARLIP010000264.1 GCA_031291685.1 Caulobacteraceae bacterium | reverse complement strand
GAGATCGAGGGCGTGCTGTTCGTGTGCCTGGCTGATGAGGCGCCGCCGATCGACGACTTCCGCGCCCAGTTCGGTCCCCTGCTGGCGCCGCACAACCTGGCCAACGCCAAGGTCGCCCATGAGGCCACCCTGATCGAGCGGGGCAACTGGAAGCTGGTGATGGAGAACGGGCGGGAGTGCTACCACTGCCCCGGCAGCCATCCGGAGCTGTCCTTGAGCTTCCCCACCGGCGCCTCGGGCCATTTCGACTATGGGGAGGATCCGACCCTTCAACGGTTCAACGCGCGCATGGAGGCTCTGGGTCTGGGCGTAGGGCCGGTTGAGGGCGACTGGTGGCAGGCTATGCGCTTCGCCCTCAACGAGGGCTGCGTGTCCATGACCGACGATGGCCAACCGACGGTCTCCAAGCTGATGTGCGAGATCGGCGAGGGGGACATCGGCTCCCTGCGCTGGTCCCTGGAGCCGCACACCTTCTCCCACGCCTGCGGCGACTACGCCTTCATGTTCAGCGCCCTGCCCATCGCCCCCAACGAGACCCTCGTGGTGGCCAAGTGGCTGGTGCACAAGGACGCGGTGGAAGGGGTGGACTATGATCTGGGCCGCCTGACCCACCTTTGGACCACCACCAACCTGCAGGACCGCGATCTGGTCGAGAACAATCAGCGCGGGGTCAATGCGGCGGGCTACAGGCCCGGTCCCTATTCCCCCGAGGCCGAGGCCTTGGCCCTGCGGTTCGTCGATTGGTACTGCGATGCGGCGCGCGCCTACATCGGAAGAGAGTGAGCATGTCGGTGGAATTCGACACCAGCCTGCATCCGGAAACCCTGACTATCAGCCACGGCTACGATCCGCGTACGGCCTTCGGCGCGGCCAAGCCGCCGGTGTTCCTGACCTCGACCTTCGTCTATGAAAGCGCCCAGCACGCCAAGGATGTGCACAGGGCCTACTTCGACGGGGCCGAGGCGCCCGGGGGCTCGCCCTATATCTATTCGCGGCTGAACCACCCCAATCTGGACATGGTCGAGCGCCGGCTGTCGGTGCTGGACCGGGGGGAGGACGCGGCGGTGTTCTCCAGCGGCATGGCGGCGATCTCGGCGGTGATGCTGTGCTTCGCCCGGCCCGGTGAGACCATCCTGCACACCAAGCCCACCTATGGCGGCACCGACGGTATGCTCTACGGCTTCATGCCCCAGTTCGGCGTGACCCCGTTCGGCGTCGATGACGCTCTGAGCGAAGCCAGCATCCAGGCCGCCGCCAACCAGGCCCTGGCGTCCGGGCCCATCGCCCTGATCATGCTGGAGTCCCCCGCCAATCCTACGGGGACGGTGGTGGATATCGCCGCCGCCGCCCGGGTGGCTGACGTGATCGGCCAGCGCACCGGCCGCCGGCCTCTGGTGAGCGTGGACAACACCTTCCTCGGCCCCTTCGTGCAGACACCGTTGGCCCTGGGGGCGGATCTTTGCATCACCTCCCTGACCAAGTACTGCGGCGGCCACAGCGACCTCCTGGCCGGCGGGGTCAGCGGGGCCAAGGCCCTGGTGGGCGTGCTCAAGGCCCAGCGGACCTTCTTCGGCTCGCATCTGGATCCCTATTCCTCGTGGCTGTTGCTGCGCTCCTTCGAGACCCTGCACCTGCGCACGGAACGGGCGGGCGAGAACGCGCTGAAGGTGGCGACCTATCTGCGGGACCATCCCAAGATCGCGTCCGTGACCTATCTGGGTTTCGCGCCGAAGGGCTCCGCCGCCCAGGCGGTGATGGCCCGGCAGGGACGCGGTTTCGGCTCGACCTTCTCGTTCCAGATCAAGGGCGGCGAGGCCGAGGCCTTCCGCATGCTCGACCGGCTGAAGGTGCTGCGTCTGGCGGTGAGCCTGGGCGGGTCGGAAACCCTGATCTGCCATCCGGCCACCACCACCCACTATAACGTGCCGATCGAACGGCGGCTCGAGGTCGGGGTGGGGGATGGAACCCTGCGGGTCTCGGTGGGCATCGAGCATGCGGACGACCTGATCGCCGATCTCGCACAGGCCCTGGACGCCGTCTGAGGAAGGCCACAATGACCAGCGCGCCCATCCGCGATCCCAACGCCATCGACGGCAAGTTCCCGCCGCCGGAAAGCCGCGCCGACATCGTGGTCATTGGCGCCGGTCCCGCCGGCGTCGCCGCCGCCCTCGAGGCCGCCCGGGGCGGGGCCAAGGTGCTGCTGGTGGACGAAAACCCGGTCTCAGCCGGGCTGATGGGCACGGACGCGCCCCTGTTCTACGGCCAGCGCATGACCGGCGCGGTCCAGGCCAAGGAACGGATGCTGGAGCAGATCTTCGCCGCCACCCCCGCCCTGGAGGAAGCCTTCGAGCTGGGCGTTGAACTGGCCCTGGGGACCTATGCTTGGGGCGCCTTCGTCAACGGCTATGGCCTGCAAAGCCTGCCGGAGCCCGTGGTCGGGTTGGCGGACGAGGAACGCTCCTGGATGGTCGGGTTTCAGAGCCTGATCGTGGCGGCGGGCGCCCGGGACCTAGCCTTGTCCTTCCCCGGCTGGGACCAGCCCGGGGTGATGGGGGCGGCTGGGCTCCACGCGCTCCTGACCCGCTACGACGCCTTCGCCGGCCGCCGGCTGGTGATCCTGGGCTCTGACGCCCTGGCCCTGAACACCGCTTTGATGGCTATGGAGCGGGGGCTTGAGGTCGCGGCCCTGGTGGAGGTGCGCGCCGCGCCCCAGGGCCCCGCCGATCTGGTGGAACAGGTCCGTGCCGCCGGGGTGGAGATCCTCACCGGCCAGGTGATCCAGAGGGCGGAGGGCGGCCTGGACGGGGTCGAGCGGGTGCGGGTAATCCCGGTTCACGGCGCGCCGGGCGAGGCCAAGGTCATCGACTGCGACACCGTCTGCATCGCCGTGGGGCTGGTTCCCGCGATCGAGCTTCTCGACGTCCTGGGCGCGCAGCTGGAGGTCCGCGCTGACCTTGGCGGCCATGTGCCCAAGACCCCGGACGGGGTGCGCACCTCCAAGCCCGAGGTGTTCGTGGCCGGGGACGCGGCGGGCCTGGGGCTCGATATCGCCGCCGCCGAAGCCAGCGGCCGAGCGGCGGCTCTCGCGGCCCTGGCGTCTCTTGGTCGGGCGCCGGCGCCAGTGCTCGCCGAGCGCCCCGTGCCGGCGGGCGTTGACGCCCACGCCTATCAGATGGACTGGATGCGCGCCCTCCTGGCCGCCGGCGATCCCTCGGTGATCGTCTGCCAGTGCGAGGAGGTCACCCGCGAGGCCCTGACCGCCGTGCGCCAGCCCGCCTATCTGGGCCCGCCCTCCGACAGGCTGGCCCAGCGGGATGTCACCACCCTGGCCGCCGACGGGCCGATCAACCAGGACCAGATCAAGCGCCTGACCCGGGCCTGCATGGGGGTCTGTCAGGCCCGCCGCTGCCGCGAGCAGGTGGCCCTGACCCTGGCCATCGCCACCGAAACCCCCGTGGCCAGCATTCCCCTGGCCGGCTACCGCGCCCCGGTGCGGCCTCTGCCGCTGAAGGTCCTGGCCGCCTGGGATGAGGCCGCGTCCATGAGCGAGCATTGGGACGTCTGGTTCGGCATCCCCACCCAATGGACCCCCTATGCCGACATCGGCACGGAGCGGGAATCCCTCCACGCCGAGGCCCTCGGCGGCAATATGCATCTCTAGCCGATGGTAGAGCGACGCCTTTCAAACATTTGCGTGGGGGCAGCAAATTTCCCTTCTCCCCTTGTGGGAGAAGGAGGGGCCCGGCCGCGTAGCGGACGGGAGGTTGAGGGGTCGCGCCAGCCACGGCGCCATGCCCCCCTCCTTCTTGTAAACGCGCATCCTCACCACGGCCTGAGAAACCCCTCATCCTCCCACGCCTTCGGCGCGGCCCCCTCCTTCTCCCACAAGGGGAGAAGGGACTTTCGGCCGGCGCCCTGCAAGGTCACCGCGACCACCCCCAACCCCACCCTTCCCCCATCGAGGGGGAAAGGCTTCGTAGAGGCCAGGCCATGAGCTCAAGGACCGGCGCATCGGTGGTGGTGATCGGGGGCGGGGTCACGGGGCTCAGCGCGGCGTGGTGGCTGGCGCGGTCCGGGGCGGACGTCCTGGTGCTGGACAAGGGCGTGGTCGGCTGGGAGGCCTCGGGCCGCAACGGCGGCGGCGCCTCGCACTATCAAAGCCCCCTGTTCCATGAGGAGCAGCGGCTGTGGCCGCGGATGGATGAGCTTTTGGGCTATTCCACCGAATATCGCCGCGAGCGGCTGATCATGGCCACCACGCCGGAACATCTGCGCCATTACCACTATATGGCCGACATGCATGGCCAGCTGGGCTACCGCGCCGAAAAGCTCGACGCCAAACAGATCCGCGAGCTTGTCCCGCTTGCCGGCGACAACGCCCTGGGCGGCATCCACGTCTATTTTGGCGGCCACGCCAATCCCCAGCGCACCGTCCAGGCCTATGCCTGGGCCCTGCAGGATCTGGGCGGGCGCATTTTGCAGCACGCCCCAGCCATCCGCCTGATCGCCGAGGGCGGCCGGGTGACGGGGGTGGAGACGCCCCGGGGGACCTTCGGCTGCGACAGCCTGGTGGTCGCCGCCGGGCCGCAGTCCGGCTATCTGCTGGATCAGGTGGGGGTGCGCCTGCCCCTGGCCCCGGCCCGGGCGGAGATGATCGTCACCGAGCCCGCGCCCCTGATGGCCCTGGGCGGGGTGGACGGCAACGGCCTCTATGGCCGCCAGACCCTGAGGGGGAACCTCGCCTACGGCGGCGGCCCGCACGAATGGATGGATGTGGGACCGCTCGGGCCGGCGGCGCGGCCCTCCACGCCGCTCCTGCGCAACCTGGCCAGGCGGGTGGCGGAGCTGCTGCCCAAGGCCGCCCACCTGAGGGTGATCCGCAGCTGGGCCGGGGTGGTGGAGAACACCCCTGACGGCCGCCCGGTGATCGAGCGCCTGAAGAGCCCGGACAATGTCATCGTGGCCACCATGTCCGGGGTGGGCTTTGGCCTGTCGCCGGCCAGCGGCCACGCGATCCGCGACCTGGTGCTGGACGGGGTCTGTTCCTTCACCGACCTGTCCAAGCTGAGCCTGGCCCGCTTCGAGGGCTTGCCGGAAGACTGGCGCGAACAAAAGGGCTGGCGCCCCGCCGCGTAGGCAAGTGCTTCACCGAAGGGGCGGCGCGGTCCTCTGGATCACCGAGCGCAGGGCGAAGCTGGACTGGATGTGGGCCACGCCCGGCACCCGGGTCAGGCTGTTCATCAGGAAGGCGTGGAAGCCGGCCAGGTCCGGCGCCACCACCCGCAGCATGTAGTCCGCCCCCCCGGTCATCAAAAAGCAGCTCATCACCTCCGGCGCCTTGACGATCTCCTGCTCGAACAGGCGGATCGCCTCCTCGGTCTGAGCCGAGAGCGTGACCGAGACGAACACGCTGATCGGGCTGCCCAGGCGTTCCTCGTTCAGCCGGGCGCTGTAGCCCAGGACATAGCCGTCCGCCTCCAGGCGGCGCACCCGGCGCAGGGTCGGGGTCAGGGATAGGCCGATCCGGTCGGACAGGTCGCGCCAGGACATGCGACCATCCTCGGCCAGGGCCGAGAGGATCTTGATATCGAACGCATCGAGGTCGGTCGTTAGGCTCATCGCATCGTCATATCGGAAATTCGTAGTGCAAAGCGACTACAAATGCCTCCCATGACGGCGAGATTGGTGAGATCGCCTAGGGCCCTCCGGGTTATCCTCGGCGATCCGTCCGATCCGACCCCAGGCGACGCCCCCATGAATGTCCATTCGGCCTCCTCCCTCCGCGCCAACGACACCCGCGAGCTGATCGCCGAGCTGGATCGCAGGGTGCGGTGGCTCTCGGCCTGGACCATCCACAACGCCAACCACCTGCGCGAAAGCCGCGACGGCCTGAAGGTCGGCGGCCATCAGGCCTCGTCCGCCTCCATGGCCACGATCATGTCGGCCCTCTATTTCTCGGTGCTGGAGCCGCAGGACCGGGTGGCGGTCAAACCCCACGCCAGCCCGGTGTTCCACGCCATCCAGTATCTCTATGGCCGCCAGTCCCTGGACCAGTTGCAACGCTTCCGCGCCCTGGGGGGCGCCCAGTCCTATCCCTCGCGGACCAAGGACAAGGACGATGTGGACTTCTCCACCGGCTCGGTGGGGCTGGGGGTGGCCATGACCGCCTTCGCCTCGATCACCCAGGACTACATGCTGGCCCATGGTCGACTGAAGCCGGAGCGGGCTGGGCGGATGATCTCGCTGCTGGGCGACGCCGAGTTGGACGAGGGCAATATCTATGAGTGCGTGATCGAGGGGGCCAAGCACGACCTGCGCAATTGCTGGTGGGTGGTGGACTACAACCGCCAGAGCCTGGATGCGACCACCTCGGACAGCATGTTCCTGCGCTTCACCGACATCTTCAAGGCGGTGGGCTGGGACGTGATCACCCTGAAATATGGCCGCAAGCTACAGGCCGCCTTCGCCCAGAAAGGCGGGGAGCATCTGGAGCGCTGGATCGACGCGTGTCCCAACGACCTCTACGCCACCTTGAGCTTCCAGGGGGGCGGCGCCTGGCGCGCGCGGCTGGAGGCCGATATCGGCCGCAAGCCGGGGATCACGGCCCTCCTGGCGGCCTATGACGATATGGCCCTGGCCGAGCTGATGACCAACCTGGCGGGCCACGACCTGGGCCTGCTGCTGGACGCCTTCCACGCGGTGCGCGACGAGCGGCCCAAGTTCTTTATCGTCTACACCATCAAGGGCTTTGGCCTGCCGTTCCAGGGGCACAAGGACAACCACTCCGGCCTGATGACCGAGACTCAGATGGAGACCTTCCGGGCGCGCATGGGCGTGGCCGAGGGCCAGGAATGGGCGCCCTTCGCCGGCCTGCCCCGGTCCGAGGGGGACTATCGCGCCTTCCTGGGCGCCACGCCCTTTTCGGGTCGCGGCCGGGACAAGGCCGCCATCCCCACGGTGGCCGTGCCGGATGTGAAAAGCTTTCCCCGCCCGACGGGCCGCCAGTCCACCCAGGTGGCCTTCGGCAAGATCCTCAACGACCTGGCCCGGGCCGGGGGCGAACTGGCGGACGCCATCGTCACCACCTCGCCGGACGTGACGGTCTCCACCAATCTCGGCGGCTGGGTTAATCAGCGGGGGCTGTTCGCCCGGGATGCGCGGCGCGATCAGTTCAAGGATTCCAACATCGCCTCGCCCCAGAAGTGGATCATGGGGCCCAAGGGTCAGCACATCGAGCTGGGCATAGCCGAGAACAACCTCTTTCTGCTGCTGGGCGCCCTGGGCTTGGCCGGGGATCTGTTCGGCCAAAGGCTGATCCCCATCGGAACCCTCTATGATCCCTTCATCAACCGAGGCCTCGACGCCCTGAACTACGCCTGTTACCAGGACGCCCGGTTCCTGCTGGTGGCGACGCCCTCGGGGTTGAGCCTGGCGCCGGAGGGCGGGGCCCACCAGTCGATCCACACCCCCCTGATCGGCATGGCCCAGGACAAGCTCAGCTATTTCGAGCCGGCCTATGTGGACGAGCTGTCGGCGATCATGCGCTGGGCCTTCGAGCACATGCAGCAGCCGGACGGCGGCTCGGTCTATCTGCGCCTGTCCACCCGCGCCCTGGAACAGCCCGCCCGCACCCTGGATCAGACCCTGACCGATCAGCTGATCGAGGGCGCCTATTGGGAGGTGGCGCCGCAGCCGGGCGCGGACCTGGCGGTGATCTATACCGGGGTGGTGGCCGGCGAGGCCCGGGACGCCTTCGAGCAGATGCTGGAGGATGTCCCCGGCGCCGGCCTGATGGCCGTGCCCAGCCCCGACCGCCTGCATCGCGGCTGGAGCGCCAGCCCCCGGGCCGGTGGCTCCCATATCGAGCGGCTGCTGGCGCCGCTCGCGCCCCACGCGGGTCTAGTCACGGTGATCGACGGGCCGCCCGCGACCTTGTCCTGGATCGGCGGGGTGCGGGGCCACAGGGTCCGGGCCCTGGGCCTGGAGCAGTTCGGCCAGTCCGGGGACGTGCCCGACCTCTACCGCGCCTATGGCCTCGACGCCGAGGCCATCATCGACGCGGCCGCCGCCGTCCTCGCCTGAGAGATCTCCTCCATGACCATCGACATCCTGATGCCGGCCCTGTCTCCGACGATGGAGGAGGGGACCCTGGCGAAATGGCATGTGAAGGCCGGCGACAAGGTTTCGTCCGGCGACGTGATCGCCGAGATCGAGACCGACAAGGCGACCATGGAGGTCG
>JARLIP010000263.1 GCA_031291685.1 Caulobacteraceae bacterium | reverse complement strand
ATATCGAACCCTGGTGCATCTCCCGCCAGCTGTGGTGGGGCCACCGGGTCCCGGCCTGGTATGGTCCGGACGGACATATCTTCGTTGAGGAGACCGAGGTCGCGGCCCTTGAGGCGGCTCACGCCCACTATGGCGCCCCAACCCCACTGAGCCAGGACGAGGACGTGCTCGACACCTGGTTCTCGTCGTCGCTCTGGCCTTTCTCGACCCTGGGCTGGCCGGAAGAGACCGCCGACCTGAAGCGGTTTTATCCGACCCACACCCTGGTGACGGGCTTTGACATCATCTTCTTCTGGGTCGCCCGGATGATGATGATGGGCCTGCATTTCCAAGGGCAGGTCCCCTTCAAGCGCGTGGTCATCAACGCCCTGATCCGCGACGAGAAGGGTCAGAAGATGTCCAAGACCAAGGGCAATGTCATCGACCCCTTGGAACTGATCGACACCTATGGCTGCGACGCGGTGCGTTTCACCATGGCCGCCATATCCGGCCAACCCCGGGACGTGCGCCTGTCGCGCCAGCGGGTCGAGGGCTATCGCAACTTCGGCACCAAGCTGTGGAACGCCTCGCGCTTCACCCAGATGAACGAATGTCGCCGGGTGGAGGGCTTCGATCCGGCCACGGTCACCGGCGCCCTGAACCGCTGGATCCGGGGCGAGACGGTCAAGACCGCCGCCACGGTGACCGCCGACCTGGAGGCCGCGGCTTTCGACAACGCGGCCGCCGCCATCTACCGTTTCATCTGGAACGTCTATTGCGACTGGTATCTGGAGCTGGCCAAGCCGATCCTGAACGGGACCGACGAGGCGGCCAAGGCCGAGACCCGGGCCATGGCGGCCTGGGTGCTGGACATGTGCCTGACCCTGCTGCACCCCTTCAGCCCCTTCATCACCGAGGAGCTGTGGGACAAGCTGGGCCAGGTCGGCCCCGCTCGCGAGGGCCTCTTGATCAGCAACGCCTGGCCCAAACTGCCCCAGGACTGGATCGACGCCGAGGCCAGCGCCGAGATCGACTGGCTGGTGGAGTTGGTCACCGAGGTGCGCTCCGTCCGAGCCGAGATGAACGTGCCGCCGGGCGCGCGCACGCCCCTGACCCTGGCCGGCGCCAGCGCGGTGACCCAGGATCGCCTGGAGCGGCACAAGGACCTTATCCTGACCCTGGCGCGGCTGGAGTCCGTGACCGAGGTTGAGGCGGCGCCGGCGGGCTCGGTGCCCTTTGTGATCGGGGAGGCCACCGCGGCGCTGTCGATCGCCGAGTTCATCGACGTCAAGGCTGAGCAGGCGCGCCTGAAGAAGGAGATCGGCGGCCTCGAGTCCGACATTGACCGCACCGCCAAGAAACTGGCTAACGCCGATTTCGTCGCCCGGGCGCGTGAGGAAGTGGTCGAGGAGAATCGCCTGCGCCTGGCCGAGGCCCAGACCGCCAAGGTCAAGCTCGAAGCGGCCCTGGCCAGGCTCGACGCGGTGGGGTGAGGCCCAGTTCCAGGGCCGATCTTCGCCAGACAGGAAGGCTCCATGAGGGCAGGGAAGGGGCGCGGCGACCGAACGCCGTTCCTGCCTGGAGCCTGCCATGTCCTATGTCGTCTCGGGTCTCGATCCCGCCCCGTTCCTGCCCCTGTTCGGCCTGTCCGACGCCGCTCTCGCGGAGCAGGGCGTGGTGCGGGTCATAGCCGGGGCGGACGGATACTATCCCTGCCGGGTGACCCTGGCCGACGCGGCGCCGGGCCAGAGCCTGTTGCTGCTGAACCACGAACACCAGCCGGCGGCCAGCCCCTACCGCGCCCGTCACGCCATTTTTGTCAATGAGGCGGCGCGGGAGACCTGCCGCCTTGTGGATCGCATGCCGGACATTCTGGCGACCCGCCGTCTGATCTCTCTGCGCGCCTATGACGAGGCCGGCATGATGCTCGACGGGGACGTGGTGACGGGCCCGGAGGTGGAGGCGCGCTGCCTGCGCATGCTGGACCTTGAGGATGTGGTCTATGTCCACGCCCACAACCCTGGCCGGGGGTGCTACGCCGCCCGGATCGATCGGGGGTGAGCAAGGGGCTTGGGCGGGTTGTCGGGGCCATTTCCGCAACAGCCTTTGATACGATTGCATCGGCCTTCAGGTTATGCTTGTTCACCTACGAACAAGAGCGCGCCGGTCAGCGGCGCGTCAGTACGCTTGGAGGATCGCCATGACCGAAGTCGCCACGCAGACCGCGCCCGCCGCCGCCAAGGCCTGGCCGGCCATGACGATCGCCCAGGCCCACGCTTTGCTGACCGCCCCCGGTTCGCCCTTCGAGATGGAAGAGGTCCAGGTCCGGGGCCTGTCGATCCGCACCTGGAAAAACGCGCCACCCACCCTGCGTGACGTGCTGCATGTGGGCCGTGGGTTCGGGGACCGGGTGTTCCTGGTCTATGAGGATGACCGCGCCACCTACGAGGCCTTCTTCCGCGCCGTCTCGGCCTTCGCCCACGAACTGCAAAAACAAGGGGTGACCAAGGGCGACCGGGTCGCCATCATCATGCGCAACCTGCCCGAATGGCCGGTGGCCTTCTATGCGGCCGCCAGCCTGGGGGCCATCGTCACCCCGCTGAACGCCTGGTGGACCGGGCCGGAACTGGAATACGGCCTGGTCGATTCGGGCGCCAAGGTCGCCGTTGTCGACGCCGAGCGCCTGGAGCGGCTGTGGGAGCATCTGCCTCACTGCCACGATCTGAAGAAGATCTACGTCACCCGCGAGTTCGAAGAGGTCAGCCACCCGGCCGTGGCCAAGCTGGAAGGCGTGATCGGGGCGGTGAATGACTGGGGCAAGCTGCCCGATCAGCCCCTGCCCGAGGTCGCGGTCACCGCCGACGACGACGCGACCATCTTCTATACTTCCGGCACCACGGGTAAGCCCAAGGGGGCCCTGGCCACCCAGCGCAACATCAATTCCAACATCATGTCCGCCGGCTGTGCTGGCGCGCGCGCCTTCCTGCGTAGGGGGGAAATGCCCCCAGCGCCCGATCCCACGGGCCCGCAGCGCGCGTCCCTGATCTCGGTGCCCTTTTTCCACGCCACGGGCTGTTTCGCGGTGCTGAACCCCAGCCTGTTCGCCGGCGCCAAGCTGGTGATGATGCACAAGTGGGACCCGGTGCGGGCCTTCGAGATGATCGAGCGGGAAAAGGTCACCTCCGCCGGGGGCGTGCCGACCATCGCCTGGCAGCTGATCGAGCATCCGGCCCGGGCCAATT
>JARLIP010000262.1 GCA_031291685.1 Caulobacteraceae bacterium | reverse complement strand
CGGCCCGCTACGCCGCTCGCTACGGCGCCATGGGGACGGCGCGCATCGCGAGCGGCTACGCTAACGCCAGACAGCTACACCACGTCCAGGGACACGATCCAGCTTGCGAATCGTCTGGATGAAATTAGAGAGGAACGCCAACAACGTCTAAGATGGATCACGGTAACAAATCAACAATTAGTGAGTGCGGGTGTTCGGCTTGATGTCGCTGAGCCGGGTGCCATTGATCTAGGCTTTCTGATGCCTCGCGCATTGTTCCATAATGCTCTCAAGGACTTTGGTGAAGAATTAAGGCGAATTGATGCCATTGTAGAGGCGTTTTCCAGGTTGGCGACCGGAGAAACTCAGCGCGCGCAGCTATTGACGGTCAACACAAGTACGCCGCTCGCTTTCATAAAGGTGGATCCGGATACGGTCCGTGCGATAATTCATGCCTTTAGGGTGACCATTGATATTGTCAAAACTATTTTGACGCTGAAGCAAGGGATTGAGGCGATTCGAGCCTTGCTCGCGCCGAAAATTGTATCGACGGCTATTGAGGAAGCCGAAATGAGGCAGAGCGAGGCCATCAGGGAGGCCGTGAAGGCTCATCTTGCGGAATCTCATGAAGTCAGAAGTGAATCGGATTCACACGAACTGGAGATCGTTCTCACACATGCTTATGGTGAACTCGCCAGGCAGATTAGTGGTGGGCTTGAAATTAAAATTCGGACGAGCTTGGATGCTCAAATAGATCCAACCAAATTGGGTTTGTTGAGTGACATTGTAGCGGCCGTGAATGAGCTAAAATTCCCCGAATTGCCGCCGGCGGCAACGCAAAAATTGGTCGATGAGCGCGTAGGTGAGGCAAAGGATATTGAATAACATATTTTCATTGAAATTATACTTATAAATATTAAATTGACGGATGTATCGGATTTTGTCCGACAGAAGTTGTCCGAGGCCATGACCAATCGTTGTTAAAAACAGGCGAAATGGTGTGCCAATCTCAGTCTGAGAAAATTAAATATAGAGCCGCGTACAGGGCGGATGGCTCGGACTAAGATTAGCTGACAGAGGCCTATTGCTGCCCGCTCGATCCAACGGTGGGAGTTATACCAAGCAGTACGAATTAGTGAAATTGTCCTAGATTCTTGAGATTTCACTGTCGCCGACCTCCTTGTCCCCTCCCCAAAATGGTAGGTCGGGGCGAGATCGCTGGCCGACCAGGCCCGCTTCATCCGCTTAAGCGAGGCCAGCATTTCCCGCCGAAGAATGGCGTTCAGGCGGCCTTGATATCCCTTCCCCTGCGACTTGAGCCAATCCAGCACGTCGGCGTCAACGCGGGCGGTGATCTGTTGCTTCACGGGCCGGTAGAAACGCCCACGGACGCCAGCGGCCCAGGCCTCGTCGGTCAGTTCGGGGATGTCGCTGGTGTCGATCGTCTCGTCAGGCATCGCCGCCAGCTCGGCCAGGTGCTCGCGCTGCGCGTCGGTCAGCGGCGGCGGCGTTTCCGCGTTGGGGTTATCAAGCTTCGGTTTCATAGCGTCGCCTTTCTCGGGGCGTGGCCCGCCGTGCTGAAATGATGCGGACGATCTCCGCCGATCAGACGTCGACCTCATCCTCTGTGATCCGAGCAAGCAAGGAGCCGAAATAGACCTGGCGCACTCGATAGGATTCGAACCTATGACCTCAGCCTTCGGAGGGCTGCGCTCTATCCAGCTGAGCTACGAGTGCGGATCGCGTGCTGGCCCTGGGGTCAGCGGCGGGAGGGACTAACTAGCCGAAAGGGGCGGGCGGCGCAACGCAGGGCTTGGGGGCTTTTTGCGGGGGGCTATCTTCCCTTCTCCCCCTTGCGGGAGAAGGAGGGGCCCGGCCGCGTCGCGGACGGGAGGATGAGGGGTCGCGCCGGCCCCCGCCCATCCTCGCCCATTTACAAGGGTTTGGCCCTTCACCCTGGCCTGCGAGACCCCTCATCCTCCCACGCCTTCGGCGCGGGCCCCTCCTTCTCCCACAAGGGGCGAAGGGGAAATGGGGTTCAGTACGCCGTCGAGTTCTTGGCGTCGGCGGCGGCGTAGGTGAGGGCGATGAACACGTCCTCCAGGTCCGGGTCCTCGGTGGCCAGGTCCTTGATGGCCACGCCCGCCTCGCGCACCGCCGCCAGCACGGTCTCGACCCCGGCCTCGGCGGTCTTGAAGGTCACGGCCAGGCGCCCGTCCGCCCGCAGTTTGGCGTCGAAGCGGCCAAGGTTCGGAATGGCGGTCAGGGGCGCCTGGGGGGTGATGACCACGGCGCGGGTGTCCAGCCGGCGCAAGAGCTGGCTGGTGGGCTCACAGGCCACCACCTCGCCGCGGTTGACGATGGCGATGGTGTCGCAAAGCTCCTGCGCCTCTTCCAGATAGTGGGTGGTCAGCACGATGGTCACCCCCAGCCTGTTCAGGCCCAGGACGTATTGCCAAAGCTGGCGGCGCAGCTCGACATCCACCCCGGCGGTGGGCTCGTCCAGGATCAGCACCGGCGGATTGTGCACCATGGCTTTGGCCACCATCAGCCGCCGCTTCATGCCGCCGGACAGCTGGCGCACATAGGCGTCGGCCTTGTCCCCAAGGCCGAGCGCATTCAGCAGATCCATGGTGTGGCGCTCCTTGGGCGGCACGCCATAGAGGCCGGCCTGCTGCTCCAGGGATTCGCGGGGGGTGAAGAAGACGTCGGCGGCGATCTCCTGGCTGACCACGCCGATGGCGGCGCGGGAGTCCCGGGGGCGCTGGTCGATGTCCCGGCCCCAGATCTCCACCTTGCCCGATGTCTTGCGCACCAGCCCGGCCAGGATGTTGATGAAGGTCGACTTGCCCGCCCCGTTGGGGCCCAGCAGGCCGAAGATCGATCCCCTGGGGATCTGCAGGTCCAGACCGTTCAGGGCGGTCTTGGCCGGGGTGGTCTTGGTCGCGGCGTAGGTCTTGACCAGGCCCTTGGCCTCGATCGCGTAGCGGGGCAGTTCCATCGAGCTTTCGGCGCTTCCTTGGCGGTGTCTGCGGCCAACCCAGGGCAAGCTTGTGACGCTTGGCCGAATTGACGCTGGGCGGGGCTTTGCATAGGTATGCGTCAGCATCCCACTTGCCAAGCCGGCGTCGCCGGAGAGTTCAGACCCATGAGCGTTGAAACCGTCTCCACCAGCCAGGCCATCGCCCCGCCGGAGGTCATCGTCGTCCACTCCCATCGCATCGCCTGCGACGGCGTCGGCGGCGCCCTGGGCCATCCTAGGGTATGGCTGGAAATCGGGGGCGAGCCCTTCGTGGAATGCCCCTATTGCGACCGCCGCTTCGTCCCGGCCAGCGCCGAGGCCCACGAGAACGAACTGACCGCCCCCGGGGTCTATGAGGGCGCGGGCGGCCACTGAACCGTCATCCGCTCGCATCTCGGGGCTGACCCCGCCGTCTGAAGCGCCTATCCTGGCGCCATGACCGACGTTCTCGCCGCCGCACCCGATTCCCCTGCTTCCGAAGCTTCCGAAGCGCCCGCCGCCCTGACCGCCCCCCCCGTGGGCGGCCCGCCGCGCCTCTATCTGGTGGACGGGTCGGGCTATATCTTCCGCGCCTATCACGCCCTGCCGCCGCTCACCCGCAAGTCAGACGGCCTGCCCATCGGCGCCGTGGCCGGCTTTTGCAACATGCTGTGGAAGCTGTTGGTCGACATGAAGGCGGCGCCGGACGCCCCGACCCATCTGGCGGTGGTGTTCGACAATGCCGAGAAGACCTTCCGCAATGAGCTCTATCCCCTCTATAAGGCCCACCGCCCGCCGGCGCCCGAGGACCTGATCCCGCAGTTTCCCCTGGTGCGGGAGGCGACCAAGGCCTTTGGCGTCCACGGCCTGGAACTGGCCGGCTACGAGGCCGACGACCTGATCGCCGCCTACGCCAAGAGCGTGCGCGACATCGGCGGCGAGGTGGTGATCGTCTCCTCGGACAAGGACCTGATGCAGCTGGTGGGGGACGGGGTGTCGATGTACGACCCCATGAAGTCCGTGCGCATCGGCCCCGCCGAGGTGCGGGAAAAGTTCGGCGTGCTGCCGGACAAGGTGGTGGACGTCCAGGCCCTGTGCGGCGACTCGGTGGACAATGTTCCCGGCGCCCCGGGCATTGGCATCAAGACCGCCTCCCTGCTGATCAACGAATATGGCGACCTCGACACCCTCCTGGCCCGGGCCGGGGAGATCAAACAGCAAAAGCGCCGCGAGACCCTGATCGAATTCGCCGACCAGATCCGCCTGTCCCGGCAGCTGGTGCGGCTGGACCAGTCCACCCCCCTGCCGTCCGCCCTCGACGAGCTGGTGGTGGCCGAGCCGGACCACGCGGCCCTGACCGCCTTCCTGGAGGCCATGGAGTTCCGCACCCTGGCTCGGCGGGTCAGCGGCGGCGCCAGTCCCGCGCCGGGCGCTTCGGATATGGCCGCGCCGGCCCACACCGGCCAGATCGACACCAAGGCCTATGCCTGCATCCAGGACATCGAGACCCTGAACGCCTGGATCGAAAAGGCCCGGGCCATCGGCGTGGTGGCCTTCGACACCGAGACCGACGCCCTGTCCTCGTCCAGCGCCGCCCTCGTCGGCGCCTCCCTGGCCCTGGGCCCGGGAGAGGCCTGCTACATCCCCCTCGGCCACGAGGCCGAGGTCGTCGGCGGGCTGGAGCTGGAGGCGCCCAAGCCCCTGACCCAGATCCCCATGGACCAGGCCATCGCCGCCCTGAAATCGCTACTGGAAGACCCGGCGGTGCTGAAGGTGGCGCAGAACGCCAAGTACGATCTGGGAGTGCTGTCGCGCTACGGCATCGAGGTTTCGCCCATCGACGACACCATGCTGATCTCCTACGTGCTGGAGGCGGGCCTGCATGGCCACGGCATGGACGAGCTGTCCAAGCTGTGGCTGGGCCACGAGCCCATCAGCTTCAAGACCGTGGCCGGGACCGGCAAGGCGCAGAAAAGCTTCAAGCACGTGGCCCTGGAGCCGGCCACCGCCTATGCCGCCGAGGACGCGGACGTCACCTTGCGCCTCTATCAGGCCCTGCGCCCGCGCCTGGCGCGGGAGGGCCTGCTGACGGTCTATGAGACCCTGGAGCGGCCCCTGCCGCCGGTCCTGGCCCGGATGGAGGGCGAGGGTATCCGCATCGATCCCGAACAGCTGCGCCGGCTTTCCAACGACTTTTCCCTGCGCATGGCCGAGCTGGAGGCCGAGGCCCAGAAGCTGGTCGGCCATCCCTTCAACCTGGGCAGCCCCAAGCAGATCGGCGACGTGCTGTTCGGCGAGATGGGCCTGCCGGGGGCCAAGAAGACCGCCACCGGCGCCTGGGGCACGGACGCCGCTGTGCTGGAGGACCTGGCCGTCCAGGGCCACGCCCTGCCGCGCCTCTTGCTGGACTGGCGCCAGCTATCCAAGCTCAAGGGCACCTATACCGACGCCCTGGCCCAGGCCATCAATCCCAAGACCGGCCGGGTGCACACCTCCTTCGCCATGGCCTCGACCACCACGGGGCGGCTGTCCTCCAACGATCCCAACCTGCAGAACATCCCGGTGCGCACCGAGGAAGGCCGCAAGATCCGCAAGGCCTTCGTCGCCGAACCCGGCCATGTGCTGATCAGCGCCGACTACAGCCAGATCGAGCT
>JARLIP010000261.1 GCA_031291685.1 Caulobacteraceae bacterium | reverse complement strand
GGGCTTCGGATTTGAGGATCACCGCCGGCGCCGCGATGGCGTCGGCGGCGCGAAGCGCTTCGATCAGGGCGTGGGCCTGCGGCAGGTTACGGCAGGCGGTCCCCATCTGCTTCCAGATGTAAGCGACACTGTCGAGCCGGAAGACATCCACGCCCTGGGCCGCGAGCCCCAATAGAGCGTCGAGGATCGCCAGGAACACCTCGGGGTTGGAATAGTTCAGGTCCCATTGATAGGGATAGAAGGTCGTCCACACCCAGCCATCGACCTGGTCAACCGGGGTGAAGTTGCCCGGCGCCGATACGGGAAATATCTGTTCAAGCGAAGCCTCATAGGCCGCGACCTCATCGGCGTCGTGGATAATCCGAAAGAAACCTCGATAGTAGGGATCACCGGCCTTCGCCGCCTTGGACCAGGGGTGGTCATCGGCGACATGGTTGAGCACCAGATCAATGCAGGTGCTGATCCCCTGACCGCGCAGGTCACGCGCCAGCGATTCGAGATCGGCCATGTCGCCCAGTCGCGGATCTACCGCTTCGAAATCGGCGACCGCAAAGCCGCCGTCGCTGTCGCCCGCGCGAGGCTTCAGCACCGGTAGAAGATGCAGGTAGGTGACACCCAAGTCCCGCAGGTAGGGAATGGTCGCCCTGACGCCCGCGAGAGAGCCGGCGAATTGCGGAACATAGGTCGAATAACCCAACCGATCGCCGCGCAGAAACCAGTCCGGGTCGAGTTCCCGCGCCTGATCGAGCCGCTTCAGCCCCGACGGGCGGTCCCGTCGCCTGCGCGCCAACAGATCGTGTATCCGTGCAAGGATAACCTCGAACTCAGATCGCTCGCCATAGACGCGCATCAGGGCCCGGCGCAGCCGGCCGCTCTGCTGATCGAGGCGCCGCTGAAAATCGGGATCTGGCGGCGGCGCCGCCAGACTGTCCGCGGCTTGAGTCACGCCGGTCAATGGATCACCCACGGGACGCCCCCATCGTCTTGCCGGTCAGGAGAAAGAGGACGGCGTCGCCGACCCGCGCGCGCCAAGCCGCCTCGTCATGGCCGACCCCCAGATAGAGCCCGCCGGCAAGATCGACGCCCTCGCGATAACCCAGGCTGGCCAGGGCGCGGGCGATCTGCGCATGGGAAGGTCCGTAGAAGCGATCGATGCTTCCCTCGCTTGCGTCGATCCACACACGGCGACCATCGGCCTTTGGGAAGGATTCGCGGAACACCGCCCCGACCGCGTCCGCGACCTCCTGAGCGAAGGCCGCCGGAGGCGGGGCGCGTTCATCAAGTGGCAGCAAGCTGAAATGCGCCGACAGGCACCCCACGCCCGCAAATCGTCCGGGGAAACGCGAATAGATCTCGGCCGATATGGCGCCGCCCAGGCTCGCCCCCATCAGATAGGCCCCCGCCGATCCGGGCGACGTGGGGAAGGCCGTCTCGATGAAGGGCATAACCTCCTGGACCACGGCGTTTGCGTAGGCCTCCGATCGAGAGACGCCGCCAAACGCGGCCTCCACCGTCGCTCGCGTCTCCGCGGAGAGCCCGTTCAGTATTGCGGACGGCGCATAGTCTCGCAGTCGTTCGGCGCCGCTGGCGATACCAACGATCCTGACCGGTTCAAGCCCTTGGTCGATGAGGCGGGATACGCACCCGTCCATCCCCCAAGAGTCACCGGAGGGGACCTGCCGCGGGTCGAACAGGTTCTGGCCATCCTGCATATAGACCACCGGGATCGGATGGCCCTCCGGCGCCTCGTCCGGCGTCCAGACATAGAGGTCCCGCACGCCCAGGGCGGAGATCGGGAAGTCGCGAACGACCTTCATTCGCCCTCGCCCTGAAGGCGAGTTGAGAGGCGTGAACTCGGGGAAGGAGGCCAACGAAGTTTCCGGCATGGAACCGCGATACTATCGAAACCAATCGATTGCAATCATATGCGCGAGCCGCAATGCCCCCTCCTCCGCACGCGCGAGGTCAATCGCGAACCCGCCCGCGGAGCCCAAGATGGTCAGAGGCGCGCTGGATCGGACGGAAAGGCCCGTCCGCGCCGGCCATAAGCCCATAGTGAATTGATATATCGCGCTAAATCTGGTCGCATACCTCTGCTCGGCATCCCAGTTGCAATCGATGGCGCCGCGTGTTAGCCGTTACGCAATCGATTGTATAAAAACGAGGGAGGGTAATCAAACCATGTCAATTGCAGGAATTCCGCGCGCCCGGACGGTCGCCAGACACTCTAAGCGCAATCCCACCCACAGACACACGCATGCATTGAGCGCCGTCAGCGCGGCGGCCCTGTTCGCAGGCGTCGCCGGATTGGGTTTCGCGGCGCGAGCGGATGAAACGAGCGGGACCTCCACACAGTCGAAGACCAACACCGTCGCCGCCGCTCAGCCCGCCGAACTTTCCGAGATCACGGTGACGGCGACCAAGTCCGGCGCGCAGAAACTCAGCCGCGTGCCCCTGGCGATCCAAGCCTTCACCGAGCGGACCCTGGCGTCCCGGGACGTCCATGACGGCTCCGACCTGATCCAGCTGATCCCCGGCGCGTCCGAGCAGAGCGAAGTCGGCGCGGGCTACAAGATCTTTTCCTTCCGCGGCTCCGGCGCCGGCGGGCCGGTCGGCGACGGCATGATCGGATACTATCTCGACGACACCCCGTTCGGCGTGCCGAACAACCAGTCCGCGCCGCCGCTTCAATACTTCGACATCGAAAATGTCGAAGTGCTGCGGGGCCCCCAGGGCACCCTATACGGCCAGGGCTCGATGGGCGGCGCGATCATCTACCACACCAAGAACCCCGATCTTGACCACTACACCGGGGAGGTCGAGGCGTCCGTTTCCGGGACCAATGACGCGGGGTCGCCCAACCATAGCGAGGCGGCGGCCGTTTCCATCCCGCTGATCAAGGATCAGCTCGGCCTGCGGGTCAGCGGCAGCTACGACTACAAGGCCGGCTATGAGGACATCTATCAGGGCGCCCCGACCGGGACGCCCTACAAGAAGGATGCGAACGACATCCGATCAACCGATCTGCAAGCGGTCCTGCTGTGGAGGCCAACGGACCGGTTGACCGTCCGTATGCGCGCCTGGACCTTCAGCACCAGCCAGGACTACCTCCAGGTCATGACCTCGGTCAGCCCGCCCTACGCCGCCTACCAGGGAACCGTGGCGGGCTATGATAATCGCCGGGCCGATTACTTCTCGAATTCGGTTACTTACAAGTTCGACGGCCTGACCCTGACCAATGCGACCTCCTACCAGAGATCGCTTCCCGGCGGCTTCGGCACCGCCCTTAACCTGGGCGGATCGCTTGGCATCGGCACGTTGCTCAATGGCGGAGACGCGCAGAATTTCGTCAACGAGTTCCGCCTCGCAACGTCCGGTCCGGGACCGTTCCACTGGCTGGGCGGCGTCTTTTATCAGAACGCCCGGGGCCTCTATACCTACAATATCGCGTTCCCGACGCTGCATATCGCGGGTGATACGACCACAAGAACCCAGAACGAGTCCGTTTTCACGGAGGTCAGCTATGACCTCTTCGGCGGTAAACTGGTCCCGGGGGTGGGCCTTCGGTATTTCACGGACGATCGTAAAGCTCTGTCACACTCCAGCGGGGTCGCGGCCTTCAGCCAGTCCAACCCGGAAAAGGTGACCTGGCGCGCGAACATCGCCTACTATCCGGCCTACGACTGGATGCTGTTCATCAATGCGGGCACGGGCTTCCGCAGTGGCATCCTGCAATCGCAAGCCCAGGCGACCGCCGTGACCAATGACGGCGTGCCCAGCGGCCTCGCCCTCACCCCGGACTCCCTGCTCAACATCGAGGGTGGGTTCAAGGGCTCGTTCTTCGATCGCACCGTGCACCTGTCCACAAGCGCGTATCGGATCAAGTACTCGAACCTGCAGAGCGCCTTTAACACCTCGATCGGGTTGTCGGCCTTCGCCAATCTCGGCGATGCGGAGACCTATGGCCTCGATGTCGATCTGGCGTGGCGAACCCCCGTACCGGGTTTGAACCTGTCCTTCATCGGCAACGTCAACCACTCGGAATTCACCAACGTCCACAGCGCCTTCGCGGCCAGCAATGCGCGCAGCGCGAACGGCCAGCCCCTCTACAACACCCCGCCCTACAATGTGCGGCTCGACCTGGCATACGAACGGACCATCCTTCCCGGTTGGGATCTTTTCGCCAACGGCTCCGCAACCGCCCTCGGCAAGATCAAAAATCAGGACGCCACCGTCAATATGTTGAAGGCCTATTCCCTGTACAACGCCAGTATTGGGGTTCGGCACAACGACTACCAAATCAAACTCTATGCGGAAAATCTCTCGGACTACCGTGGGCCAACCGCGGCGAACGGCGCAACCTTGCTCGCGGGGCCACGACCACTGACCGTGGGCGTCAACCTGAACGTAAAGTTCCGCTGACCCCAGGACACTATTCGGTGCGACCGGGCGGGGGCGGTCTCCCCCCCGCCTATCTCTATATCTTCCGGTGGCGCACGCCCATTCTGGACGGTCGCCCGCGCGCCTTCCATTGCGCCGATTTTCCATTCGCCTTCTTCAACACCGACCGATGCGATTCCATGACCGGAGGTGGTTCGCGGGCGCGTGAACTGAGCGCCCAGATCGCCGACGCATTCGTCAGCTTCGCACGGACGGGCCACCCCCATCACGCCGGTCTCCCGACATGGGCGCCGTTCGATTCACAATCGCGCTTGCATGGCCTTCGACAGCCCACCCCGGTTGGAATTCGGCGCCGACAGCGAAGAAATCCGATCGTTGGCGCTCGGCTTCTGAGGCTTGGCCCTCCACGAGCCGAAGTGATGGCTGCTGGCCACACCCAGGACGTGGTCCTTGCCGGCCCACCCAAGGCCCATCTCGATTCGGCATTGATCGCCCGCTCGATCATCTGGCGCGTCAAAGCGGGCTTGGCGGCGGCGAGTGTTGCTTACTATGGCTTTCAACGGTTCGAGGCTTGGAACGCCGTCTATACCGTTGGCGCCACGAGCACGCTCTTCTTCAATGTATTCATTGCCATCGCCCAGTCATTCGCAAAATTTTCAGCTCTCAAGGCGCTGGCGCGTGCGGAATCCTCTGTGCGCCCCTATCTGAAACCCCATCCGCGAAGACTAACTGCAAGGAGTATGGACCATGGACCTGAAATTGAAGGATCGGCTGGCCCTGGTCAGCGGCAGCACCGCCGGCATCGGCCTGGCCATAGCGGAGGCTCTGGCCCGCGAAGGCGCTCGCGTTATTGTCAATGGGCGCAAGCAGGATGCGGTGGACTCCGTGGTCCACCAACTGCGCGCCGAAACCGGCGCGGATGTCCAAGGCTTCGCTGGTGATCTGACCACAACCTCCGCCGCTGAGGCCCTGGCCCAGCGATTTCCAGGCATTGAGATCCTGGTCAACAACCTCGGCATCTTCGAGCCAAAGGCCTTTGAGGATATTTCGGACGCCGATTGGACGCACTTCTTCGAAGCCAATGTTCTGAGCGGCGTGCGTCTGGCGCGCCTTTTCTTGCCGGCGATGCGCCAAGCGGACTGGGGTCGGATCATCTTCATCTCGAGCGAGAGTGGGCTTCAGATTCCAGTGGAGATGATCCACTACGGCGTGACCAAGACAGCCCAGATCGCCGTGGCGCGCGGGTTGGCCGAGGCCGTGGCGGGCACGGGCATCACCGTCAACAGCGTTCTTCCCGGCCCGACCCGATCGCGCGGCGTGGAGGACTTTGTCGAAGCCCTCGCCGCTGGCGAAGGCAAGACGTTCGAAGCGTTCGAGACCGAATTTTTCGAAAAGGTTCGTCCGACCTCCCTCATCAAGCGCTTCGCCACCCCTGAGGAGGTCGCTTCATTGGTGGCCTATGTGGCCAGTCCCCTCGCCTCGGCCACGACTGGTGCGGCGCTGCGCGTCGACGGCGGCGTGGTGAAGAGCGCATTTTAGCAAACGCAGAAGTTGGCGCGCGCCATCAGCAAGCGTGAAAGCGGCCTTGACGCGGCGCCCTCGTCGGCGTCGAGGCGATAGTCGCACGCCCAACGGCACTTCTCATCAAATGACACGAATGGGGAGCATCTTCCGGTCCAGCTGAAGAGAGAGACGCGGCGGGGGGCCGACCTGACCGCCCCGCCCTCCCACCTCCCGTCCCTAGTACCGATAACTCAGCGACACCCCGTAAGTCGCCGGCATCCCCGCCAGGCGGGCCAGGGAGTCGGTCAGGTGGGTGACGTTGGTCCAATAGTATTGATTGGTGACGTTGCGGCCCCAGACCTGGCCCGTCCAATGGCCGCTGGGGCTTTCGACCCCGACCCGCAGGTCCAGCAGGGTGTAGTCCGGCAGGCGAAATTCGGGACTCTGGCCGAAGCCGGCATAGCTGCGGCCGCGATAGCTGACCGTGCCGCCCACGAAGGCCTGCAAGTCCTTGCCGCCGATAGGGAAGCGGTATTCCGCGTCGCCCACGGCCTGCCAACGGGGGGTGTTGGGGAAGGCCTCGCCCACATAGCTGGTCAGGACGCCGAAGGGGTTGCGCGGCTCGGCCGGCGCCGTGGGGTCCTTCTCCACCCGGGACATGACATAGGTCACCCCGGCATTGAGCCGCAGCCCCGTGACCGGATGGCCGGTGAGGTTCAGCTCTACCCCATAGACATAGGATTTGGGAATGTTGACCAGCTCCGGCAGGGTGCCGAACACCGGGGTGAGCACGTAGCCCAGGAGCTGCTTGTCGCGGTAGTCGTCATAGAAGAAGGCCGCGTCCGCCTCCCACCTGCGGTCCAGGAACGACTGCTTGAGACCGACCTCATAGACCAGCACCGATTCCTGGGTCACCGGGGCGAACTGGCTGGACAGGATGGCCGGCACCAGGGAATAGCTGCCGGACTTATAGCCCTTGGTGACGTTGCCATAGATCAGGGCGTCGGGGCCCAGCTTCCACTTGGCGCCCAGTCGCCAGGAGACATTGTCCTGGTTCAGCTGTGAGTGGGCCATGGCGGGCAGGAAGGTATTGGCGTCCAGGGTCAGGCACGCGCCCGGGGCCACCGAAACCTCCGAATCCGTGAAGATCGACGACAGGAAGCCAAAGGCCACCGCCCCGCTGACCCCGGTGGGGCCAACCCCGGCGTCGGCCACGCAGCCGTGGAACTTGCGGTCCTGGGAGGTGTAGCGCACCGAACCCTGCAGGGTGATGGCGCTGGTCACCGCATAGTCAACGCTGCCGAACACCGACTTGGTGTCGATGTCCTGATCGGAGATCTGGCCCAGGGCCGTGAACAGATAGGGCCCGATCTGGTTGTTGGTGCCCTGATTGTAGGACAGCTCGTATTCGTTGGCGATGTCGCTCTGATAATTGCCGCCCAGCATCCACTTCACCGGCCCCGCGGTCCCGGACAGGCGCAGCTCCTGAGAGATCGAGCTGAGGAACGAGGTGTGCGACTTGACCGCGAAGTTGGTGAAGGCCGAACCGTCAATGTCCAGGGGGTCCTGGCCGCGGAAATTGGAATAGGCGGTCAGGGAAGTCAGGGTCAGGTCGTCGTTCAGCTGCCAGTCGATCCGCAGCGCCGCCTGATAGAAGTCGTCATGCCGCTTGAAGCTCTGGCCTGGGTCCCAGTCGGCGGCGGTGGCCTTGTGCGGGGCGACGGGCGAGGCCAAGAGGCCGTCTTCCACAAACTGGGTGACCGACGTCGCTGGAACGGCCGGATAATAGCCCTCGAACTGGGCCGCCTGGCTTTCGGAGCCGTCGTGCCAGGCGCTGAGCGCCAGCTCCGCCGTCAGGTGGCTGGTGGGCTTCCAGTCCAGCAGGATGCGGCCATTGGTGAAGTCCTTGGCCCCATTGACGTCGTCCGGGCGGGTTTGGCTGCGTTGCCATCCGTCCGCCCGCTCGTATTGCATGGCGATCCGTCCGGTGAGGGTTTCGGTGATCGGGCCGCTGACGAAGCCGGACAGATTGAGGTCGCTATAGCTGCCATAGCTGACATCGACGCCACCGCTGAAGGTCTTGGTCGGCTTGGCGGCGATGTAGTTGATGGCCCCGCCGGTGGAGTTCATGCCGAACAGTGTGCCCTGCGGGCCCTTCAGCACCTCCAGCCGTTCCAGGTCCAGGGCCGCCCCCCGGGTCTCCACCGAATAGGGCAACACCGCCTGATCCACATAGGTGGTCACCGCCGGGCCGGCGGAGATCGAATTGTCGTAGAAGCCCACCCCGCGGATGGAGAACACCGGCGCCCCGAAGGCGCTGAGCTGGTAGCCGAAGCCCGGAACCACCTTGCCCAACTGGGTGATGTCGGTGACCCCCGATCGGGTCAGCTGGGCGCCGGTCAGGGCGGTGATGGACATGGGTACGTCGGCGATCCGCTCCGAACGCTTCTGAGCGGTGACGATGATCTCGCTCAGGGCCGCGTCCTTCGGCTCAGCGGCGGCGGGGGCCGCGTCGGCGTTGGCCCGCCCCGGCGCGCCCGCCAAGACAAAGATCGCCACAAATGGCGCCAGGCTGGCGGTCAGGTAAAGGTCGCGACCAGAGCTCCGCGCGCACTTCGGGTGTTGGTTGGTCTTCATTCGTCTTCTCCCCCGTCTTGCCGCTCGATCCGGCGGCATTGCGATTTATTTTTGGAAGGCTAGGTTAATAGCGATTTCTACTCACATTAAACTCATCCGACGGACGTCCCTTGGTTCAGCGGGCTTCCGCCGCCTGGGACGTGGCGCGGGCCGGATGGCCCTCGCCTCTGGTCGGCGCCAGGGCCAGGGGCGGCATCCGATAGCGCCCGTCGGACAGGTCCGGCCGTGGCTGATAGGTGCGCAGGAACAGGTGGAACGGCCCGGCCGAGGCCGCCGGCGCCGGCAACCAGTTGGAGATCCCTTCGGCGGGCGGCTCGTGCTGGATAAATATCCGCAGGGGGCCGTCCGGCGACAGGCGCAGGCCCTTGGTCCGATCGCCGATGGCGTAGCGGTCGATGGGATTGTCCACCAGGGCCCAGTTCTCCCCATAGAGGGTCAGGGACCAGAAGGCGTCCACCGGAGGCGTCTGGCCGGGCGGGAACTCCAGCACATAGGCCTTGTCCCCGGTCAGGAGCACCCCGTCCGGCCCATTGCGCATGGAGAAATAGAGCCCCTCCTGCGGCACCAGGCAGCCGGGGCCCAGCTTGGCCACCACCGCCCGGTCCAGAGGATCGGGGATGAAGCTGGTGATGCCGTAGCTGACCATCCAGCCATTGACGTCGCGGGTGTCGATCAGCCAGCCGCCCCGCCCGTGCACCAGAGCGTTGCCCTTGACCACCGCCTCGGCCAGCAGGGTCTGAAGCGCGGGATCGGCGCCGTGGCTTGGAGACAGGCCCGGCCCCACCCCGATGGCGGCCAGACTGTCCACGAAGGCGCGATCCCGCTCCGGCGGCGGATCGTCCGCCAAGGCGGCGCCCAGCTCGTCGAAATAGCTGGCCCCCAGCCCCACCGGGTTGAGGATCGGGAAGTTGTTAAAGGCGTCCTCGATCGGCCGGTTCGGGTGGGTGAAGCGCGGAAAATCCGACAGGGCCGTCAGGCTGAAGCCGTCCTGCACCGCCCGGGCGGCGGGCAGGTCCGCCTCGTCCAGCACCAGGGTCCGTGTCAGGACCAGCACATGGTTGGTGGGCGCGGCGATGGGCTTGACCCCTTGGGGCAGGGTCCCTTGCCAATCGGGGCCCACGATCGCGTAGAGCCCGGGATGGGTCCCGGTGGTCCGGCGTCCCACATAGGAAAAGCTGTTGAGATAGGCGTCGTTCAGCTGGATCAGATAGTAGCGGTCATGGGCCTCCGGCACGCTGAGGATCTGCGGCTCGGCCGCCAGGTCCAGCCAGCCCAGGCCATAGAGGGTGTCCACATTGGGCAGGGGCACCTTGCTTCTGGGACTGGATAGCTGCGGCGAGCCGAACAGCTGGTTGAAGGGCAGATTCAAGTCCCTGGCCAGCTTCAGATAGAGCCGGGTCTGCACCACCGGCAGGCCCCAGACATAGGCGTCCTGGGCCAACTGGCTCAGGTCCGGCGTGGTCGATGTCTGTGTCACTGGGTTTCTCCCGTCTCGTTTCTTGTTCTTGTGCGCCGGCCAAGCGGCTGGATCAGGTGATGAAGCGGTCGATGTAATCCTTGAAAGCGGAGTCGATCTCGGCCGCGCTCAGGCCGAACTCGGCGAGGGAATAGCTGTGGCGACCGTGCTTATGCTGCTCGTTGTCGGCGTCCCACCGGGCGATGGCGCTCAGTTGCTCCGAGCTCAAGGGCCGGCCGGCGCGGTGATAGACCTCGCGGCACACATTGATCGCGTCATTGCGGATGCGGTCATAGGGCACGTCGATGATCCGGCCATCGAGCCGCAACCGGCCCCGGGCCTCCATGTATCGGTCAGTGGCCAGCCGCCACCACTTGAACACTGCTCGCCCGGCGAAGACCGGATCTGTCGTCTTCAGAATCGGCGCCCAGATGGCCAGGCTCAACTTGGCCAGGGACGGAATCGAGTCGTGCGGCGCGCGATGGCAGTGGACCAGGGTGGCCTTGGGAAAGCAGGTCAAAAGCTCGTCCAGATAGGCGATGTGCTGGACGTTCTTGGTCACCCAGATGCGGCCCCGCCGACCGCCGCCCTGCCATTGCAGATACTTGTACATATCCCGCAGATGCTCGTAATTGCTCAGATGCGGGCGGCGCACGACCCAGTCGTGATAGGACAGGGACGGCGCGAAGATCGAACTCCAGACCCAATCGTCGAAGGTCGAGTCGCACATGATCACGTCTTCTTCCGGCTCCGCCGGAGCCGCCAGGTGGGCGGCCTCATAGTCGGGCCGTCCATCGGAGGTGATCCCGCTCATGCCCGCCGCGGCGATCCGCGGATCGGGCCGGCCGGGAACCGCGTCGGGAAAGGGCGCGGGGTTGAGCAGTTGCCATAACAGCGGCCTTTGGATCTCGCTCGCCGGCAGGGACGACAGGATCCTCTGCATCTTGGTGGTGCCGGTCCGAGGCAGGCCGATCACCACGATGGGATCGTCCACGACCTCGTCACGGATCTCGGGATGACTCAGAAAGTCCCGCCGGATGCGCAGCTTGTTCACCAGGCAGCGCACGACATTGCCCTTGAAGCTCTCAAGTCCCTCGTCGCTGAAATCCACGTCCCGGGCCACGCAATCCAGGAGCTTGCGATAGGGCTCCAGGAAGCGTTCGTCGCCGAAATCGGACAGTCCCGACACATCCCGGGCGATCCTCAGGAACCGGTCAGGATCAAGCTCGCGCTTCAACGCCTCGTATCGCCCCACGGATGACCTTTCGACCTTCAGTTCACTGGATCGTTCGAGATAAGGACTGGCCTGCATGACGCTCGCCTTCTTGGGCTTTATTGAAACGACCCCTCGCCTATCGCGCGGCGCCCTGGCCTGCGCGTCGTCCATTTCGCCGGCCCGCCGCCACCGGTTTGCGCGCACGGGACGCCCATAAGGCGTGCCGAAAACATGAACAACAAGCTCACATTTTGACGCGCAGATGCCGGACCAAGATCACACAGAACGAACAATCGCCAAAATTTCTAAATACGATCCGCAAACGCGATAGCCATACTCACCACATAAACATGATCATGTGAGCAACTATTCATATTTTGAACGCGACACATGCCCCGTTTGGAATTTAGTCTTTATATTACTTTTTTATCTCACTCAAAATAACTATACGTCGCCACCTATAACATGCAATCGGAAATCACCGGGTTTCCGCGACGCCCCTTCAACCCTTGTGAAAAAGCCAGGTTGCGGGGCCGGACCAATAGGCCCCCGCACGTGCGGGACGCGATCCCCTCGATCACGACCCGCGCGCTGCCGGCGAACGCCCCCGCACTACTTGCCGACGAACACCGCCTTGGTCTTGGCGCGCATGGCCTCTAGCGCCAGGCCGTGGTCCTGCATGAGCATCGACAGATTTTCTAAACCGGCCGCCTTGTCGATCACCGCATTGGCCGTGACCTTGAGCCCGGCGTTGATCGAGGCCTTGGTCCATTTCACCGCGTGGGTGGCGCCCCCGACCAGTCGCTTGGCCATGTCCTGCACCACACCGTCGATCTCATCGGCCGGCACACAGTCGGTGATCAGGCCCATCTGGGCGGCGTCGGGGCCGAAGATCGGATCGCCAGTCAGCAGATAGCGCCGGGCTCGAGCGTAGCCGATCAGCTGCGGCCAGATCACCGCCCCGCCGTCCCCCGCCACCAGCCCTACCGCCACGTGGGGATCAGCGAAGCGGGCGTTGGGGGTGGCGTAAACGAAGTCGCAGAACAGGGCCAGGGAGCAACCCAGGCCCACGGCCGGTCCCACCACCTTGGCCAGGATCGGCTTTTCCAGATCCAGAAGGGAATTCTGGATCTTGCGATCGTTCTGGATGCTGCGCGCCGTGGCCACCACGTCCCCATGCAGGGACTGCAACCAGTCCAGGTCCCCGCCCGCCGAGAAAGCGCCGCCCGCGCCGGTCAGGATCACCACATCCACATCGGTGTCCCGATCCACGTCGTAGAAGATCCGCGACAGCTCATCGTGAAGCTTGGGATTGACCGCGTTCTTCACCTCCGGCCGGCTCATGGTGATGGTCAGGATGCGGTCAGAGACCGAGATCTTGAGCATCTCGTAGGTTTCGTAGGCCATTTCGTTCCCTGTGCTTAAGGCGCGCGCCGGTTCAGGCGTCTTGGGTGATGAGGCTGGAGGCGATCAGGGCCTTCAGCTCGTGCTTGCGGATCTTTCCCGATGGCGTCATCGGCATGGCATCGACGAAGGTGACGTATCGCGGCGCCTTCCAGCGCGAGAGATAGGACAGGCACCAGGCGCGGAACGCCTCGGGTGTCACTTCCGCGCCGGGATGGAGGCGCAGGACCGCGCACAGCTCCTCGCCGTACTTCGGGTCCGGTACGCCGATCACCGCCACCTCGGCCACGTCGGGATGGTCCAGCAGGTATTTCTCGATCTCGGCGGGATAGAGGTTCTCGCCCCCGCGGATGATCATCTCCTTGGTGCGCCCCACGATCCGCACGTAGCCTTCATCGTCCATGACGGCCAAGTCGCCCGTGTTGATCCAGGCGCCCGGGCCGCAGGCGCCGGGTCCGTCACCCGCCCCCAGGTAGCCCAGCATGCTGCCGGGTCCGGCGCTGTGCAGCTCCCCCGGCTCACCCCGGCAAACCAGGCGCCCGTCCGGCCCCAGGACCTTCAGGCTGACCCCGGGCAGGGCGCGGCCGCAGGTCTGGGATTTGCGCTCAGGCGCGTCGTCCGGGGTGGTGCTGGTCATCACCCCGCTGGTCTCGGTCTGGCCATAGCCGTTGCAGGTCTTGGCCCCGAACCCCGCCTCGCAAGCCGCCAGCAGGCTGGGCGCCACTGGCGCGCCGCCGATGACGATGCAGCGCAGGGCGGACAGATCCCTGCCTGGCAGGGACGGATGGGCCAGCATCGCCGTCAGCATGGTGGGCACGCCGATGAAGCCCGTGCAGCGCTCCTGCTCCAGGATGTCCAGGGCCTGCTCGGCCTTGAAGGTGTAGAGCGGCAGGCTCGCGGCCCCCACATACATCGAGCCCGGGGTGGAGTTTCCTGATCCGCCAACGTGAAACAGGGGAAAGCCGTGGCAAACCCGATCCCCCGCGCCGAAGCCCCAGCAGCGATAGGAATTGCGCGCCACCGTGCCCACGCCCTCGTGGGACAGCTGCGCGGCCTTGGGCGCCCCCGTGGTGCCAGAGGTGTACTGGATCATCATCACGCCGCGCGGATCGACGATCGGCAGCTCCCGGCTCTGCCCCGCGCCCTCCAGCAGCCCCCGCACCCCCTCGGTCAGGGAATAGTGGGCGCGCAGGGTCGGGACATCCGCCGCCGCCTGATCCAGCAAGCCCCCCAGGGCCTGACCACCCGCCTCATCGGCGTGAAACACCCCCACCACCCCCGCCGTGTTCAGGGCGTGGGTCAGCTCCGCCCGCTTGTAGAGCGGGTCTATGGCCACGATGACCACCCCGGCCTTGGCCAGGGCGTATTCCAACAGGATCCAATGGGCGTCATTGGGCGCCCAGATCGCCACCCGCTCCCCAGGCGCGAACCCGGCCCCAAGAACCGCGCCGGCCAGCCGCTCGCTAAGCTGATCCAGGACCGCGAAGGTCCAGCGCACGTCCCGCCCCTCGGGCTGGCGCAGGCACACCGCCGCCTCGGCCTGGCCCCAACGGCGCGCCGCCAGCCGCAGGCCGTCCCCCAGGGACAGACCCACCAGCTCGGCGTCGTTCAGGTCGGACAGCCAAAGCGAATTGTCCGGCGCCGTCATCGTCATTCGCCCTGGCTCCCAAGGCCCGGAACCTCAAGTTCGATGGACCCGCACAATCGCCGGGACGGACCACGCCCATCCCGGATTTGAGCGAACCTTGGCGTCGGGGCCGCTCACATGAAACTCGCGTGGAACCGCTGGCGCGGCCGCTTTTCATGCGAGTGGAATTTGAGCGCGCCGGGCCAGTACCCTGATCTTATTTGGCGGTGAGCGGATGATAGCCGTGTGCGCACGATGATCGAAACGGCCCTGCCCCCACAGGTCAGCCAATGGCTGGGCAAACCCGTGATCGTCATCGAACATGTGGTGACGGCGGAGGTCGGCCTGTGGCTGAACTTCTGCGTCGCGGTCCAGGACGCCAACCCGCTCTATTGGAACTATGCCGCGGCCCTGGGCCGGACCGAGGCGGTGATCGCCCCGCCAGCCATGTTGCCCAGCTGGGGCATCCCCCATGACTGGAGCCCCGGCGCCGAGGGACCTCCCTTACGCACCCTGGAACTGCACTTCATGGTCAAGGATGCGCTCGGCCTGCCCAACGGCCTGGTGACCGAGGTGGAATTCGAACTGCACGACCCGATCCGCGCCGGGGATTCCGTGCGCGTGGAACAGATCCTCAAGGAGGTCAGCCCTCCGCGCCAGACCCGCCTGGGCCATGGGCGCAACTGGACCATCGACGTGGTCTATCGCAAGCCCGGCGACATCCTGGCAGGCGTCCAGACCCTTCGCTTCCTCGGATATCGGAAAGCCCCATGATCACCTGCGTCGGCCTGACCGTGGGCGCCCGCCTGCCGGACCTGCGGATCCCAATCAGCGCGAAGACCATCGTCATGGGCGCCGCCGCCAGCCGCGATTGGCAGCCCCAGCATCACGACAGCGCCTGGGCTCGCGACAGCGCCGGCCTGCCTGACATCATCATGAACAACTACACCCAGGCCGGCTTCTTCTGCCGCTATGTCACCGACTGGTCGGGACCGGACGGCCGCATCGGCCGCTTCAAGTTCGCCATGAAGAAGCCGATCTGCCCGGGGGACGAGATACTGCTGCAAGGGGTCGTCGAGGGCGTCCTGCCCAGCGTCAATGGCTATTCCTGGGTCGATATCATCATCAAGGCCCTGGTCGACGGCGCCCTGGCCACCTCCGCGGAGGTCCGCCTGGCCCTGCCGAACACGGCGTCCTCCCCCTCCCCTTGGCGGTGCGCCAGGGCGCTTTGGGCGCCGTAAGACGGCGGGTTCCAGCGCCCCTTACATAACCAACGGCAGGCCCAGCCCACGCCGGGCGATAATGTTCTTCTGGATTTCTGATGAGCCCGCGCCGATCGTATCCAATGCCGTGGCCCGATAGGACCATTCCCACTTGCCGGCGGCCGGCGCCGCGAGATCGGCCTTGTTGAGCAGGCCATCGGGACCCAGGATATCCAGGGCGGCGTTGGCCAGGCGCTGGTGCAGTTCGGTGCTGAACAGCTTGAACATGGCCGCCTCGACCCCCGGCACCTCGCCCTTGCTGGCGGCATAGATCACTGTGCGTTGCAGCCCCCGGGCG
>JARLIP010000260.1 GCA_031291685.1 Caulobacteraceae bacterium | reverse complement strand
TTGCGCGCCAGCCGCACGATCACCTGCTCGCCCACGGAAGCCCGGCCGGCGGTGCGGCTGAAACTGTATTCGACCTGCGCCCAGTCGTCCCCGTGGTCACGCCCGATGCAGCTGGCCCGGATCGAGCCCATCTGTTTGCGGTGCATGAACTGGTGGTTCATGTCGAACAGGTTCTCGTGCATGAACGTATAGTGGCAGGCCACCTCGCGGTTCAGCTGCCGGGTCTTGTAGTCCTTGCGGCTGGCCGATCCGAGCGCCGTGGGAAGCCGCGCATCCGCCAGGGACGGGTCCCCGGGAAAGACGAAGATCAGGCCATCGACCTCAGCGGCGGGATAGCGCTTGACCCCGTTGGGCAGCCGATCCTTGCCCAGATAGGGCACGTCCACGCACTTGCCGGCCTGATTATAGGCCCAGCCATGGTAGTGGCATTTGATCTCGTCACCATTGACCACGCCCAGATGCAGGGGCACCTGGCGGTGAGCGCAGCGGTCTTCCAGCGCGAAGACCTGCCCGGCCTTGCCCCGATAGAGCACGATGGGATCCGCCCCGAACCGGCGGCCGATCGCCTTGCCGACCTTGAGCTCTTCCGACCAGGCCAGCGGATACCAATGATCGGGATGGGAGTTCACGCGGCGAAGATCAATCCGCTCGGCTGACTTTCCCGCCGGCACGGCGGTTAGGCTAGAACCATCTTCCGGCACGGGCGTCTCCTGAAACTGAGCGGAGTTAAGGCCGAAACCCCCGTCGCCACAAGCAGGTTCGCGACTGTTGTTGCACTATGGCAAGCGAAGATGGCGCGGCCGGGCTTCGTTTGCCCCCCACAGCCCACGAGCCTAGTCCTCGAACACGATCGCCGGGGCCGGCTTCATCCCCTCACCCGCCTCGATCGCCTCCAGCACGGCGCTGGCCATGGTCAGGAAGGCCTGGCCGGTCGGGGTGGTCTGGTTTTCCACCACGTAGGGGCGGCCGTCATCGCAGGACTGACGCAGGGCGATGTCGATGGGGATCTCCCCCAGGAAGGGCGCCCCCAAGGTCTCGGCGGTGGCCTTAGCCCCGCCATGGCCGAAGATCGGGATCTGGGCGCCCGTGGCCGGATCGGCGAAATAGGCCATGTTCTCGATCACCCCCAGGATCGGCACCCGGGTCTTCTCGAACATCGACACCCCGCGCCGCACGTCGATCAGGGCCACCTCCTGCGGGGTGGAGACCACCACCGCCCCGGACAGGGCCACGCGCTGGGCCAGGGTCAGCTGGATGTCGCCCGTGCCCGGCGGCATGTCGATCACCAACACGTCCAGGGGCTCGGCCTCACCGCCCCAGGCCACGTCGTTGAGCATCTGGTTGAGGGCGGACGAGGCCATCGGCCCGCGCCAGATCATCGGGGCGGCGTCGTCCACCAGCAGGCCGATGGACATGATCTTCAGGCCCCAGGCCTCCGGCGGCTTCAGCTTCTTGTCCGCGGTCATTTCGGGCTCGGCCTCGACCCCGGTCATGCGCGGGGCGGAAGGGCCATAGACGTCGGCGTCCAGCAGACCCACCCGGCGCCCCAGCAGGGCCATGGCCGCCGCCAGGTTCACCGCCACCGTGGACTTGCCCACCCCGCCCTTGCCGCTGGCCACCGCCACCACATGACGCACATGGGCGGGGCGCATGGCGCCGGGCGCCTGTTGCGGCTGCATCTGGGCCTGGGCTTCGTTAGAAAGGCGCGCGCCACGGCGCACCCGTACCGTGCCGGGCGCCTGCGGGGGCTCATCGGGCCGCGCCGCGCCCTGTCCGGACGGCTCGGTCGTGGTGGTCAGCACCACCTGTGCCTGCTCGACCCCGGCCACCCCCTTCAGGGCCGCCTCCGCCGCGTCCCGCACGGGCGCATAGGCGCCAGCGTCGGAGGGAGCGACCTCCAGCATGAAGCCCGCGCGGCCGGGCCGCAGGACCAGGGCCTGGACCAGACCCGCCGCCACCAGGCCTCGCCCGGACTTCGGATCGCGCACGGTCTCCAGCGCGGCCAGAACCACCGCGCGGTCGGGGGGAGGCAGATCGGTCATGATAGGCGGACTTGAACCTGTGCTGAGCGGAACTTCATATCCGAGTCCGCGCCTCGGATTTCAACCCCCGGCGGTCTCGACGCCCTGCGCCAGGATAGCCGAAGACCCGTCCAGCATCCGCACCACATCGTGCAGGGACTGGGCGATATGGACGCACTTCTCCTGCATTTCCTCGGTGGGGTCGAGCAGGTCGGGCACCATCACCGTCATCATCCCCGCCGCATGGGCGGCCCGCACCCCATTGTGCGAATCCTCCAGGGCCAGACACGCCTCGGGGGCGATTCCCAACAGTCCGGCGGCCTTCAAGAAAGGATCGGGATTCGGCTTGTGCCGTGGCACGTCCTCGCGGGCGACGATGGCGCCGAAGCGATGGAATATATTGTTGCTGGTCAGGTTGGTCCTGGCCGAGTTGCGCCCGGACGAGGTGGCCACCGCCCGGGGCAGCCCCAGTTCGTCCAGCCGGTCCAAAAGCTCCAGCACCCCGGTCTTCAGCGCCACGCCCTCGGCGAACAGGGCGTCGATCTCGCGGCGCTCCTCGATCAGGTAACGCTCCATGGAGAAGTCCGGGCCAAAATGGCTCTGGATCATGTCCAGGGCCTGATTGACCGGCAGGCCGACCATGGCCGCGCACAGGGAAATGGGCATGTGAAAGCCCAGATTGTCCGCCGCCCGCAGGATGCCCTGCCGGACCAGACCTTCTGAATCGATCAGAAGGCCATCCATGTCGAAGATGACGGCCTGAATCGCACGGGGAAACACCATCCCCGCCTCTACCCCGAAAACTGGTCGGCCCGGTAGCCCTGGAAGTAGAGCAAGGCGGTCAGATCCGTGTGATCCACCCGGGCATCGGCCTCCGCCGCCACCACCGGCTTGGCGCGATAGGCGACCCCAAGCCCCGCGGCGTTGATCATGGCTAGGTCGTTGGCGCCGTCGCCGATGGCCAGGGCCTCGGTCAGGTCCGCCCCAAGGCCCGCGACTTCCTCCCGCAGGGCGGCCAGCTTGGCCTCGCGCCCCAGGATAGGATCGCCTACCTCGCCGGTCAGGGCGCCGCCTGTCTCGATCAGGCGATTGGCCCGGTCGGCGTGGAAGCCGGCGGCCACGGCCACCCGGCCGGTGAAGAACTCGAAGCCGCCAGAGACCAGCACGCAGCGGGCGCCGTGGGCGGCCATGGTCGTCACCAGGGCCCGGGCGCCGGGATTGAGCCGCACCCGCTCGTCATAACAGGCCTGCAAGGCCGTCAACGGCAGCCCCTTGAGCATGCCCACCCGCTCACGCAGGGCGCCCTCGAACCCGATCTCCCCGCGCATGGCCCGTTCGGTGATGGCCGAGACCTCCGCCTTGACCCCGGCGAAGTCGGCCAGTTCGTCCAGACACTCGCAGCCGATGATGGTGGAATCCATGTCGGCGATCAGCAGCCGCTTGCGCCGCCCCTCCCAGGGCTGGACGCAGTAATCCACGGCGATCTCGCCCAGGGCCTCATGCGCCGCCTGGCGCACGGCTGTCAGGGAAGCGGCCTCCAGCACCATGTCCACGGCGCCTGGACCCAGGACCTTGGTCTCCTTGGCGGGGCCGGTCAGGCCGGACAGATGATGGCCCAGCCGAGGCGCGAGATCAGCGGCGGCGGCGGGATCGGCGGTGACGAGGGTGACGGCGAGCAACATGGACGCGCATCTGGCCGATCAGCGGCCCGATCGCAACCCTTGCCATCGGCGGCGCCCGCAAAAGCCGCACCGAGGCGCGCCGATCAACGACCGCGCGTCATCGCCCCACACAGCCAAATTGGCGACGGACACCATATTGGGTTATATTGAAAATTCGTGGCGCTATCGGGAAAATTGGCATGGCCGCCGTAACCACCAAGATGTCGGAAAATGGACGGCTGACGATTCCCGCCAGCGTTCGCGCCGCAGTCGGACTCGAACGGGGCGGCGACGTCATTGTGGAGGTCGTCGATGGCGAGCTTCACGTGCGCACCGTAGCGCAGGCAATGGAACGGGCTCGCTCGATCGCGCTGAAGATCATCGCTGGCAGACCGGGCGGAACCGTGAAGGACTTCATTTCGGAACGCCGCCGCGACGCCGATAGAGACGCATGAGCGTCGTTCTCGATGCCTCAGCGCTGCTCGCCTCCCTTCTGGACGAACCGGGCAAGGACCAGGTTGATGCCGTGATCAATGGCGCGGCCATGACCACGGTCAATCTGGCCGAGGTCGTTGGCCATTTCGCCAAGTTTGGCGCCGACCGGGCGCAGATCGAAGCGCTTCTAAGAGGATTGCCTATCATCTACGTCGAACCCGATTGGGAACTGGCTCTATCCGCCGGCTTGATGCGGCCCACTTGCGACCCGGCGGGCCTATCCCTCGGTGATCGCCTATGCCTGGCCCAGGCTCAGCGCACTGGCGCCCGGGTATTGACGGCGGATCGGGCATGGAAGGGACTGGCCGAAGCGCTCGGCGTCGATGTTGAACTCATCCGCTAAGTCCGCGCCCCAAGGTTCCTTGACCACCTCGCCCGTCATCCTGATCGCCGGCCCCACCGCCAGCGGCAAGTCGGCCCTGGCCCTGCGGCTGGCCCAGGCGATAGGCGGCGAGATCGTCAACGCCGACGCTCTGCAACTCTACCAGGACCTCAGCGTCCTCAGCGCCCGCCCCTCGGACGAAGAGACCGCCAGCGTTCCCCACCACCTGTTCGGCATCGCCGACGCCGCCGACGGCTGGTCGGTGGGGCGCTGGCTGCGGGCGGCGACCACAGCGATCGACGAGATCCAGGCACGGGGCGCTCCTGTCATCCTGGTTGGGGGCACGGGGCTCTATTTCCGCGCCCTGACCGTGGGCTTGGCCGATGTGCCCGCCGTGCCGGACACCGCGCGAGCTGAGGCGGAGCGCCGCTTTGACGCCGAGGGCGAGGCCAAGGTCCGCGAGGCCCTGAGCGCCCTCGATCCCCAGGCCGAGGCCCGCATCGCGCCGGCGGACCGCCAGCGGCTGGTGCGCGCCCTGGCGGTGGCCCAGGCGACGGGCCGTTCCTTGAGCGCCTGGCAGGCCGACACCCATCCGGCCCTGGCGCCGGGCGCCTGGCGCGGGGTGGTGATCGAGCCGGACCGGCAGGCTCTCTATGACCGCTGCGATGAGAGGCTTGCGCGGATGGTGGAGCGCGGGGCGGTCGATGAGGCGGCGCGGTTGATGCGGCGCGGCCTGGACCCCGCCCTGCCTGCCATGAAGGCGGTGGGCCTGCGGGAACTGGCGCGCTTCGCCGCGGGCGAGACCACGCTGGAAACCGCCCTGGCCGAGGCGCGGCGGGAGACCCGACGCTACGCCAAGCGCCAGCTGACATGGTTCCGCAACCAGACCCCGGCCTGGCCACGCATCACCGCCCTCTCCGCCGATGACCAGTGGAGGCAGTTTATTGCGCTGAATGGCGGCTTGACCGCGCCTACGTAGCGTGGCATCTGACTGCCCTTGATTTTGGAGCAATACTCATGCGCATCGCGCGGCTCGTACTTGCAAGGCGACCTCTCTCGGCGTGAGCTTCTCACGCCGCAGTAAGGTCGCGCGTCCCAAGGCCCCTTCGAGGGCCTTTTTCTTTGCCCTCTCGACTCCCCCTACCCTTCGACAGCCGGACATCCCGTCATGACCCTGCAACAGACCGAAGCCCCCACCGAAGCCGACACCGAAGTCCTCTCCGGCGCCGAAATCGTGGTCCGCGCGCTGGTGGATCAGGGCGTGACCACCCTGTTCGGCTATCCCGGCGGCGCCGTCCTGCCGATCTATGACGCCCTGTTCCACGAGCCGCGCCTGCAGCACGTCCTGGTTCGCCACGAACAGGGCGCGACCCACGCCGCCGAGGGCTACGCCCGCTCCACCGGAAAGCCCGGCGTCGTCCTGGTCACCTCAGGCCCCGGGGCCACCAACGCCATCACCGGCATCGTCGACGCCCTGATGGACTCCATTCCGATGGTGGTCATCACCGGCCAGGTTCCCACCCACCTGATCGGCTCGGACGCCTTCCAGGAAGCCGATACGGTCGGCATCACCCGCTCCTGCACCAAGCACAACTACCTGGTGAAGCGGGTCGAGGACCTGCCGCGGATCATGCACGAGGCCTTCCACATCGCCACCTCCGGCCGCCCTGGCCCGGTGGTCATCGACATCCCCAAGGACATCCAGTTCTCCAAGGGCGCCTATCAGGGCCCGCTGGCGGTCAAGCCGCTGCACAGCTACGCCCCCCGCACCAAGGGCGATCCGAACCGCATCCGCGAGGCGATCGAGCTGATCGCGGCGGCCAAGCGGCCGATCCTCTATACCGGTGGGGGCGTCATCAACGCCGGACCCAAGGCCAGCGCCCTGCTGCGGGAATTCGCGTCCCTGACCGGGGCGCCGGTGACCTCGACCCTGATGGGCCTGGGCGCCTTCCCGGCCAGCGATCCGGCCTGGCTGGGCATGTTGGGCATGCACGGCGCCTATGAAGCCAACCACGCCATGCACGACTGCGACGTGATGATCTGCGTCGGCGCCCGCTTCGACGACCGGGTCACCGGGCGGCTGGACGCCTTCGCGCCGGGCTCCAAGAAGATCCACATCGATATCGACCCCTCCTCGATCAACAAGAACGTGCGGGTCGAGGTCGGCATCGTCGGCGACGCGGCCAGCGTGCTGGAGGACATGATCGCGGTCTGGAAAGCCCGGGGCCAGGCGACCCGCCTGGACGCCCTGGCGCCCTGGTGGCGGCGGATCGATCAGTGGCGCGCCCGCCGGGGCTTCAGCTACCGCAACTCCAAGACCGTGATCAAACCGCAGCACGCCATCGAGCGGCTCTACGCCCTGACCCGGGACCGGGATGTTTACATCACCACCGAGGTCGGCCAGCACCAGATGTGGGCGGCGCAATTCTTCCACTTCGACGAGCCGAACCGCTGGATGACCTC
>JARLIP010000259.1 GCA_031291685.1 Caulobacteraceae bacterium | reverse complement strand
GGTCAGGGCGCCGGTCTCGTCGCGGAAGAAGTCGCCGGGGGTGTCGAAGCCCTGGGTGCGCTCTTTTTCGACCACCAGCACATAGGCGTCCATCCGGGCCGGGTCCCAGCCCTTGGCCAGGGCGGGCAGGGCGGGGGTCTCGCCCTCGATCCAGACATAGTCGGCATTGGCCACCCAGATCGGCGCCTCTCCCAGCAGGGCTCTGGCCTTCTTGACCCCGCCGCCGGTCTCCAGAAGGGCGTCCCGCTCGTCGGAGACATGGATCGCCAGGCGCGGATCGGCGCCAGCGCGGGCCTCAAGATGGGCGATCATCTGGTCGGCGAAGGCGTGGACATTGACCACCGCCACCTCGACCCCGGCCTCGATCAGGCGATCGAGGATATGGTCGATCAAGGCCTTGCCGCCCACCTCGATCAGGGCCTTGGGCCGGGTGTCGGTCAGGGGCCGCATGCGGGTGCCCAGGCCCGCGGCCAGGACCATGGCGGTGCGCGGGGGGCTCATCGCCGCTGCTCCTTAGGGATCTCGCGGTCGAACCAGGCGCGCAGGCCGGTGAATTCAGACGCCTGGAGATTGCGCTCCAGGGTTCCCCAGACCCGGGGTAGCAGGGCGCGGTAGCGGGGTCGATCAAAGCCGGCCACCTGGCGGGCGAAGATGAACAGGATACGGGCCGCGTTCAGGGCGGCGAGCCCCCGATAGTCTTCGAGAAACTGGGCGCGATCGAGGTCCGGCCGCGCCGCCAGATACCGATCCAGCATGGCCGTCTCCAGGGCCGGGTCCACATCCCGCCGGGCGTCCTGCAACAAGGACAGAAGATCCCAGGCCGGATGGGCGACAAGGGCGTCCTGGAAATCGAGCAGGCCCACCCGGGCGACGCCGCCGCGGTCCGGCAGCCAGACCAGATTCTCGGCGTGATAGTCGCGATGGGTGAAGACGTTGGCGCCCGTCTCGCCCCTTTGGCGGATCGGGTCCCACAGGGCGTTCCAGTCCTGGATCGCGCCTTCGGAAAAGGCGGGCGCGCCGGAATATTTCGGCCACCATTCGATGAACATGTCGCCGCCGGTCTTCAGGGCCAGGGCGTCGTAGGTCAGCAGGGGCCAGCGAGCGCCGTCCGCCTCCAGCACCTTTGGCGGCGGAGCCTGGTGCAGGCGGATCAGAAGGTCGATGGCCGCCTCATAGAAGGGCGCCTCCGGCGCGCCGCCGGCGATCAGCCGCGCATAGAGATCGTCCCCCAGGTCTTCCAGCACCGCCAGACCTGAAGCGGGATCGGCCGCGACCACCTCGGGCGCCGACAGACCAAGCCCCCGCAGATAGCCGGCCGTGGCGATGAAGGCGTCGATCCGCCCCGCCGCCAGCCGGGCGCTGGCGTTATAGCCCAGGGCCGCGCGCTCGGCGGCGGTGGCGTCAGGCGGGCAGGGGGTGGTCTCCAGGGCCGGAGGCTGGTCCATGAAGATCAGGCTGGGGGCGCCGGGCCGGTGCAGCCGCTCATAGTTGCGGGTGGAGGCGTCGCCGGTCAGGGCCTCGCGCCGGGCGCCGCCCAGGCCGTGGGCCGCCAGAAAGGCCGACTTCAGGGCCTCGCGTTCAGAACTCAATCGGCCGTCCTTCCCAGGTGCCATGGGGGGTCAATCGCGCGATGCGGCTCTCCGCCCCGCCGCTGCGGTCTATCGAGATCTCTATGTCGAGTCGATCCGGCGGCAGATGGCCTTCCAGCCGCTCCGGCCACTCGATCACCACCGCGCCGGAATCCAGCGCCTCGTCCAGGCCGATTTCCTCGATCTCCTCGGGCCGAGTCAGACGATAGAGGTCGAAATGGGCCAGGCGCAGGCCCTCCGCCTCATAGAACTGCACCAGGGTGAAGGTCGGGCTGGGCACGTCCTCGTCCGGGCGGGTCAGGGCGCGAATCAGGCCCCTGGCCAGGATCGACTTGCCGGCGCCCAGGGGCCCCCACAGGCAGATCGCCTCACCGCTTTCCAGGGTGCGCCCCACCGCCGCCCCCAGCCGGGCGGTGGCCAGGTCGTCCACAAGGCGAAACTCGCCATCGGCGGGCAGATGCATGGGCGGCGCTCCCCTGGCCATGACGGGTTGGGGCGGACCATGCCCCCGGCCGGGGTAGGGCGGCAAGAACCAAGGGCAAGGCTTGGCTTGAGCCCCCGGACATCCCTAGATAGCGGCGCGACGATCCGGAGATGTTCATGCGCCGCTCGCCCCTGCTGCTAGGCCTGCCCCTGGTGGGAATCCTGCTGGCCGGGGCGCTGAAGCTCTACATGTCCTGGGCCGAGAGCCAGCCGGTGACCCTGCGCCAGGATCTGCCCCAGCTGGAGGCGGCCCTGGCTGACAGCCATTGGGTCTCGCCGGGGCTGGCGCCGGCCAATTCCACCCGGCGCGCCCTCTACATGGTCTCGTTCAGATCCTGTCCCTGGTGCGTCGCCTATGAAAAGGCGGAATTCCCCAGCCTGCAGAAGGCCGGGATCGACACCCGGGTGATCCTCCTGGCCCGACGGGACCAGAACGGCCAGCCGAGATCCAATCCGGCGGAGCGGGCCACGGTGGCGCAGCTGTGGCGCACCCGGGACTGGGGACTATACGAGCGCTGGACGGCGATACCGGCGGACGCCTGGGCCGGCTCCGGTCAGGTTCCGCCCTCGGCCGAGATCGATCCCGCTCGCCGGGACGCCGTGGAGGCCAGCCGGGCCGCCGTCGATCGGCTGAGCGGCCTGCTCAAGTCCAATGGGGTCGAGCTACACTATCCCGCCCTGATCTATCACGCCGCCGACGGACGCTGGCGCGCCTTTATCGGCTATGATGAAAAGGCCGCCAGGGTCATACGGGCGGATCTGGGCGTTGGCTGAACGGACCTTGGCCCGAGAGGCGCCGGCTTGAAGAGGACGATTACGTGCTGAAGGCGATTCGAAACGGGTTTGTCACCCTGCTGGTGCTGGGGGCGATCGGGGGCGGCCTGTTCGAGTGGTGGAACCTCGATCTGCGCTGGCGGCCCAAGACCATCGCCAAGCATCAGGACGAGATCACCAAGATCCTCGACGGCTCGGGCTGGGTGTCGCCCGGCCTGTCCGGTCCCAAGGTCTATATGATCGCCTATCGCGCCTGCGGCGACTGCGACCGCTATGAGAAGGACGAGTTCCCCAAGCTGCACGGCGCCGGGATCGACACCCGGGTGATCATGATCGCCCGGGCCGATGTCAACGGCCAGTCCAAGTCCACCGCCACCGAGCGCTCCACCGTCGCGGAGCTGTGGGTCAACCGCAACTGGGGCCTCTTCCAGAAGTGGAACAATGTCGAGCCCGAGGCCTGGACCGCCCCCGGCATCCACGCCGCCGACGGGGACGTGGCCCGCAGCGCCGTGGTCGAGGTCGGCCGGGTGGCCATCGAGAAGCTGGAGCCCCTGTTCAAGGACAACGGCCTGAGGCTGGCCTATCCGGTCCTGGTCTGGTGGGCCAAGGACGGGACCATGAAGGCCTGCGCCTGCGAGAAGCCGCAGACCTATGGCTATGTGCGCAAGGACCTGGGGATCAATTGAAGCGGGCCCCGGGGTTTTCTTAAGCCGCCCGGCAGGCTAACCGACGCGTAATGGTCCAGTCCCTGTCCACCGCCTATCGCGAGAAGCTGCGCGCGGGCGAAATTAAACCCGACGCCGCCCAGGCGGCCGCCGTCGAAGCCCTGTCACGTCTTGAGGGCGATCTGAACGCCCTGGCCGAGCCGGGCTTCGTGATGTCCCTGTTCCGCAAGGCCAGGCCTGTCCGGGGGGTCTATCTGTGGGGGCCGGTGGGCCGGGGCAAGTCCATGATCATGGACCTGTTCTTCGAATCCGCCCCGGTCACCCGCAAGCGCCGGGTGCACTTCCAGGCCTTCATGGCCGAGGTCCACGCCCTGGTGGGGGAATGGCGCAAGGGCGACGCGGCGGCGCGCAAGGCCCGGTTCGGCCAGGCCAAGGGTGACGATCCGATCCCGCCGGTGGCCGATTTCATCGCTGAGCAGGCCAAACTTCTGTGTTTCGACGAGTTCCAGGTCACCGACATCGCCGACGCCATGATCCTGGGCCGACTGTTCGAGGTGCTGTTCGAGCGCGGCGTGGTGCTGGTGGCGACCTCCAACCGGCCGCCGGACGACCTCTACAAGGACGGCCTCAATCGCCAGCTGTTCATCCCCTTCATCAATCTTCTGAAGGAGCGGCTGGACATGGTGGCGGTGCGCGGACCGTCGGACTATCGCCTGGATCGCCTGCGCTCGGCCCAGGTCTATTTCTCGCCCCTGAGTCCCGAGGCCGAGCAGGGGTTCGACGCCCTGTGGAACGATCTTCTGGGGGGCATGCCGGAAACCGGGGCGACCCTGGAGGTTCTGGGCCGGCAAATCCGCCTGCCCCGGGCCGCCGGCGGACTGGTGCGGGCCTCGTTCGCCAGCCTGTGCGCCACGGCGCTCGGACCCCAGGACTATCTGGCCCTGGCCGAGCGGTTCAATACGGTCTTCCTTGAGGCGATCCCGATCCTCACCCCCGACCGCCGCAATGAGGCGCGGCGGTTCGTGACCCTGATCGACGCCCTCTATGAGGCGGGCGCGCGTCTGGTGACCCTGGCCGCGGCGGAGCCGGACGCTCTCTAACCCGCCGGGGACGGCGCCTTCGAGTTCGAGCGCACCGCCTCGCGCCTCCACGAAATGCGCTCCGCCAGCTGGCTGGAGAACGCCCGGGACTGAGCCGCCCATCTGCTCCCCTGTTCGCAGAACGGGGGAGCTGGCGGGGCGCAGCCCCGTCTGAGGGGGCGTTCGGACGGCCGGTTCGCCCCCGTCATGGAGCCTTGCTCCATGCCACCTCCCCCGCGTCGCTGCGCGATGCAGGGGAGGATAGGTAAGCGTCAGCCTTAACGCGCCTCGTCGTGGGTCCTGGCGTGGATGGCGTGGTGGGTGTGGTGCAGGCGCTTGTTCAGCACCCGGCGGTCATGGGGGGTCAGGTGGCCGTGGTGATGGCGGCGCATGACCTTTTCCTGATGCCGGATCGAGGCTTCCCGGCGGTGCAGATGACGGGCCTCGCGGGGGGTCAGCTCGCCCTTGCGCGCGGCTTGGTCGATGCGCTGGTCCTGGCGGTGTTCGCGCTGGTCGATGGTTTGGGCCGCGGGCGGCGCGGAGGGCGCGGTCTGGGCGGCGGCGGGCAGGGCGCTGGCCAGGGTGGCGGCGGCGAGAACGCCCAAAATCAAGGTCTTCACGGGAGGGCTCCTAGGTGTGTTTGGCCGGTCGTTGTGACCGTGAGACAAGCCATAGTCCCCCCAATCTGAACCCGTCGGGAGCGGGCCGTTCATATTGGCGACAGCTGTATTGATCCCCTGAAAGCCTGTTCGCCTTAAGCCGGCGGCAACCCGCGAGGCTCAGATTGCGGAGAGGGGCGCGGCGCCCGCGTAAAGCTGGGGTCTGGACGCAAGGATGCAATTCTCCCCCGCCCCGAAGCTTGGCTCGACCCCACGCCTGGCGATGACGGCCTTGGTTACGGCCTTGCTGGTCGCCGCCGCCCTGGGCGCCGCCTATCACGACCTTGGCCGCACCCTGGGCGACACCGACGACGCCATGCGCCTGGTTCTGGTGCGCGGCCTGCTGCACGGGGCCGGCTGGTACGATCAGCTGGTGACCCGGCTTCAGCCCCCGGCAGGGATCTATATGCACTGGTCCCGGCTGCTGGACGGGATACTGGCCGGATCGGCTTGGCTGCTGGCCCATGTCATGTCGCCCGCCACGGCCGAGACCACCGTGCGGTTTGCCTGGCCCCTGCTTCTGATCGGACCAGCCATGGGCGCCAGCCTGGTCATGAGCCGGCGCTTGGGAGGCGAGAGCGCTGTGTTCATCGGCACAGTGATGCTGCTGGCCAATATGGAGCTCTACAGCCAGTTCCGCCCGGGGCGGATCGACCACCACAATGTGCAGATCCTGATGGCCATGGTCGCCGCCGCCTGCGCCCTGTCCCAGGATCGGGCCCTGTCCCAGGATCGGGATGGACCGGAAGGATCGCGGCGCGGGATCTGGCCCGCCATCGGCGCCGGCCTCGCCACCGGGTTTGGCCTGGCCATCGGCATCGAGGCCCTGGTCTTCCTGGCTCTGGTGGGGGCGAGCTTCGCCTTGCGCCTGATCCTCGATCCGGGCCAGGCCAGGCGGACGCGGGCCTACGCCCTGGCGCTGACAGGGTCGGCGACCGGCCTCTTTCTGATCCAGACCCCGCCCTGGCGCTGGTCGTTGTCGGTCTGCGACGCCCTAGGGATCAACCTGATCGCCGCCATCGCCGTGGGCGGCCTGGGTCTGGTGGCGAGCGCTGCTTGGGCGGCCGCCCGACCCCTGCCCGTGCGCGCCGCCGCTGTCGGCGGTGTGGGGGTCGCGGCTCTGGCTGTCTATCTCGCCCTGGACCCAGCCTGCGTCCACGGTCCCTTCGCCTCGGTGGACCCCCGGCTGAACAGCATCTGGTTCGGCTCCATCCAGGAACTCATGCCCTGGCCCAGACTGTTGGCCACCGACCCCAGGGACGGCCTTCGGGCGATCATCATCGGCCTTGCGGCCCTGATCGGCGCCCTGTGGCTCGCGGTTCGAGCTGTCCGCCAAAGGGATCTGGACAAGGGGTTGGCGGTGGTCCTGACCCTGGCCGCCGTGGCCGAATCGGCCCTGGCCTATCGGGCGGAGGACTACGCCATCTGGTTCGGGGTTCCGGTCATCGCCGCGGCCCTCGCCGACCTGTGCCGCCGGCTCTGGCGGGACGGGATGGTTCCCACCGTGGCCACGGCCCTGGTCCTGTCCCCCTGCACCCTGGCCACGGCGGCGAGCCTCGCCCTGCCGCACCCCGCCGGCTCGCCTCAGGCCTCGGCGACGGCGGGCGCCGACCACTGCCTGGACACCGCCGCCTATGGCCCCCTGGCCGCCCTGCCGCCGGGTCTGGTGCTGGGAGAGATCGATCTGGGCTCCTTCGTCCTGGCCCATACCCCCCATTCGGCGATGAGCGCCCCCTATCACCGGATGAGTTTCGGCATATGGACCGCCCACCAGGCCCTGGCGGCCCCGCCAGCGGTCGCGGAGGGTCAGGTTCGTAGGCTGAAGGCGACCTTTGTGGTGGTCTGCCCCGCCCATGTCCCGGCGGACCCGCCGGGCAGCCTGTCCCACGCCCTGGCGCGGGGAACGGCGCCGGCCTGGCTCGAGCCCCTGTCGCCCCGCACGGCGAGCCTCTGGATCTATCGGGTCAGGCCGCCGCCTCAGCCCTGAGCCACCAGGGCCAGGAGGGCGCCGGCATAGCGGTCGAGTTTGCCCTGGCCGACCCCGCCGATCCGGGCCAAGGCGTCACGGTTGGCCGGGCGGGCCTGGGCCAGTTCCGCCAGGGTGCGGTCGTGGAAGATCACGTAAGGGGGCACGGCCTGACGGGCGGCCTCGTCCCGGCGCCAGGCGCGCAGGGCGTTGAACAGGGCCATGTCCCCCTCGTCCACCGCCAGGGGAACCCCGCCCCGCTCCTTGCGCGGCCGGCCCGAGCGGGTTCCCGCGTCATGGGCCTCGGGCGCGCGGCGCACCTGGACCTTGCGCTCGCCGCGATAGACCGCCCGCACAGCGTCCACGTCTCCCAGGCCCACCAGGGGCCGGCCGTCATTGGGGTCCTCCCGCAGCAGGCCCTCGAACAGCAACTGGTCCAGCAGGTCGCGCCAGCCGGCGGGGCTGAACTCGGTCCCGACCCCGAAGGTGGACATTTGGGTTTCCGCCGATGACGGGTCCTTGGTCTTGCCCAGCAGGTGATCCACCACCCGGCCCCGGCCCGTACGGCCCCCAAGCCGGTGAACGGCGGACAGGGCCTTTTGCGCCGCCAGGCTGGCGTCGATCGCCGCCGGCGGAGCCACGCACAGGTCGCACTGGCCGCAGGGCTCCACCCCGGTCTCGCCGAAATAGCGGCGCACGGCGGCGGCGCGGCAGCCCATACCCTCCAGCATGGCGTAGAGCTGGCGCACCTTGCGCACCTGCACCTGACGCACCTCGTCGCTCAGCTCGCGGGTGTCGATCCGGCGCAAGGCCCAGCTGAGATCGGCGGAGGAATAGAGGGTGATGCCCTCGGCGGGCTCCCCGTCGCGCCCGGCCCGGCCGATCTCCTGCCAATAGGCCTCGATGGAGGAGGGCGGATCGGCGTGGATCACGTAGCGCACGTCCGGCTTGTCCACCCCCATGCCAAAGGCGATGGTCGCCACCATCACCGCCTCCTCGGCGTCGAGGAACTTGGTCAGGCGGTCGGCGCGGACCTGCTTGTCGAGGCCCGCGTGATAGGCCAGGGCCGGCGCCCCGGCCTCCACCAGTTCGGCCGCCATCTCCTCGGCGCCGTCGCGGGAGCCGGAATAGACCACCCCGGAGCGATTGGGGCGGGCCTTGACCAGTTCGATCACCCGCTTGCGGCCCCGTCCGGTCTTGCGCTCCGCCGACAGGATCAGCTCGGGTCGGGCGAAGCTGTCGACAAATTCCCGGGCGCCCTGGAGGCGCAGCTCGTTGCGGATATCCTCCCGGGTGCGGGCGTCGGCGGTGGCGGTGACCGCCAGGCGCGGCACATCGGGGAAGACCTCGGTCAGGCGGCCGAGATTGCGGTATTCGGGGCGGAAGTCGTGGCCCCACTGGCTGACGCAATGAGCCTCGTCGATGGCCACCAGGGCCAGCTTCAGGCGGGACAGCCGCTCCAACATGGCCGGCTGCATCAGGCCTTCCGGCGAGATGTAGAGCAGATCCAGGGTCCCGGCCTCGATCCGGCTCCAGGTCTCCCGGCGCTCCTCGGGGGAGGCGGTGGAATCCAGGCGGGCGGCGGCCACCCCCATCTGGCGCATCCCCGCCACCTGGTCGGCCATCAGGGCGATCAGGGGCGAGACCACCAGGCCCAGGCCCTCCAGCATCAGGCTGGGGATCTGGTAGCACAGGCTCTTGCCGCCGCCGGTGGGCAGGACGGCGATGGCGCTGCGCCCAGCCAGAATCTCCCCGATCACCCCTTCCTGCAGGCCGCGAAAGGCGGCGTGACCGAAGGTGCGCGACAGGATCTGGCGGGCGGCTAGGAGGGGCGAATCGGCGCTCACCCGGGGGTTATGACCGAGCCGGACCAGGGCGCCAACGGCCAGCCGCGCCCCAAGGCCACCTTGTGATCGGGCCGGGGTGAACCGGACCCCGATCAACCCCTACTGCGGCTTCCAGCCCTTGTCGTTCATGCAGGCGGCGAAGACGGCGGCCCGGATATTGGCCGTCTGGTCGGACAAGGGATTATCGCGCCGAACCTGGGCGGCCAGGGCGACGGCCGCGCCGTATCGCGGATCGGAATAGGCGGCGGACTGATTCACGTCCAACTCCGCCGACTCCTTCTTGCACTGGGCCTGGTCGGCGGCCAGATGGGCGGGATCGCCGCCGATCCAGACCGTGGGCGGCGGGGGTGGCGGCTTGGGCTGGCTGGCGCAGGCGCTCAAGGTCAGGCCCAGGACAAGGATGGCCGTGGCGGATCGCATCTTGGTCACGAATCCATTTTCCTTAGCGACGCCCGCGAGGCGGCCCTGATCCCGTTTTCGTTGTCCCGGGACCTAAGTCAAGCTGACTTGGAGGGTGGCGTTCACCCTTCGTCAACCCTATCGCGACTCCCTCTTGGATTTTGCTATTGAGCGATGGGCGGGGACCTTCCCCCGCGGAGATGGACAGATCATGGCGACTGGGAAAGACCGGCCCGCGGGGCGGCGCACGCCGCTTCAAGCCACGCTCTATTGGGGCGCCGTGGTCGGGGTCTGGGGGCTGATCGCCATCGGGGCCTTCTTCGCGGTCTTCGCCACCAGCCTGCCCGACACCTCCAAGATGTTCGACGTCAAACGCCAGCCGTCGATCTCCTATCTGGACCGGTCGGGGGCCCTGGTGGCGGTGCGGGGCAGCCAGTTCTCGCCCCCCGTCGATATCGACCAACTGCCGCCCTATGTGCCGGCGGCCTTCGTGGCCATCGAGGACAAGCGCTTCTATCACCACTTCGGCTTCGACCCGATCGGCATGGTGCGGGTGGTGTTCATCGACCTGCGCGCCCGGCGGATGGTCCAGGGCGCCTCGACCATCACCCAGCAGCTGGCCCGCAACCTGTTTTTGACCCCGGATCAGAACATCCGCCGCAAGGCCCAGGAGATCATCCTGGCGGTGTGGCTGGAGACCAAGTTCAGCAAGAAGCAGATCCTGGCCCTCTATCTGAACCGGGTCTATTTCGGCGAAGGCGCCTATGGCATCGAGGCCGCCTCCCAGCGCTATTTCAACAAGCCCGCCTCCAAGCTGACCCTGGGCGAGGCCGCCCTCCTGGCCGGGCTGATGAAGGGGCCGTCCCGCTACAGCCCGGTCTCGGAGACCGAACGGGCCCAGCGGCGGGCCACCATCGTCCTGGACACCATGGTCGAGACCCACGCCATCACGCCTGAACAGCGGGACGCGGCCTTCAAGGAGCCGGTGCGGGTGTCCGCCACCCTGGGCAGCCAGAAGGCGCAGTATTTCGTCGACTGGGTGGACCAGCAGGTCCGCGCCCTGGTGGGCCAGCCGCAGGAGGACCTGGTGGTGGAGACCACCCTGGACCTGCCGATCCAGCTGAACGCCGAACACGCGGTGCGCCAGATCCTCAACCGCGACACCGCCAGGGGTGTGCAGCAGGCGGCCCTGGTGGCCCTGGACGGGGAGGGGCGCATCCGGGCCTATGTGGGCGGCGGCGACTATACCCAAAGCCAGTTCGACCGCGCCTCCAACGCCCAGCGCCAGGCGGGATCAAGCTTCAAGCCCTTCGTCTATCTGACGGCCATGGAGCAGGGCCGCACCCCCGACCAGATGGTGGTGGACGAGCCCCTGACCATCGGGACCTGGCAGCCCAAGAACTACACCAACAAATATCTGGGCTCTGTCACCCTGCAGACCGCCTTCGCCGAATCGATCAACACCGTGGCCGCGCGCCTGGCCAGCGAGGTGGGGACCAGCGTGATCGCCCAGACCGCCCACCGCCTGGGAATCAATTCCACCATCCAGACCGGGCCCTCCATGGCCCTGGGCGCCGTCGAGGTGACCCCCCTGGAGATGGCCCAGGCCTATGATCCCTTCTCCAACGGCGGCTTCGCGGCCAAGGGCTATGGCATCGAGCGGATCCGCACGGCCTCGGGCAAGGTGCTGTTCGACCACAGCCTCGGCGCCCCGCCCCGCACCCCGGTGATCGGCCAGCCGGCCCTGGGCTACATGGTGCGGATGATGCGCCAGGTGTTGATCTCGGGCACCGGGACCAAGGCCCGCCTGCCAGGGTATGACCTGGCCGGCAAGACCGGTACGACCAGCGACTACCGGGACGCTTGGTTCGTCGGTTATACCGGCGGCTTCACCGCCGCCGTCTGGACTGGCCGGGATGACAACACCCCGATGAAGCGGGTGACCGGCGGCTCGTCCCCGGCGGAGATCTGGCGCGAATTCATGGCCGCCACCCTGCCCAGGCTCAGCGTGCAGCCGATCCCGGGGGGAACGCCAGTGACCGCCACCGACACCATCGGCGACCTGCTCAACCAGGCCAACAGCGCCAGTGGCCAACCCGCCGCCCAGCCCGCCGCCGCCGAAACCGACGCCCAGGGCGATCCGCCGCCGGGGTAAGGGAACGCTGCCGGCCTCAGATCTCCCCGCCGAAGGCGTGCAGCCGCGCGCCGTGCTCCCGCAGCCAGGCGCGGTAGGGACGGTGGTCGCCCACCAGGCCCCGGACCACGGCCCAGAATCGGGGGGAATGGTTGGCCTCGATCAGGTGGGCGCATTCGTGGGCGGCCACATAGTCGGCCACATCGAAGGGCGCCAGGATCAGCCGCCAGGAATAGCGGATGCGCCCCACCTCATAGCCGGCTCCGAACCCCTCCATGCGCGGGGGCCGGCAGGAGCCCCAGCGGGAGCGGGCGTCGGTGACCGAAACCACCGGCATGGGCCGGCCGAGGGCTGTGGCATGGACCTCGGTGCGTTCGGTCAGGGCGCGGCGGGCCTCCTGCTTCAGGGTCCGCACCACCGTGGCGCCGAAGCGGGCGGGGTCACCCCCCACGGTCAGGCTGGCAGGCTCCGGTCCGGCCCCGGCGCGGAACAGGGGCTTGCCCGGGGCGTGCCGCAGCAGATGCGGTCTGCCCAGGACCTCGATCACATCCCCCGGTCTGACCGACTGGCGCTGGGGTAGGGCCTGGAACTGCTCGGTGATCCAGTCGGCCCGGGAGCCGGCGAAGGCGGCGGCCTCGTTCAGCTGGCGCAAGGTCGGAGCGATAGCCAGGACCTCACCCCGGGCCATGTCCAGGCGCAGGCTGATCCGCCGAGCCCGGCCGCTGACCTTGAGCCGCACGGTGACCCCGGCCACGACGATCTCGTCGCCATCGGCCAGGCGCTTGGGAAACAGCCAGCTCATGACGTCACCCACGCCCCGTCGCCGATCGGAGATGCGAGGTCACTTGCGCTTCCAGAACAGGCCGCTGCGGGCCACATAGCGGCTGGGCAGGTCCTTGCGGCCGGCCTCGACATAGCCCCGTTCGCCCATCAGGGCCGCGACCAGGGCGTTGGCGGTGGCGATGGCCTCGTCGCTGCGGCGGTAGGCGGGACCGAAGGCCTCATGGAACAGGGGATCGACCCCGGCTATGGCCGGCAGGCCGTCCAGGGTGGCCTCGATACAGGCCGAGCGGGCCTCCGGCCTCGCCATGATCGCGGCCATCTCGCCGCGCATGGGGTCCGCCTCGGCCAGGAGCCCCGGCTCGGCATAGGGCAGGCCCAGCATCTCGATCTCCCGGGCCAGCTGGTTGCCGTCCGCCGTGCGCAGGGACTTGGCCCGCTTCCAGATGGCGTAGCGCTCCTCGGGGGTGCGGGCGGTGAGCTTGGAGCGGGTCCAGCCGCCGATGAAACGTTCTTCTTCCATGATCCCCAAACTAGCCTGACAGGACCGCCGCGATAAGCCGCCGCGCATAAATGGGGGCTGCGGCCATTCGGTCCAGGGGATGGTAAACGCCTCTTAACCCTCTTGGTCCAAATCATCCTATCTTAGGTCGAAGGAGTGGTTGGGCATGGCCAGGGTCGCACGACGGTCAGGTCTGGAGTGGATGGCGTTGACCGTCCGGGCGGGATGGTCGCATCCCTTCGCCGCGCGGTTCCGCGGCGGCGTTGTGGCCGCCCTGGGCCTGGGCCTGCTCGCCGCCTTCGCCAGCTATCATGTCACCGATCCCAGCCTGAACGCCGCCTCCGGCGAGGCGCCGCACAACCTGCTGGGCGGGGTCGGCGCGGACCTGGCCGATATCGGCCTGCAATCCCTGGGCCTGGGCGCCTGGCTGATCGCGGCCATGATGCTGCTGGTGGGCCTGGGTCGGGCTTCGGACCGGGACCCGGACGCCTCACGGAGCGTGCTGCGCCGCCGTGTGCTGCTGGGGGTGATCGGGATCATGGCCCTGGTGGGGGTGCTGGCCGCCCCGGCGCCGCCCTCCAACTGGCCCCTCGCCCGGGGTCTGGGCGGGTTCTGGGGGGACGGTTTCCTGAGCGGTGTGGCCGCCATCTTCCGCTTCGCCCGCCTGCCCGGCGCGACCCTGGTGGGGGCGGGGCTGCTGGGCGTCGTGGCCGCGATCACCTTGGGCGCCGCCATGGACCTGCGCCGGATCAATCCCCGCACCCTGCTGGCTGGCCTTACCCTGCCCAAAAGCGGCGAAGCGAGCGCTGGCGAGCCCAGGGCCGCCGCCCGACCGCAACCCCGGGCCGAGCCTGAAGTTCGCAACAAGGCCCGCGCCAAGGCCAAGCCCAAGGCGGCCCGTGAGGCCGCGGTCCCCGCCCCGGAGGCCATCGAAGAGCCCGTGGACGACGGCGCCCCGGTGCTCAAGGTCAAGACGCCTCGCCAGACCCCCAGGGGCTCGGATCGGGAGCAGCGCGAGAACCAGAAGGCCTTTGATTTCGTCAAGCCAGGCGGCTTCCAGCTGCCGGAGCTGGCCATGCTGGCCAAGCCCAAGCCCCGCTCGGCGGACTTCGATGAAGGCGCCCTGCGCCAGAACGCCAGGATGCTTGAAGGGGTGCTGGCCGAATTCGGGGTCAAGGGCCAGATCGACCAGATCCGCGCCGGGCCGGTGGTCACCCTCTACGAACTGGTGCCCGCGCCGGGGGTCAAGTCGGCCCGGGTGGTGGCCCTGTCGGACGATATCGCCCGCTCCATGAGCGTGACCGCCTGCCGGGTCTCCGTGGTGCCCGGGCGCAACGCCATCGGCATCGAGTTGCCCAATGTGCGTCGCGAGACCGTCTATCTGCGGGATCTTCTGGCCTCGTCCGAATTCGAACGCGCCACCCAGGTCCTGCCGCTGGCCCTGGGCGAAACCATCGGCGGCGAGCCCTAAATCCCCGACCTGGCCAAGATGCCCCACCTGCTGATCGCCGGGACCACCGGTTCGGGCAAGTCGGTGGGGGTCAACGCCATGATCCTGTCGATCCTCTACCGGTTCGCCCCGCACCAGTGCCGCTTCATCATGATCGACCCCAAGATGCTGGAGCTGTCGGTTTATGACGGTATCCCGCACCTCTTGGCGCCGGTGGTGACCGATCCGAAGAAGGCCATCGTGGCCCTGAAATGGACCGTGCGCGAGATGGAGGACCGCTATCGGCGGATGTCCAAGATCGGGGTGCGCAACGTGGCCGGCTATAACGAGCGGGCCATGGAGGCC
>JARLIP010000258.1 GCA_031291685.1 Caulobacteraceae bacterium | reverse complement strand
CGGCGGGGCGCGGAATGTTGAGGAAGGCGGCTCCCTGACCATCATCGCCACGGCCCTGATCGAGACCGGCTCGCGGATGGACGAAGTGATCTTCGAAGAGTTCAAGGGCACCGGCAACTCGGAAATCATCCTGGACCGCAAGGTCGCGGACAAGCGCATCTTCCCGGCTATCGATATCCTGAAGTCGGGCACCCGTAAGGAAGAGCTGATCACGCCAAAGGATATTCTGCAGAAGACCTATGTTCTGCGCCGTATTCTCAATCCTATGGGTCCTCAGGACGCCGTCGAGTTCCTGCTCGATAAGCTTCGTCAGAGCAAGAACAACGCGGACTTCTTCCAGTCGATGAATACGTAAGTCTCTATTGGATTTGTAGGCGCCGAAATTATTGTGGCCCCCGTCAGAGATATCTGACGGGGGCCTTTTCTTTAGGTGCGCGTTGCAAAACGCTAATGCGTCCTTCGACTCGTCGCTTCGCGCCGGCTCAGGATGACGTAGCTCTATAGCTTTCAATATATACGTCATCCTGAGCCGCGCTCGTCAGAGCGCGAGTCGAAGGGCGCACGAATTGCGCAGGGCCCCCTTTAGGGCAGCAGCAGGGTCGAGCCTGTGGTCGCCCGTCCCTCCAAGGCCTCGTGAGCCTTGCGGGCCTCGGCCAGGGCGAAGGTCTGGCCGATCTCGATCTTTATGGACCCCGATGAGACCGCTTCAAACACCGCGCTGGCGCTGGATTCCAGCTCGGCGTGGGTGGCGATATAGTCGAACAGCGTCGGGCGGGTCAGGTACAGGGAGCCGCCCCGGGCCAGCCGCCCGGGTTCCACCGCCGGGGCCGGGCCCGATGCGTTGCCATAGCTGACCAGAATCCCCCGCCGGGCCAGGCTGTTCAGGCTGGCTTCGAAGGTGGCGGCGCCCACCCCGTCATAGACCGCCGAAGCGCCTTTGCCGTGGGTGATCTCCTTCACCCGGGCCGCGACGTCTTCCTCGCCATAGAGGATCACCTCTTCGCAGCCTTGAGCCTTGGCGATCTTAGCCTTGGCGGCCGATCCCACCGTGCCGATCACCCGGGTTCCCAGGGCGTGGGCCCATTGGGTCAGGATCGAGCCAACCCCGCCGGCCGCGGCGTGGACCAGGATCCATTCTCCGGATAGGATCGGGTGACAACGGCGGATCAGGAATTCCGCCGTCATGCCCTTGAGCATGATCGCGGCGGCGATTTCCAGGCTGATCCCATCCGGGACCTTCACCGCCCGGTCGGCGGGAACCACGTGCAGCTCGCTATAGGCGCCCATGGGTCCGGAGCCATAGGCGACCCGGTCCCCGGCCTTGAAGCGGGTGACCCCCTCGCCCACCGCCTCCACGAGGCCCGCGGCCTCTTGGCCCAGAACGGCGGGAAGCTTGACTGGATAGAGACCGGTGCGGTGATAGGTGTCGATATAGTTCAGTCCGATGGCCTTGTGCCGGATCAGGATCTGGCCGGGTCCCGGGATCGGGGCGGGCAGGTCGACGGCCTCAAGCACCTCCGGTCCGCCGGTCCTTTGGATCTGGATCGCGAGCATGGATGTCTCCTTCATTTTGTAGGCGTGACATCGGCGGGAGGTCCATGGGGTCCCACCGATGTTGGGTTAGGTTTGTTTCACGTGAAACAGTGCTGGCTCAGCTGAGGGCAGATTTGAACAGGGCCAGGGTTCGGCCCTCCGCGGTGGCGGCGTCGGCGGCGTCATAGTGCTCCCCACCTTTGCGGGCGAAGGCGTGATCTCGGCCAGGATAGGTGAAGATCTCGATCCCCGCCCGGTTCTTCAAGGCCCCGGTGATCACGTCCTGGGCCGGCTTGGGCACGAACTGATCTTCCTCGGCGATATGCAGCACAAGGGGATGTACGATCTTGTCCGCCTCGGCGACGAACTTGTCGATGCCCACGCCGTAGTAGCAAACACTGGCGTCGGCGTCCGTGCGGGTCGCGGTCAGGAAGGACAGCAGCCCGCCGAGGCAAAAGCCCACCGATCCGACCTTGCCGCTGCATCCTGGATCGGCGCGGATCAGGTCGATGGTGGAGGCGATGTCCGAGACGCCGGCGTCCACGTCGAAGGCGTTATAGAGCTCGAACGCTTTCTTCCATTCGGCGTCGCTCTGGTCGGTGATATCGACCCCGGGTTCAATCCGCCAGAACAGGTCCGGGCAGATGGCGAGGTAGCCTTGGGCGGCGAGGTCATCGCAGATATCGCGCATCACCTTGTTGACGCCGAAGATCTCTTGAATGACGACGACGGCCGGCGCCTTGGCGGCCGCGGGTCGGGCCACATAGGCCTTGAACGAACCAGCGGGGGTGGTGACGGTCAGAGTTTCAGTGGTCATGGGCATCCTGAGGGGTCAGTTCAAAAAGAACGCTTTGCTCTGGTTTAGGGTCCGGAGCGGGATGGGCGGAACCGCTACCTGTTTCCGCTCTCCCCGCTCTAGCCCAATTCGGGTGGATCTGGGCGACCCTTCAATCAACAAATTGTGCCTGGGCTGAGCATTTGGCCCATTTGATCGTGGACCGGACCGAATTCACTCTGGCGCATCAGTGGGCGAAAGGCTCATAACAAACCCGTGCCCTGATACAGGACGGCTTCGGGGTTTGGCGCGGGACGAGGGAGAGACGGCATGAAGGCGACGGTGAACATCGAATGCACCCCCGAGGAGGCGCGACTGTTCCTGGGCCTGCCCGATGTCACGGGTCTGAACGAGCAACTGGTCACCGAGATGCAGAACCGGATGCGGGACAATATGGCCGCCTTGCAGCCGGAAGAGCTCTACAAGAACTGGATGGCCTTTGGCGGCGCCGCCCAGGAACAGTTCCGCAAGCTGATGATGGCGGCGGCCGGCGCGGCCACGGGCGGCGGCGCCAAGTCCTGATCCATGGTCGATACGATCTTCGCCCCGGCCACGGCCCCGGGCCGGGCCGCCGTGGCGGTCGTTCGAATTTCCGGGCCGGGATCGAAGGCCGCCCTCTCCGCCTTGACCTCTGGCCCCATCCACCCCCGGCGCGCTAGCCTCAAGGTCCTCAAGAGACCCCGGGACGGCGCCGTCCTCGACCAAGCGCTGACCCTCTGGTTTCCGGGACCCCACAGTTTCACCGGTGAGGACAGCGCCGAACTGCATCTGCATGGGGGCGGCGCGGTCGTCGAGGCGGTGATCGAAACCCTGGGGCAGCTGGGCCTTCGCCTTGCCGAGCCTGGCGAATTCACCAGGCGAGCCTTCGAGCGCGGCAAGTTGGACCTGTCCCAGGCCGAGGCCATAGCCGATCTGGTGGATGCGGAGACGGAGGCTCAACGCCGCCAGGCCTTGGCCCAGCTGGATGGAGAGCTTTCCCACCGCCACGCTGTCTGGCGGGAGACCCTGATCGAGGCCCTGGCCGGCCTGGAAGCGGCGGTGGATTTCCCTGACGAGGACCTTCCGGAAACCGTGGCCGAACAGACCCGGGCGCCTATCGCCGAGGTGGCCGCCGATCTCGACCTGGCCCTGGCCGATGGAGAGCGGGGCCAACGGGTGCGGGACGGCTATCAGATCGCCCTGATCGGGGCGCCTAACGCCGGCAAGTCCAGCCTGCTCAACGCCCTGTCCGGCTCGGAAGTCGCCATCGTCACCAGCACGCCGGGCACCACCCGCGACGTGATCGAAGTGGTGCTGAACCTTGCGGGCTTCCGGGTTCTGGTGGCCGATACCGCCGGTCTGCGAGAGGCCGGTGACGTGATTGAGGCGGAGGGCGTGCGGCGGGCCGGTGACCGGGCGGCCCGCGCGGATCTGCGCCTGATCGTTGTTGACGGCGGGGCGGCGGATCAGGGCTGGCGCACCGCGCAGACCTGGGCGCGGCCTGGGGATCTGGTCTTGATCAACAAGTCGGATCTGGCGCCTGGGATGGGGGGGCGGGACGCCCGGACCTGGGCCGAGGATCAGGGATTGGAAGTCTTGGCCCTGTCCCTTTCCACGGGCGTGGGGCTGTCGGCGGTGGTTGATCGGCTGACGGACAAGGTTGTGAGCGCCCTGTCCGGCGCGGAGTTTCCGGCGGCGACCCGGGAGCGGCATCGGCGGGATCTGACGACGGCGCGGGACCATCTTCAGCGGGCCTTGGCGGAGCTGAACGGTCGGTTCGAGGTGGAGTTGGCGGCGGAGGACGTGCGCCTGGCCGCGCGATGTCTGGCCCGGGTCGGTGGCCGGATCGATGCGGAGGATGTGCTGGACCGGGTCTTCGCCCGGTTCTGTATCGGCAAGTGATGTTTCACGTGAAACAGGAAGGGGGCGGCGCGGGTGGCGATGTTTCACGTGAAACGCGGCCGGACAGCCTTATGAAACCCTTAACCTTGCAAACCGGTCCTTCCCTGGCTCGACGCCGACCCCCGCCTCACCTATAAGAAACCTCCGAGTCCGGCCCTGGCCAGACCCCCGCTCCTACCCCATCTTGAAGCCATGTCCTCGCCCTTTTGGGATGTCATTGTCATTGGCGGCGGTCACGCCGGATGCGAAGCCGCCGCAGCGGCCGCTCGCTTCGGCGCGCGTACCCTGCTCTTGACCCACAAGATCGAAACCATCGGCGAGATGTCCTGCAACCCGGCCATTGGCGGCCTGGGCAAGGGCCATCTGGTGCGGGAGATTGACGCCCTGGATGGCCTGATGGGTCGCATGGCCGATATCGCCGGCATCCAATATCGCCTGCTGAACCGTTCCAAGGGCCCTGCCGTGCGCGGTCCCCGGGCGCAGATTGACCGGCGCCTCTATCGCGAGGCCATGCAGGCCGAGCTTCTGGCCCAGCCCGGCCTGACGATCGAGGCCGCCCCGGTCGAGGATCTGATCGTCGAGAATGGCCGCGTCGCCGGGGTCAGCGCCCCTGATGGCCGGGCCTGGCGCACCGGCCGGGTGGTCTTGACCACCGGAACTTTTCTCAAGGGCCTGATCCACCTCGGCGAGACCCGCACCCCCGCCGGTCGTGTCGGCGAGGCGCCGGCCGTCGGCCTGTCGGAGCGCCTCTATGGCCTGGGCCTGTCCATGGGCCGGCTCAAGACCGGCACCCCCGCCCGCCTGGACGGAAGCACCATCGCCTGGGAGCGCCTGGAAATGCAGGCCGGGGATGACGAGCCGGTCCCCTTCTCCTTCCTCACCGATCGCATCGACCGGGCGCAGATCTCGTGTGGGGTCACCTACACCACGGAAGAAACCCACCGCATCATCGCCGAACGGCTGGGGGAATCGGCGGTCTATGGCGGCCGCATCCAGGGCCGCGGCCCGCGCTATTGCCCCTCCATCGAGGACAAGGTGGTGCGGTTCGCCGACAAGACCAGCCACCAGATCTTCCTGGAGCCCGAGGGCCTGGACGACGACACCGTCTATCCCAACGGCATCTCCACCTCGGTGTCCGAGGCCACCCAGGACCTGTTCCTGCGGACCATCCCTGGGCTCGAGGCGGTGAAGGTGCGCCGCTACGGCTACGCCATCGAATACGACTATGTGGACCCCCGGGAGTTGGATCCCAGCCTGGAGGTCAAGCGCCTGCCGGGCCTTTATCTCGCCGGCCAGATCAACGGCACCACGGGCTATGAAGAGGCTGGCGCCCAGGGCCTGGCCGCGGGGCTCAACTCCGCCCGCGCCGCCTCCGGCGCCGATGCCGCCACCTTCGCCCGGGACGAGGCCTATCTGGGTGTGATGATCGACGATCTGGTCACCCGGGGGGTCAGCGAGCCCTATCGCATGTTCACCAGCCGGGCGGAGTTTCGCCTGACCCTGCGCGCCGACAACGCCGACCAGCGCCTCACCGCCCGGGGCGTGGCCCTGGGGGTGGTGGGCTCCGCACGCGCCCAGGCCTTCGCCGTCAAGGCCCAGGCCCTGGATCAGGCCCGCGCTCACGCCAAGACCCTGACCCTTAGCCCCGCCCAGGCGACCAAGGCCGGTTTCAGGGTCAATCCGGACGGTCAGCGGCGGGATCTGATGCAGCTATTGGCCTATCCGGAGATCGGTTTCGCCGATCTGGCCACCGTCTGGCCGGAGATTTCCGCCTGGCCCGCCCCCGTGCGCGAGCAGATCGAGGTCGAGGCCGGTTATGCCGGCTATCTCGACCGTCAGGCCGCCGACGTCGCGGCCTTCCGCCGGGACGAGGACCTGCGCCTGCCCGCCGACCTGGACTATGCCGCTGTGGGCGGCCTGTCGTTCGAGGCCCGGGAAAAGCTGGCGGCCGTCCGCCCCCTGACCCTGGGCCAAGCCTCCCGCATCGAAGGGGTGACCCCTGGCGCCATCACCGCATTGCTCGCCCATGTCCGCCGCGCCCGCGCCGCTTGAGGCGGAACCGGGCCCAGACCCGATGACTGCCCCCGACCATGGCCTCCCTGCCTATGGCCCCGCCGAGTTTCAGGCCGCCACCGGCGCGACTGACGCCCAGGTGGCGGATCTGAAGCGGTTCGCCGAGATGCTGTTCGACTGGAACACCAGGATGAACCTGGTGGGTCCCTCCGCCCAGGCCGAGTTCTGGAGCCGCCACGTTCTGGACAGCGCTCAGCTGCGCGGCCTGGCGCCCGAGGCCCTGACCTTCGCCGACCTGGGCGCCGGGGCGGGTTTTCCGGGAATCGTCCTGGCCTGCCTGCTCAAGGGCGAGGATGGGGCGCAGGTGCATCTGGTGGAAAGTATGGCCAAGCGCTGCCGTTTTCTGAGCGCGGTGATCGAGGCCCTGCAACTGCCCGCCACCGTGCATAACGCCCGGGCGGAAGAGCTTAAATTGCGTGTGGACGTGGTTACGGCCCGGGCCTGTGCTCCGATGGTCAAACTTCTGGGTTATGCTGAGCCATACCTGAAGCGCGGCGCCGCCGGCCTGTTCCTCAAGGGACAAGATGTTGAGGTTGAACTGGCAGACGCCGCAAAATATTGGAATATCGACGCCATACTGAGACCCAGTCTCAGTCATCCCCAAGGCCGTATTGTTGACCTGAAAAGAGCCGCCCGTGTCCGACCAGACTGACCCCCGGCCATACCAGGCCCTACGCGTGCTTTCGGTGTCCAACCAGAAGGGCGGCGTGGGCAAGACCACCACGGCCATCAATCTCGGCACCGCCCTGGCCGCCGTGGGCGAAAAGGTGCTGATCATCGATATGGACCCCCAGGGCAACGCCTCCACCGGCCTTGGCGTGCCCCGGGGCAAGCGAAAGACCACGGCCTATGATGTAATCGTCAATGGCGCGCCCCTGGCCGACGCAGCCGTACCCACGGCCCTGCCAGGCCTGAGCCTGGTGCCGGCCGATCCGGATCTGTCCGGCGTGGAGCTGGAACTCGCCCAGGCCCAGCGGCGCTCGTTCCGCCTGCGCGACGCCCTCCAGGCCGTGCGGGAGACCCCTGGTGGCGCGCCCTATACCTATGTGCTGATCGACTGTCCCCCGTCCCTCAACCTGCTCACGGTCAACGCCATGTCCGCCGCCGACGCGGTGCTGGTGCCCCTGCAATGCGAATTCTTCGCCCTGGAAGGCCTGACCCAGCTGATGCGGACGGTGGATCTGGTCCGGGGCAGCCTCAATCCCCGCCTGGAGATCCAAGGCGTGGTCCTGACCATGTATGACCGGCGCAACAGCCTGTCCGACCAGGTGGCGCAGGATGTACGCAACCATTTCGGCGACAAGGTCTATGACACGGTTATTCCTCGCAATGTGCGGGTGTCCGAGGCCCCTTCCTTCGGCAAGCCGGTGCTGGTCTATGACCTTAAATGCGCCGGCAGCCAGGCCTATCTGAAACTGGCCCGGGAGCTGGTCGGACGCGAACGCGCCCGGCGGGCCCAGGCGGCCTAAGACGTGAGTTGATCGGAAACATGATGGCGGAAAACCGCAGAGGATTGGGCCGGGGTTTGTCGGCTCTGCTGGACGAGGCGGCGGAGGCCGCGGTGGTGGGCGAGGGTCCGGCGCCGAGCAGCGGCGTGCGCGAGACCCCGATCGAGCTGATCCGGCGCAATCCGGACCAGCCCCGGCGGGACTTTTCCGAGGCCGAGATCGATGATCTGGCCAATTCGATCCGGGAAAAGGGCGTGCTCCAGCCCATCCTCGCCGAGGCAGGCCGCGAGGGCCAATACATCATCATCGCCGGAGAAAGACGCGTGCGCGCGGCGCGGCTTGCCGGTCTGACGAAGATTCCCGTTGTCGTG
>JARLIP010000257.1 GCA_031291685.1 Caulobacteraceae bacterium | reverse complement strand
GGCGGAGGCGGGGCGGCGCGGGGCGGGGCGGGGGCCTCAATCACATGAGCTTGCGGCGGCGCCGCCGACGTGGAGCCCGGCGACCGCGGCGCGGCGTCGGCCGGCGGGCCTGAAAGCGATGGCGAGCGTGAAGGCGCCGGGGGGATCATCGGCTGGAACGGCGGGCGCCCGTCCGGCCAGATAGTGTCCACCGATCCCAGCAACAGCCTCAGATCGAGGAACAGAAGCTCGACATCCGCCAAGCCGATCGCCACCTGCCCTTCCACCGCGACCCCGGTATAGAGGAGCCGGTCAAGGGCCTCCGCCAGGGTGACGACCTCGCGACCTCCCCTAGGGGCGCCGGAATCATGGGGGGCGCCGGAATCATGGGCGGCGGAGGCGGGCATTATCCCGACTCCTTCCCGCCAAGCCCCTCAAGTTGATCCAGCAGCGCCTGTTCACGCAGGTCGAATTCGGCCTGGGTGATGGAGCCGTCCTCGAACTGGCGATGAAGCTCCGACAGGGCCTGGGTGGTCCGCCGCTCCTCGGCCTCAAGCTCGGCTTGAACCGCCTTGTTGATCTCCTTCAGGACGAACATCAGGCCCCGGGCCGGAGCGCCCAACAGGTCATCAATTATCAGCATCATCGGCCTCCCGCTCTGCCATTCATGACTGGACGGACGCTGGCGAAGGTGTGGGGCGGCCAGGGACCGTGAATACTGAAGGCCAGGTCGTCATCGAACTGGTCCGCCGAGGCCTCCACCGCCGCCTGGAATTCATCCAGGCCCGCGCGCGGCGCCAGAACCGCCAGATGGGCGACCTCCCGCTCCTCGTGGACCGGCAGGACCATGACGTCCTTGCAGGACGGCCGCACGATGGCCAGGACCCTGGCGGTCAGGGCCTCGCGATAGCGCCTCATGCTCTCGTCGCACAGCTGTCCGAGCCGAAGCTTCTCGTCATAGGACGGCTCGCGCCCCCGCCGGAACGCCCGTCGCCGCGCCGCTTCCAACTCGCGGGTGTGCTCGAACAGATAGGCGATGGGATCGGCGACATCGAGACTGAGCTTCAAGGCCATCTCCACCGCGCCGGAGATGTTCGCGAGCTGGGTGGTCAGACCATCCTGGTGTTCATCCAGAAACTGGCCCAGGGACTCCTCGGACTCGGCGACCGTGCCGAACGCCATCGGCAGTATGTCCCGCCGCGCGTTGAACGCGCTCAACACCTTCTGATTCGCGGAGAGGTGCCTGCGTTCGGGCCGCATGACCTCCAGCTGGCAATCGCTGACGATCGCCGCGAGGGAGCCTCGCTGGACCTGATAAACCGGCTGCTCCAGGATCCCGTCGAGCAAGGGCGTCTCGCCGTCCTCGGCCCGGCTGATGGCGTAAACATAGAGGCTCATCGGTCCTCCGGCTCAATGAATTCGTAGGACAGAACCGTCAGGTCCGGACCCAGTTGCACGAGGCAGAACTGCTGCTCCAGGATCTCCTGGGTGAGGGGCAGGCCCAGCCGTTTGACGGCGAGATCCAGCACCAGAAGGTCCGCCTCGACCTCCCAGCCCCCTTCCCCGTCCGGCGCCAGCTTGGTGATCCGAACCTCCCGCGCCTGAAGCTCCGCGATCAGGAATTTTCGCACCGCGTCGCGCACCTGCACGATCTTGCTCAGGGGGGCGGCCGGCGGCGGCAAGCCCGGCGCCGGGGCCTTGGAGGCGCGGGCGGACACGGCCTTGCGCGGTTTGACCTTGTCGGGTTCCTGCGGAGCCTTCGGCAATTTCGCGTCCTCTGTCATGATCCGATCACCGACTTGATCTCAGTAGGAGACATGGAACCGCCCCTGTCGCGGCTTGGCTGGCGCGTCGTTCGGAAGCGATTGGGCCGCGCCGCCCCGCGCCGGGGACGACACCAGCTTGGCCTGGGCCGGAGACGGCGCCACGCTGGCCAGGATCGCGCTGGTCTCGGCGTCGATTTCCTGACACCGCCGCAGCATGAATTCGAGGCGTCGCTGTACGGCCCCGATTTCCTGCCCGTGCCGAGCGCGTTCGAGTTCGAGGAAGCTGATCCTCAGATAGGCCTTGTAGGCGGGGGTCCGCTTGTCGGCCAAACCCCCGAGGGTGCGCAGATCGGCGACCCCTCGGGAAACGCCCGCTGGTCGCGCCGTCATGGATGGGCCTCCGCGACGGCCTCAAGCACGCCTTTGGGGGCGCCTCCATTGACGCCGCCTCGGCGAAACATGGAGTGCTTGGGCTCGATGGTGGGGCGCTTGCGCAGGGCGAAACGGGCCAGAAGGTCATCGACGAACCTCACCGACTCTATCCCGCCGGAAGCGTCCTTGGCGCACGCCGGACCAAGGATGTCCCGGCAAGCCCAGGTGAAGATCGGATCATCGGTGTCCGCCTCGACCTGGCGAAGCGCCAGCACCTTGGCCAGGGCGATACAGGCGCGAATGGTCGGAAAGTGGGGATCGCTCCCCTCCGCCCGGCAGAACCGCACCAGATCGACCACACGCTCGGCCGTCTCCACATCGACCCCGGACTTGCTGGCGGTGATGGCGATCTCGGTTTCGCGATCGTAGTGGTCCAGGGGGAGCGTGATCATGCGATCCAGCAACGCGTCCTGAGCCCGGTGAACCCCGGCGTACTCGGCGGGGTTCGAGGTGAAGATGACCCGGAAATTCGGGTGGACGGCGAGATAGCCCTCACCCCGGCCATGCAGCCTGGGCACGTTCAGCACCCCTTCGGACAGGATGCTCAGAAACGGGTTGTTCGCCTCCGCCCGGCTTCGATTGAACTCGTCATAGATCAGGGAATGCCCGAGCCGGCATGCGGTGGTGATGCGGTTGTCGACCCACAGGGACTGGCCCTGCTCTTCGAACTTGACCACCGAGGCGATGTAGTTGTCGACGACCCTGGACTTCCGATAGCCGCCCTCCCGTCCGACAAGATCGGAGCTGCCGAACTCGTGATCGCCGTGCAGCAGGATTGTCGGATTGCCGAACTGCGAGGCCACATGGAAGGCCAGGGTGGTTTTGCCCGTGCCCGCCGGGCCGCTGAAATGCACCGCATAGCCGGCCTGAAGATAGGTCAGGGCCCGGTCGGTAATAGTCTGGATGATCGGCGAGACCACGAAGGCCTCGCTTGGCTCCAGGGCCAGGGCGCCGTCATTTTCACTGGTCTGGCCGTCGAGGGACTCCCGGCCCCCATGGGAAAGAGGCGCGTTCATGTCGCGCCCCCGCCCTTGGTGTCGGGCCGGCCGGCCGAAGCCGCCGCGCTAGCCGGAGCAGCCTGGGCGGCCGGAGCTGCCTGGCTTGTCTGCGCGGCCTGGCTGGTCTGTGTGGCCTGGCGTTGGCCGCCACGTCCGCCGTCCGCGCTGGGCGCCGCCTTCTTGGTCGGGGCGCCGCGCCACGCGGCCATGGCCGCCTTGCGGTCATCGCCATAATCCTCCAACCGCTCCCGCAGTGTCGCGACCTGCTTGCGCCAGTGGGTGGCGCGTTTGCGTTCGCTGGCGCGGAAGGTGTCGCGCAGGGTCGCGACGCTGGCGGTCAGGTCACGCATGAAGGTCGCCGCCTCGGCCATATAGTGGCGACGCCAAGCCTCGCGATCGCGTCGATCCCGCGTCAGCAGCGTGTGAACCTCCGCGCTGCGCCGCTTGCACGCCGCGACCGCGGCGGTGTGTTGGGCATGGCCGGCCCGCAGGCGTGCGGTCCGGAGAGTCTTCAGTAGGGCGTTTACCGCCGCGTGACGTTCGTTGACGACCTTGCGGCGCTCGGGGGCGGCCTCGATCCTGGCCTTGCGGCTCGCGTCGATGGCGTCGGCCAAGCGACCGAGGTCTTGCGTCATGCTCGCCATGATTGTTCCTCCAGTTCGGCTGTGTCGCTGCCGAAGGATCGACCGTCCGTGGCGGCCCATCCCCCGGCAGCATCGTGAGTTTTGTTCTGACGCATTCCGCGAAAGTGAGGCGAACTCGTCTTTCGATGCGCCATAACGTATTGATTCAACGCCACTGTTCGATTGAACCGAACTGCGCCGGCTCAATCGAAACGAGCGCCGTCCTAAGCCGGGGTCGCGGCCGAGGCCGTCAATCCGATGGCTTCGGCATATTTCAGGTAGGTCTCGACCGAGGCCACCACCACGCGGGCTTCGATCGTGATCAGTTCGATCCCGACCAGCGAAACCTTGACCCAGGCGTCGATGACGATGCCCTTGTCGAGGATCCGATCGACCACCTCGGCGAGGCTGGACGAGTCGGTGGACTTCTGTACGCGCGCCATATTGCTTCTCCTTGAGAAAGCACAGAGTGCTGTGAACGACCGCCGAAGACGCCGGAGCGGGCCTCGACATCTTTCTCAGTGGCAAGTCGGTGGCCAATCGAGCCATCGCTGCACGGCCGGAAATATTGTTCATTTAAAACAATATGTTGTAAGTTTTCTTCGGTCGCGGAACAGGGGCGGGCGGTGACCAGGGCGGGCGTTCCCGCCCGCATTTCCAGGGCGGGCGTTCCCGTCATCGCCTTACCCCCGCCGCGCCGACGATGGCGTCGATCTCGAAGGGCTTGGCCAGGAATCCATGGATCTTGCGTTCCTGGATGGCCTCGCAGATGCGCTCGTCGTCCTCGAAGAAGTAACCCGAGATGACGGTGATCCGGATCCGGGGCTGAAGCGCCTGCAATTCCTCCACCAGCCGCAGACCGTCCATGTCCGGCAGTCGGGCGTCGACAAACGCGATCGGAAAGATGTGTTCGCCGGCCAGGGCGATGGCGGCCTGGGCCGAGCAGGCCACGGTGGCGACGCAGCCCACGCTGGCGAGGGTGACCTCCAGGACCCAGCACATCTCCTGGTCGTCATCCACGACCAGGGCGCTTTCGGCGAACCAGACCTGATCCTCACCGGTCATGGGCGTCATTCCGGCAGCCGGGAGGGCGCGCCCCGGCGCGCTCTCGGCAGGCGCACCGTGAAGGTGGCGCCTTCGCCGGATGAACTGCGCACCGTCAGGTCCCCGCCATGCTGCTGTACGATGGAGTGAGACACGGACAGGCCCAGTCCCAACCGGCGACTGTCGCTGCGCGTGGTGAAGAACGGATCAAACACCTTCGAAATGTGAGATTCCGGTATTCCCGGCCCGCTGTCGCTGATTTCCACCGTAACTTCATCGACGTTCGCCGACATGGCGATGGTCAGCCGGCCACCGTGCGGCATCGCCTGGAAGCCGTTCAGCGTGAGGTTGATCATCACCAGCTCAAGCAGATTTTGCACCCCCTCGGCATGGATCGCGCGCGTGGGCCGCGCCGGCGTCCACTCGACCGTGGTGCCCGCGCTCATCTCGCCGGACGCGAACATCAAGGCGTTGTCCAGAACCTCCAGCATGTTGACCCGGGTGCTCTCCCGGATCGGTCCTGGGCGGGCGAAGCGCAGCAGGCTTTCGACAACGAGGGAGGCGCGATCAATGCCGCCGATGACCTTCTCGATGCATTCCTCCATCAGGGCGGCGGGGGTGGTGTCGCGCCGCATCAGCTGGGCGGCCGCGGAGCTGACGCCGAGGGGGTTGCGGATTTCGTGGGCTATGCCGCCGATCACCCGGCCCAGGGCGGCCAGCTTCTCGGCCTGATGCATCTGGGCCTCCATGGCCCGCTGCTCGACGAGGTTGCGGCCAACCACCACCACGCCGGACACCTCGCCGGTGCTGCTCGTCATCCGGGACAGGCGCCAGGACACCGGGATGCTGCGGCCGTCACGGCAGAGCAGCGGCCACTCCACCGAGCGGCGATCGTCGATCTGGCCGATTTCGCGGAAGCACTCCATCGCCTCGAGATTCTCCGGGGCGTCGATCTGATCGGCCAACCGCCGGCCCCGCATCTCGCTCTCCAGAAAGGCGGTGGCCCGCTGGGCGGTGGTGTTCCAGGTCATGATCGCGCCGTGCGGATCGGTGGAGATGATCAGGTCCCCGGCGCACTCGACGATGCTGGCCAGATGCAGCTGCATGCGGCGCACCTCCTCGCCGAGCTGCAACAGGTCGGTGACGTCGTCCATGACCAGGATCGCCCCGCGGCCGCCCTGAAGTTGCAGGGGGCAGATGCTGTAGGCGTAGATGCGCAGCGAGACCCCCGGCGCGCGATAGGTCATCCGCTGGCGATGCAGGGTCGCCCCGCTATGGATGACCTCGCGGATCTGCTGGTCCAGTGGCGTGTCCTGAAAGGCGGGGGGGAAGATGTCGTGCAGGCGCCGACCAAGGGTGGAGCTCAGGCTGCCCCGCGATTTCTCCAGGAAATTCTGGTTGACCATCACCACGGACAGCCGCTCGTCGAAGATCAGGATCGACGACGGGATCGTCGCCATGGCCGCGTGGAAGAAACTCTTGTGATCAAGCATTGCGACGGCCATGGGGTGGTTCAGGGCTCGTTCGGGGGCGGATGCAGGTCGGGCCGGAAGCTGAAGGGTGGCCACGGCCCGGTCATGGAGATCGCCATGCCCAGCGGCGCGAGCGTGGCGCCAAGCTTGCCCGCCGCCTCGCCGAGCGTGGCCCCATCGGCCTTGGGCGCCAATAGGGCGAAGCTGGCGATCAGGTGTTCGGAGCCGTCGCCGGACGCGCGGGCGCCCTCAAGCCGGCGCACGGCCACGGCGGGCGGCGCGAGGCTCCCGACAGCCGCCGCCGCGTCGTCCGCCATCTGGGACCGCGCCAGGCTCATGAGCTTGGGCCGATCCCGGCAAAGCCGCATATAGCGCACCCCAGGGGTCAGCGCCGCCCAGTCGGGCCAAGTCTTGGCGGCCTGGGCTTCCAGCAGGTCATGGTCATCCAGGCGCGCGGCGACCTTGATCCCCCACTCCTGCTTATCGGCGACATCCTCGAGAAACCCCCTGATGGCCGCCTCGTGCGTCGCCATGAACCCGGTCAGGCTGTCGAGGCTGGCGAACAACGTGCCGAACGGCGCCGGGAATACGGTCGCCTCCAGCATGGCCTCCCGCAGGATGGCGGCATGGCGTCCGGCGCGGGGGGCGAGCCATTCGACGTCAGCGAGGTTGCGCGCCGCCTCGGCGCCGCAATAGTCATCCAGGGGGACCATGCCGATCACCGCGGCGATTCCCCCGCTCACATGCAAGGTCGGCGGCGGCTCGGCGGCTCCCGTCTCGAGGCCGCGCCAAGTGAGCTGACGGCCGGTGTCCACGAAGGCGAAGAGGTTGACCACCTCCTGGTCGGCCGCCTGGGCCCGGGTCTGGGTCTCAGCACATGACATCGCCGGCCGTCCCGGCCTGTCCGCCAAGCCGCTTCAGCTTGGTTCGATAGGTCTTGTAATCGATCCCCAGCAGACGCGCGGCCAGGGCCTTGTTGCCCCTGGCCCGGTCGAGCGCCTCAAGCACCGCGTCGCGTTCGACCTCGCGCACCTGGTCCTGAACCCGGCTGCGCAGGGGGCTGGCGCCGTCCGCCGGCCGCACGACTTCCGCCGCCGGGGTGGGGCAAGACGCGGCTCCATGATCCCGCAGACAGTCCGCCACGACGCCGGTCGTCACCACCTCTCCGGGGCGGAGCGCGGCCCGGCGGATCACGTTGCGCAATTCACGGACATTGCCCGGCCAATCATGGCCATGCAGCAGATCCAGCGCGGTCGGCGCGATCTCCATCGGCGGGCGACCAAGGCTTTCCCGGGTTTGGGTCAGAAAGCGGCCGGCGAGGAAGGCGATGTCCTCGGGCCTGGACCGCAGCGGCGGCACCGAGATGACATATTCGGACAACCGGAAGAACAGATCCTCGCGAAAGCCTCCGGCCTTGGCCCTGCCCCTGAGATCGTCGTTCGTCGCCGCGATCACCCGCACGTCCAGCTTGATCGGCGCGGTGCCGCCGACCCGGTGAATGACCCGTTCCTCGAGCGCTCGCAGCAGCGCCTTCTGGCCGGTTAAAGGCAGGGTGCCGATTTCGTCCAGAAAGATGGTCCCGCCGCCCGACGCTTCCTCGAACCAGCCCTGGCGGCGGTTCGCCGCGCCGGTATAGGCGCCCTTCTCATGGCCAAAGAACTCCGCGTCCGTGAGGGTTTCGACGATCGCGCCGCAGTCGACCACCACGAACGGATGCTTCGCCCTCGGTCCGGCCTCGTGCAGCCCCCGGGCGACGACCTCCTTGCCCACCCCGGTCTCGCCGCGGATGAGCACCGAATAGTCGGTTCCGGCGACGGCCTCCATCTCATCCGCCAGTCGCTGGATGGCGGCGCCTTCGCCCATGATCGCCGTGAGCCTGGAACGCAGGCCGGCGGGGGACGGGCGTCGGGTGGAGCGCCGCCGCGCCACGGCCCGGCGCACGGCGTCAAGGAGCTGGTCGTCGCGAAACGGCTTGGTGATGTATTCGAACGCCCCGGTTCGGATCGCCTCGATCGCGCCGGGAATGGTCCCGAACGCGGTCACCACGATGATCGGCAGGCCCTTGTCGAGGTGCTTGAAGCGCCTCAGAACCTCTTCGCCGCCCAGGCCGGGCATGTTCATATCCAGAAGCACCGCGTCCGGCGCCGCGTTGCTCGCCAGTTCGAGACCCGGCCCGCCCGCGCAGGCCTCCGCCACCTCGAAACCGGTCTGGGTCAGCATCTGACGCATGACCCACCGCATGTCCCGGTCGTCGTCGATTACGAGAATCTTGGTAGGCGAATTAGGCAAGGCGTCCTCCTCGACTGAACGTCGAGCGATCAACCCGTGGGAATTCCGCCCTCGAACTCAAACAGATTAACCAGGTGTCGCGTCACGGTCCCCAGGGTCAAGCGCCACCGGGCTATCGTAACGGTTTAATTTATCCATAACTCTAACTGAGGTGTTAATCAATCCGCCGCGAAAACCTCAGGATTCCGCGCCCATCGATAGCTGTGATTTCCTTTGCGCCGCACCGAGAAAGCCCATGCACTCCCGGCGCCTGGCCACGGTGCGGCGGGAGATCTTGATCCCGCCCGTGGCTAGCCGTTCGGCAATGGCCTCATCGGATAGGATCAGGCCAGCCTTGGCCTCTCCCGCGATCAGGGCGGCGATCCGCGCGGTCACCTGGTCCTGGGTCGCGTCGGAGCCGTCGTTGGTCGTCGCGGGGGCCGCGAAAAAGGCCTTGAACGGCAGCACCCCACGCGGGGTCAGCATGGCCTTGTTCGCCACCACGCGGCTGACCGTGGATTCATGGACGCCCAGGCTGTCGGCGATCACATTGAGCGTGAGGGGTTTGAGGCCCGCCATTCCCTCGATCAGGAACGCCTCCTGCCGCTTCACGATCTCGCCCGCGACCTCCAAAATGGTGCGGCCGCGCCGGGCGAGCAGATCCGTGAACCGGCGGGCGGCCGATAGCCGCTCCTTCAGATAGCGGACATCCTCCTGGCGTCGGCATTGCGAGGCCAATCGCTCAAAGCGGTCCGCGCGCACCACCAGCCGGGGCAGATGGGGCGCCCAGCTCTCCACCGCCCACCCTCCATCGGCCATCCGGCTGACGCTCACCTCCGGGATGATCATCGGGGCGGGCTCGAACCCAAAGGCCACGCCGGGCCGGGGCGCCAGATCCCGAAGTTCGGACAGCATGTCGTCGAGATCCTCGCGCTCGCAGCCGAGCGTCGCCTGGAGCTTGACACGCTCTCCCGACGCCACCAGGTCCAGGCGGTCCAGAAGCGCCGCCATCAGGGGATCGAGCCGGCCTCGCTCGGCCAGTTGCAGCGCCAGACACTCGGGCACGTCGCGGGCGAACACGCCCACGGGATCAAAGCCCTGCAACACCTTCAGCACCTGTTCGAGGGTGGAGACCTTGGCGCCGAGCCGATCGGCGAGCGCGTGCAAATCCACGCGCAGATAGCCGTCCCCGTCGATCTCGCCGATCAGCGCCTGGGCGAGAAATGTTTCGGAGGGGCCGAGATGGGCGAGGGCGATCTGGGCGAACAGATGTTCGACCAGGGTCTCCGCCCTGGCCTCGGGTTCCGCCCCGACGCCGTCCAAGGCCGCGATCCGCGACGGTTGGGCGCGATCACCGGCCGCCACCCCGCCTCGCGCTCGTCCCTCGATCACCGACGCTGATGGCGGCGCCGCATCAAGCAGCGGGTTGGCGCTAATTTCCGCGGAAATCTCCGCACCCAGATCTAAATTGGACATCCTCAGAAGGCGCAAAGCCCGCTGCATCGGCAGACTAAACTGCTGATGCTGACCTTGCGAGAGGCGCATTCCACCACCTATCATTATGGCCGAATCCTAAAATTCCGCACCAAATTGGTGAGAAGTTATGTCCATTCCTTCAAATTTTCGGTCGGACGATAATCCTGTACTCTGTTTATTCCGAGTCAATTTTAGCGCGCGTCATGGATCAGGCTGACGCTCACGCCTCCGGCGGCGGGGACATCGCCGCCACCCATCCGAACCGAAATTCGGCGTGATCCCTGGGGCCATTGGATGATGGTGATCCGACCCACACATTCGGTGAGGCTAGGGACTACCCCTTGCGCTTGCGCGCGTACATCGCCGCGTCCGCCTCGGACAACACCTGTTCGGCGGTGGAGGCGGGGTCGATCTGGCGCACGCCGTAGCTGATCTTCAGGGGGGTCAGCCACTCGCCGCAGGGGATGGGCTCGTTCTCGACGGCGGCGGCCAGGATCGCGGCCTTGGCCAGGGCGGTGGAGACGTCCGCCTGGACCAGGATCACCCCGAACTCGTCCCCGCCGATCCGGCCCAGGACGTCCGATTCGCGGACATGGGCGGCCAGGCGCTGGGCGACGCCCTGCAGGGCCGCGTCCCCGGCGGCGTGGCCGAAGCGGTCATTGACCGCCTTGAAGCCATCCAGGTCGAAATAGATCAGGCTGGCCGGACCGCCATAGCGCTGGGCGAAGGTCAGCACCCGATGCAGCTCACGCATGAAGGCGCGACGGTTGAGCAGGGGGGTCAGAGCGTCCTGGTCGGCCAGGTCCTCGGCCTCGTTCAGCCGGGCCTTGAGCCGGCCGACCTCGGAGCGCAACTCATCGATCTCGCTCATCAATGTGGTCAGGGCGGCCCGCACGCTGGCGGTCAGCTCGGCCTCGCCGATCCCCAGAAAGGCGGCGCTGTCGGCCGGCTGGACGGCTCCGGGAACCTGGGCCGAAGCGGCCACCAGGGCCGCGCGGCGACGCACGCCGGAAAGGGGATCAGCCCTAACGCCCAATAGCTTCATGCGTGCTCGCCCGCCCCCGCGCCCGATCCGCTTTTGAAAAGAGAATCGCTAAGCTTGTTGAATCGTAACGCGATCGGTTGCGGGCGCAAAGCGCCGCCCTATACTCCGCCCCTTTCCGATAAAGGGGAGCCTCAATGAGCGCTGCGCCGGCGCCGGTCGCGATCATAATGGGCAGTCGCTCAGACTGGCCCACACTCAAGGCCGCCGCGGAGGCCCTTGAGGCCCTTGGCGTGGCCTATGAGGCCAAGGTGATCTCGGCCCACCGCACCCCTGACCGCATGTACGCCTTCGCCAAGGGCGCCAAGGCCGCGGGGTTTAAGGTGATCATCGCCGGGGCCGGGGGCGCCGCCCACCTGCCGGGCATGACCGCCTCCCTCACGGACCTGCCCGTCCTGGGGGTGCCGGTGCAGTCCAAGGCGCTGAAGGGGCTGGATTCCCTGCTCTCCATCGTGCAGATGCCCGGCGGCATCCCCGTGGGGGCCCTGGCCATCGGCGAGGCGGGGGCCAAGAACGCCGGCATCCTGGCGGCCAAGATCCTGGCCCTGGCCGACCCGGCCCTGGCCGAGCGCGTGGCCGCCTTTAGCCGTCGATTGAGCGAACAGGTCGCCGAGACCGTCGAGGACTAGTCTGACCATGGCCGTCTTTCCCCTGGCCCCCGGCTCGACCATCGCCATCCTGGGCGGCGGCCAGCTGGGCCGCATGCTGTCCCTGGCCGCCGCTCGCCTGGGCTTCGACGTCCTGATCCTGTCGCCGGAGGCCGGCGGCGGGGCGGGACGGGTCTCGGCCCACACCCTGGCCGCCCCCTATGACGACCCCGAGGCGCTTCGGACCCTGGCCGGGATCGCCAGCGTGGCGACCTTCGAGTTCGAGAACGTCCCCGCCGCCGTGGTCGAGGCCCTCCAGGCCCTTGGGGTCGAGGTGGCGCCCGGCCCGCTGCCCCTGGCCGTCGCCCAGGACCGGGTGGACGAAAAGACCTTCCTCAACGCCAGCGGCGCCCCCACCGTGGCCTTCGCCGCCATCGACACCCTGGCGGACCTGCGCAACGGCATCGATCGCCTGGGCGCCCCGGCCCTGCTCAAGACCCGCCGCGAGGGCTATGACGGCAAGGGCCAGACCTGGGTGGAGAACCACGCCGACATCGAGGCCGCCTATGACCGCATCGGCCGCGCCCCGGCCATACTGGAGGCCCGGGCCGACTTCGTGCGCGAACTGTCGGTGATCGCCGCCCGGGGCCGCGACGGCGACGTGGTCGCCTATCCCGCCGGCGAGAACCACCACGAGGCCGGCATCCTGCGCCGCACCCGCGCCCCCGCCGTCCTCAGCCCCGCCACCCGTGAACAGGCCGAGACCATCGCCGCCCGCATCCTCACCCGCCTGGACTATGTCGGCGTGATAGGGGTGGAGCTGTTCGAGATGAAGGACGGCCATCTGCTGGTGAACGAGATCGCCCCCCGGGTGCACAATTCCGGCCACTGGACCCTGGACGGCTGCGAGGTCGATCAGTTCGAACAGCACATCCGCGCCATCGCCGGCTGGCCCCTCGGCCCCGTCACCCCCCTGGCTCAGGTGGAGATGGAAAATCTGATCGGCGCCGAGGTCGAGGCCTGGCCCAAGCTCGCCGCCGAGGCCGAGGCCCGCCTGTGGCTCTACGGCAAGGGCGAGGCCCGCGAAGGCCGCAAGATGGGCCACGTCAACCGGCTGAGCCCGCTGAAAGGATAGAGAGGGAGGGCCCCTACCCCCGCCCGTAGCGCATCCGCCCCAGAGCCTCGGCCACGTCTTGCAGGACCGTGACGGGCTTGCGGCCGGCCTTCCAGGTCTCGAAGGCCATCACATTGTCGATCCGCGCCTTCAGGAAGGCGGACGCCGCCGCCTCGCCGCCGCTCAGGCGCAGGGCCAGGGCGCCGACCAGGATCCCTGACAGGATCGCGCGCTTGGAATAGTGATTCTCGTCCGTGGCCGTATCCCCGGCCCAGCGCCACAGGACGTCGGCGCTCTCCCAGGTCAGGCGCAGGGCCAGGGGCGTGTTCGAGGGCAGGGCCAGGAAGCCCACCCAGCGGCGCACGGCGCCATCCTGGGCCATGGCCGCCTCCAGCCGCGCCTCCACCGCCCTGGCGATCCGCTCGCGCATCTTCAGGCTCTTGGGATCAATCCCCGCCAGACGCTCCAGGGCCGTCTGGTCCAAACGCCGCGCCATCAGGGCCGCCAGGTCCCGCGGACCGTTGGGCAGCAACAGTTCCGCCTCCCCGGGCGCCAGGCCCGCCAGGGCGCCGGCCTCGGCGATCAGCCGCGGACTCCACCCCCGCGCCGCCGCCAGGGGCAGGGCGGCGTCCAGCAGTCTCTGTTCGGCCAGATCGGCCCAATCCCCTTGCGGAGGGGTGGCCTGGGGCGAGGGAACGAGGGCGAGGGTGGGGGCGGGGACTGGAGCGGTCATACGAAGCAGTTTACACCCGCTCAAACCTGCCGTCTCGCCATAGACATTTAACCGGGCCTGTGGCAAAAGCCCCGCCAACTTCCGGAAGGTCGTCTTCCGGTCGCGGTTTCGTGTTCGCTACGCTTTGCGGCCCCGTGGATGGGACAAGCGTGGGCGTCCGGAGGAGGATTTAGTCATCGTTCAGATTTTCGTGCGCGACAATAATGTCGACCAAGCGCTCAAGGCCCTGAAGAAGAAGATGCAGCGCGAGGGCTCGTTCCGCGAAATGAAGCGGCACGTGCACTACGAGAAGCCTTCTGAAAAGCGCGCCCGTCAAAAGGCCGAGGCCGTGCGCCGCGCCCGCAAGCTGGCCCGCAAGCGCGCCCAGCGCGAAGGCCTGATCGCCGCGCCGAAGAAGCCCGTCCGCGCTTAGAGCGCGATCGGACTGACGTTTCCTGAAGGCCGCGCGGGTCGCCCCGCGCGGCCTTTGGCGTGTGGGGCGGCCCCCTCCACCATGCTTCGCATGGTCCCCCTCCCCCAACGGGGGAGGAATTAGTAATGATCAG
>JARLIP010000256.1 GCA_031291685.1 Caulobacteraceae bacterium | reverse complement strand
TCCGCTGTGAGGTAGCTCGCCGCTGGCCAGCATGTCGAGCACCGTGCAGATGCCTGACGCCGTCGTGATCTGGATGGCGCTGCGCATGCGCCCGCCGATGGGGGCGGCATAGACCTTGTTGGCGTAGGTTTCCTGCACCAGAGCCCCGTCCCGCCAGCCGCTAACCGTGACGAACACGATCACCACGTCCTGCAAGGTGGTGGGCAGGGCGTTTTCCAGAATGTCCTTCAGCACCGGACGGCGATGGCGCAGGCCCAGGTCGTTGAGCAGGGCCTTCATGATCGCCGCGTGGCCGGGATAACGGATGGTGGGGTAGTTCAGGTTGCGCACCTTGCCGGCCAGGGTCTCGCACATGGTGCCGAGGCCGCCGGAGGTGTTGAAGGCCTCATAGGTCACCCCGTCCAGGGCGAATTCCTCAAGCTCCTCCAGGGGCGCGGTCTCCCGCAGCTCGCCGTTGACGATGGCTTCGCAGGGCTCGCAGTATTCGTTGATGACGCCGTCCGTGCTCCAGGTCAGGTTATAGTTCAGGGCGTTGGAGGGGTAGCGCGGCAGGGCGCCGACCCGCATCCGCACGTCCTGCAGGGTGTCGAAATGCTTGCCCAGGTCGTGGGCGACGATGGTGATGAAGCCAGGCGCCAGGCCGCATTGCGGAATGAAGGCGGTCTTGGAGTCGACGGCCAGTTCCTTGACCCGACGAGTGGAGGCCACGTCCTCGGTCAGGTCCAGATAGTGGGCCCCGGCCGCCTTGGCCGCCTCGGCGATATTGACGGTCAGGTGATAGGGCGCGGCGCTGAGCACGGCGAACTTGCCCTTGAGGCCCGCCTTCAGGGCTTCGGTGTCGGTGATGTCGAGGACGTGCTTGATGATCGGGGCGGAGGTTTCCAGCTTGTCCAGCTGCGCCTGGGCCCGGTCGAACACCGTGACGCGATAGTCGCCGCAACCGGCCAGGAAATCGGCGATCATCGATCCGATCTTCCCGCCGCCCATGATGGCAATGTCTTTCATGTGGTCCCTCCGCCGCTGAAGGGCCAGGATCACGGCGGAGCCTGTCGATTCCTAGTCGCCAAGCCGCCGGCGAATGGGCTAGATCCTCGGCGAAACGTAGGGAGCTTCCGGCGAATCGACGATGGATGACACGGACCAGCGCCTGATCTCCCTGCTGCGCGAAAACGCCCGCGCCTCCACGGCGGAGATCGGCCGGCGCCTGGGCCTGTCGCGGACCACGGTCCAGGGCCGGATTGAGCGGCTGGAGCGGCGCGGCGTCATCCTAGGCTACACCACTCGCCTTTCCGACGAAATCGAGCGCGGCGCGGTTCGCGCCCATGTGATGATCACGGTCGGCCCCAAGGAGGCGCGGTCGGTGGAGACCGCCCTGCGGGCCATCCCCGCCGTGCGGATGCTCCATTCCGTCAGTGGCGCTTTCGACTTGCTGGCCGTGGTGGTGGCCCCTTCGGTGGCGGAGATGGACGACGTCATCGACCGTATTGGAGAACTGCCGGGGGTGGAGCGGACCACCTCCTCGATCATTCTGTCCACACGTCTGGATCGATAGAATAACGATAGTTTTGACTACCGTATTGGATTTCGCTAACTGAGGCGTTGAGAGTCAAAGACACAAGCCGAGGATCGCCCCATGACCAATCGCCTGCTGTGCGTCGGTCTGACCACGCTGGACGTAACCGCCCGCCCCATAGACGCCATTCCCGAGGCGGAAACCACCACCCTGATCGAGAAGATCACCCTGTCCCCCGCGGGCACGGCGGGGGGAGCCGCCCTGGTGGCCGCCAAGCTGGGGGTCAAGACCGCCCTCGCCTCCGCCCTTGGCGATGACGCCGCCGGACGTCTTGTGCGCATGGAGTTGGAGGACCTGGGCATCGACACCAACCTGTTGCCCGCCCTGCCCGGCCTGCCCACCTCCACCACCATCCTGGCCATCGATTCCCAGGGTCGGCGGCCGAACTTCCACGCCATGGGCGCCAGTTTCGCCGCCGAGATCACTTCCGCCACCCTGGAGGCGGCCAAGACCGTGCGTTTCCTGCACTATGGCGGCGTCGGCGGGCCAAAGCTCAATGGCGGCCCCGGCGCGGAATTGCTGGCCACGGCCAAGGCGGCGGGCGCCACGATCACCTGCGACCTGATCTCCCCGAGGGGCGCCGTGATCGAGGAGCTGAGCCTACTTCTGCCCCATGTGGACTATTTCATGCCCAACGCCGGCGAGGCGCAGTTCCTGTCCGGTCAAGATGATCTGGCGCGGGCCGGGGCCTTCTTCCGCGACCTGGGCGCGGGCGCCTGCCTGTTCAAGAACGGCTCCAATGGCTCCGTGATCGTGGACGCCGAGGGTTTGACGCGACTGGCGGCTCACGACATCACCCCCATCGACACCACCAGCTGTGGCGATTCCTACTGCGCCGGTTTCATCGCCGGCCTGGACCGAGGATGGTCCGTGCGCGACGCGGCCCGCCTCGGAAGCGCGGTGGCCGCCCTGGTCGCCCAGGGCCTGGGCACGCTTGGGATGCTCGAAAGCTTCGAGGCGGCCGAAACACTGATGCGCCAAGGCGCCCTGCGGGAGATCACGGCATGAAGATTGATCCGGTCGAACAGGATCTGCGGGAAGACATCGTCGCCACCATGCGGCTGATGGACGAACGCGGCCTCAATCGCGGCACCTCGGGCAATGTCTCGGCCCGCTATCGCGACGGACTGCTGGTCACCCCCAGCGGGGTCCTGCCCGGGGACCTGACCCCGGCGACCATCGTGCGCCTGGACGCCGACGGCAACAGTCCGGAGGGCTCCATGCGCCCCTCCAGCGAGTGGAAGATGCATGCCGGGCTCCTGGCCCGCCGCCCGGACTTCGGCGCCGTGGTCCATTGCCATGCCCGCCACGCCACCATCCTCGCCTGCGCCGGCAAGACGATCCCCGCCCTGCATTACATGGTCGGCGTCAGCGGCAAGCCAGAGGTGCCCCTGGCCCCCTACCGCACCTTCGGCTCCCTGGAACTGGCCGAGGTGGTGGCCGACGCCATGGACGGCGGCTCGGCCTGCCTGATGGCCAATCACGGCCTGATCACCGCCGCCCCGCGCCTGGATCGCGCCCTGGCCATCGCCGAGGAGATGGAGGAACAGGCCGCCGTCTATTGGGGAACCCTAGCCATTGGCGGCCCGAACCTTCTGACCGGCGAGCAGATGGACGACGTCATGCTGCGCTTCAAAAGCTATGGTCAGGCGCGTCCAGCCAAGACCTGATCCGGGCCGAACGCATTTTTGGCTGAGGATTTCCTCAGCCGATCCGTTTTCAGTATCAGCGGCGCGGTCCGTTCTGAAACTGAGGTCAAAACGCTTGGAAGAGCCTGCTTCCTCGACGGTCATGGATGCCGAGGCGCTCGGGAGCCTTTCGCGGCGCAGTCGCACGGCCCTGAAGCGCTATTTCGAGCGCAGACGCATCATGGGCGCCGATGCGGATGACGCCATCCAGGAGGTCTTCGTCCGCCTGGCTCGCCGGGTGGGGCTGGCCGACGCCCGCAACATGGAAGGCTACCTGTTCGAGGCGGCCGCCAGCGTGGCGGTCGATCATTTCCGGCGCGCCAATTCGCGATCCGCCAGTCGCCATGAAGAGTTTCAGGACGCCCTCCACGCGGCGCTGGACGCCTCCGCCGAACAGATCTTCCTGGCCCGGGAGGATCTGGGCGTCCTGGTCACCGCCCTGCGCGAACTGCCGGCCAAGACCCGCAACATCTTTCTGTTGTCCCGGCTCGAAGGGCTCAAATACGCCGAGATCGGCGTGCGCCTGGGCCTTTCGGTGAGCGCCGTGGAAAAGCACGTCGTGAAAGCCACCGTTCACCTTGGCCGCCGGATGCGGGGGCGCGGTCGATGAAGATCTTCCCTCCCAAGACCCTGGCCGAACAAGCGGCCAACATAGAGGAAGCAGCGGCGCGCTGGGCCCTGCTGCGGACGAACGGTCGTTTGTCCCAGACGCAGTCGGCCGAACTGGAACACTGGATCGCGCGCTCCGATCAACACGCCGAGGCCTTTGCGGACGCCGCCCGTGCGCTTGAACTCGTGAAGGTCCACGCGGGATCGCAGCACATCGTGTCGATGCGCGCGGACGCCCTGGCGGAACGGGGCGAAAGGCTAAGTCACGGCGTCAAGCTGGGCGTCGGCGCGCTCCTGGCCGCCACCCTGGCCCTTGCGGTGTTTGGGGCTTCCCAGCCCGGACTCCGCGATCTGGCGCGCCAGGCGCTTTCGGCGGTGGCGCCGCAAACCGCCGAATACCAGACCGGGGTCGGCGAGCGGGCGACGATCAGCCTGCCGGACGGCTCGGTCGCGACCCTCGACACTCAGTCCGAGTTTCGCGTCGACTATACCATCGGCGAGCGTGGGGTTCGGTTGCTGAGGGGGCAGGCCCTGTTCGAGGTGGCCAAGCACCGGAACATCCCGTTCAGGGTCTATGCCAATGGCCAGCGGATCACCGCCGTCGGAACCAAGTTCAACGTCCGACTTCTCGATCGTGGCCTGAAATTGACCCTGGTCGAGGGACGCGTGCGCGTCGATCGGGCCTCGCCCACGCTTCCTGGGGCCATCACACCGACCACCGAGTTGGCAGCCGGAGAAGTCCTTGAAGCCCATAATGGCGCCGCGGCGACGGTGCGCATGACCGACACCTCACGGGATATAAGCTGGCCGTCCGGCCTTCTGATTTTTCAGGATGAAACCCTCGACACGGCGGTCACCGAAATGAACCGATATGCGACGGTTCCCATCAGGATCGACGGGCGGTTTGGCGGCCAATATCGCGTGTCCGGAGTCTTCAAGACCGGCGACCCGGAGCGGTTCGCACGGGCGATGACCGAGGTGTTCCCGCTGTCGCTGACCCATGGCTCGTCCGGAGAGCCCGTCCTCGTCCAAAGGCCGTAGCCAAACCTTCACAAAATTTCGATGTGGGCGTTCGGAGGGGCGTCGTTCCTGAAGCTGTACTGCAACGTGCTCGAACTTCAGGGGGATTTCCATGACCAGGCCGAACCGGTCACGTAGGCTCAAGGCGCTCGCCTTGTCCTGCGCCGCCATCGCGCTGACCGCCGCCCAGGCCCACGCCCAGACCCAGGCCGACGTCAACCGACGAACCACCTTTGATATTCCAGCGGAAGACCTGGGGCAGGCGATCACCCAGGCCGCCCAGCAGAGCGGCCGAGAGATCATCTTTTCCGCCGATCTGGTGCGCGGCAAACGGACGGCGGGCGTTCACGGCGCGATGAGCCTCGACACCGCCCTCGACCGGCTCCTCGCCGGCGCAGGGATTGGACGGCATATCTCAAAGGACGGGGCGATCATCCTCGATCCCGGCGCATCCGCCCAGGCCTATGCGGATCAGCCCGAGTCCATCGTGGTGACGGCCCAGAAGCGCTCGGAGCTGCTGATCAAGGTCCCCATCAGCGCCATGGCCATCTCGCAGGATCGGCTGGACCGCCAGGGCGCCACGGACATCGCCGACCTGGCCCGCCTTTCGCCCGGCCTTTACCTTCAGGGCAGCCATGACTCCGGCGACGTGTAGATCGCCATGGGCGGCGTCATCTCCTCCGTCGGCGCGCCGACCACCGGGGTCTATGTAGATGACGTGCCGATCCAGGTTCGCCAGGACGCCGGCGTGTGGAGCAATCCCTATCCGAAGATCTTCGATCTGGAGCGCGTCGAGGTGCTGCGGGGCCCCCAAGGCACCCTGTTCGGCGGCAGTTCGGAAGGCGGCGCTCTGCGCTTCATCACCCCGGAAGCCAGCCTCCACAACACCACGGGATTTGTCCGCGCCGAAGCATCGACGACCACCGGGGGCGCCCCGAGTTGGGAGTTGGGCGGCGCGGTGGGCGGTCCGATCGTCGAGGACAAGCTGGGCGTCCGGTTCAGCCTCTGGCGGCGCGAGGACGGCGGCTACGCCAAACGCGTCGATCCGGTCACCGGCGCGGTGCTCGGGACCAACGTCAACAGCTCCAGCAGCACGGTGCTGCACCTCAATTTCAAGGTGGCGCCCACAACGCGGCTGACCATCACCCCTTCACTCTTTTATCAGGACGTTCGCGACAAGGATAAGGGGTTGTTCTGGGAAAAGGCCGGGGGCGACTACACGATCTCATCCAAGATCCCGTCACCACACAATGACCATATACTGCTCGGCACGGTCGGAGCTGAATACGCATTCGACGCCTTTACGCTGAAATCCATCAGCGCCTACATTTATCGCCAGGCACACTATCAATACGACTCCACGCAATACGAATTCGCTTCCTACGACCCAACGATCACGGTTCTGCCGACAGATCCGAACTATCTGGTCAACGCGCAGTACTTCTCCTCCCAACAGAGCTATTCCCAGGAATTCCGGGCCACCTCCGTGGCGGGTCCGGACGCCCGCCTGTCCTGGGTGGGCGGGGCGTTCTACCAGCACTCAAGGGAGGGCTATGACGGCAACTACCGGGACAAGATCGATGAAATCGCCAACTACCTATCGATTTTGACCGGACAGGGCGCTAGCGACTCTCTAGGCCGGTTCGGCGAGGCGCCTGTGGACGGCATCTATTCCTATGTCCGCCATTATGTGGACGAGGTGCATGAACTGGCGGCCTATGGGGACGCCACCGTGCGGCTCACCTCCCGCCTGCGGTTCTCCGTCGGCCTTCGCGTGGCCGAGAGTGGGTTCAGCTATACCGACTATCAGGATGGTCCCTGGGGACCAGCGGCGCCGACGTCCAAGAGCGGCAAACAGACCGAAACCTCGGTCACCCCGCGCTTCAACCTGACCTTCGAGGCCTCGCCCAATCAGATGGCCTATATCAGCGCGGCTGAGGGCTACCGGATGGGCGGCGTCAATCAGCCGCTTCCGGCTCAATATTGCGCCGCCGACCTCAACAGCCTCGGCCTTGCCGCTGAGCCAATGACCTACAATTCGGATTCCCTCTGGAGCTACGAGGCGGGGCTGAAGGGCAAGTTCTTCGACGGATCGGTGCTTTTGGAATCGAGCCTGTTCTGGATCGACTGGAGCCGAATTCAGCAGTCCGTCTATCTCGCCCAGTGCGGTTACAACTACATCGCCAATCTCGGCGAGGCCACCAGCCGTGGCTTTGACGTCCAGGCCGAATGGTCTCCGGTCCGCGCCATCGTGCTTTCAGGGTCGGCTGGATTGACCGACGCCTTTTCCAACCAGACCATCACCCAGGACGGCACCCTTCTGGCCAAGAAAGGCGACAGGCTGTCGACGCCCAAATGGACCGCGACCGCGGCGGCGGAATATCACTTCACGCCCTGGAGCAACGCCAAAGGGTTCGCTCGGCTGGACTATCAGTTCGCCAGTTCATACGCCCGCTATGGCTCCGACGAGGTCTATGGCGTCGATCCGCTGATCCGCAATACTCCCGCCGTGAGCTACCTCAGCGCCCGCATCGGCGTCCGGTTCAAAGGCTGGGACAGCGCGCTCTACGTGGACAACCTCCTGAACGCCCACACCTCCACCTACCGCTACCGCGACAGCATCAACACCACGCCCCAGGCCCTCAGAGACGTGCGCATGCGGCCTCTGACGGTCGGCCTATCCACCCAGTTCAAATATTGATCCGGACCCAGCGGAGAACCATCATGCGCAAACGCGCCAAGGCCCTTGGCCTGACCATCCTGTTCGTTCTGGCGACGGCGGCTTCGGCGCCGGCCCGCGCCGCCCCTCAATTGGAACCCAAGGTCGTTCTCGTCACCTTCGACGGCGTGCGCTGGCAGGACATCTTCCGCGGCGCCGATCCCAAGCTGATGAACGATCCGGCCTATGTGAACCCCGACATCAAGTCCGACGTCATCGGACCGGCCTATCTGGACGTCGCAGACCGCGCCTCGGCCCTGACACCGTTCCTGCATGGGGTGATGGCCAAGGACGGGGTGCTGTTGGGAAATCGTGACAAGGGCGAATGCGCCAAGGTCGCCAATGACCTGTGGTTCTCCTATCCCGGCTACAACGAGTTCCAGACCGGACGGCCGGACCCGAACCTGACCGGCAACGGCAAGACCCCCAATCCCAACGTGACCTTCCTGGAATACCTGCAAACCCAGCCACGCTATCACGGCAAGGTCTCCATGGTCGGCGCCTGGGATGTGTTTCCCTATATCGTCAACACCCAGCGCACCGACGTGCCGGTCAATATCGGCTTCAACGGAACCTATCCCACGGACGTCAAGACCGCCCGGGAGGGCATGCGACTGCTAGAGAAACATGACCAGCGGGCGGTCTATATCGCCTTTGGGGACACGGACGAGTTCGCCCATGCGGGTGACTACGCCCACTACCTGATGGCGCTGGAACGGGGGGACGACTTCCTGCGGCAGGTCTGGGACTATCTGCAGTCCGATCCCTACTATCGGGGCCAGACCACGCTCATGGTGCTGACCGACCACGGTCGGGGTGAGACCCCCACCGAAGCCTGGCGCGAGCATGGCTCCAGCCGGGCCTATAAACTCACCCCCAAAGACTTCCCACAATATAACGAAACCGGTGTCGTCGGATCAGACAATGTGTGGTTCGCCGCCATGGGACCGGGTGTGAAGCGGGACGTCGCCTCAGGGCCTGGCGCGGGCGAATGTCTGCACTCCGCACAGGTGGCCGCAAGCCTGGTGACCGCGCTCGGCGAGGATTGGCGGGCGTTCAGCAGGCAGTCGGCGCACGATCAAGCCGCTCCGCCCTTTCCGTTCATAGGGGCGCCAACGCCACCCTCGGCCCCTTGATAGGAAGATCAAACGCTGAACACGCGCGCCGCGTCAGCCCATGAACAGGCTGGCCGGATGCTCCAGCGCGCCCTTGATCGCCTGAATGAACGCCGCGGCGTCGTAACCGTCAACCACACGGTGATCGAAGGACGAGGAGATGTTCATCATCTTGCGCGTCACGATCTGGCCCTGGCGCACCACCGGCCGCTCCACGATCCGGTTCGGACCGATAATGGCCACTTCCGGCCGGTTGATCACCGGCGTTGTGGTCACGCCGCCCAGGGCGCCGAGACTGGTGAGGGTAATGGTCGAGCCGCTCAGCTCGTCCCGGCTGGCCTTGCCCGAGCGGGCCAAGGCCGCCAGGCGCGCGATCTCACTGGCCAGAGCCCAAAGATCCATGGCCTCGGCATGGCGCACCACCGGTACGATCAGCCCGTCCTCGGTCTGGGTGGCGATCCCCACATGGATCGCGGCGTGCCGCCGGACCACGCCGGCCTCATCGTCGAACAGGGCGTTCACCTGGGGATAGGCCGGAACCACCTTGACCAGGGCCCGGATCAGGAAGGGCAGGAGGCTAAGTTTTGGGCGCCCGCCCTCGGCGTTCAGATGCTGGCGAAGCGCCTCAAGTTCGGTGACGTCCACCTCCTCCACATAGCTGAAGTGAGGGATATGGCGCTTGGCCTCCTGCATCTTCTCGGCGATCCGCCGGCGCAGGCCGATAACCTTGATCTCCCGCACTCCGGAGCGTTGCGATAGGGTGGAATGGACCGGGACCAACCCGCCCTGCCCGGCGCGAGCGACCAGCACCGCGTCCAGGTCGGCATGGGTGATCCGCCCCTCCGGTCCGCCGCCAGGAACATCCGCAAGATCAATGCCTAGCCGGTCCGACCGCTCGCGCACCGCCGGC
>JARLIP010000255.1 GCA_031291685.1 Caulobacteraceae bacterium | reverse complement strand
GGAGGCGGTGAGCGACCCCTTGGAGCTGCTGCGCCAGCTGGGCGGGCGCGAGAGCGCGGCCCTGGCCGGCGCCATCCTGGCCGCCCGCATCCAGGGGGTTCCGGTCCTGCTGGACGGCGCCCCGGCCCTGGCGGCGGCGGCGGTCCTGCATGCGGTCGATCCCCAGGCGGTGATCCACTGCCGGCTTGGCGGCGGCTTGCACGATCCCACGGTCGCCCGCCTGGCCGCGCGCCTTGGCCTTGCTCCGATCCTCGGTCTATGGTTGCCGCTCAGCGACGGAACCGCCTCAATGGCGGCGCTTTCCCTGGTCAGGCTGGCCGTGGCGGTTGCGGATGGCGCGCCGCCCGTGTGAGGCCGGCCAGGAGCGTAGGAGGGGCGATGGCGCTGCTTGAGGCCGGCAAGACCTGCTGGCGCATCGAACCGGCCGAACGCGTTTCCTTCCTGGTGGACGCCCAGGACTATTTCGCCGCCCTGGCCCCCGTGCTGGATCAGGCCCGCCGCTCGATCCTGATGCTCGGCTGGGATTTCGATCCGCGCACCCGGCTTCGTCCCGACGGTTTCGAGGCGCCCGATGAGCCGGACGAGATCGGCCAGATCCTGCTGCGCCTGGCGGCGGAGCGTCCCGATCTCGATATCCGGGTCCTGATCTGGCGCTCGGCCCTGCCGGTCTCGGCTTCGCAGGAATTCTTTCCCCACCGGGCGCGGCGCTGGTTCAAGAACAGCCGGGTGCGTTTTCGCCTGGATGACGCCGTGCCCTTCGGCGCCTGCCATCACCAGAAGGTGGTGGTGATCGACGACGCGGTGGCCTTCTGCGGGGGGGTGGATTTCGCCACGGATCGCTGGGACACCACCGCCCACCTGGACGCCGACAGCCGCCGGATCGATCCCAACCAGGGACATCACGCCCCTCGGCATGAGGCGATGATGATGGTCGATGGCGCCGCCGCCCAGGGGCTCGCGGATCTGGCGCGGGAGCGATGGCGCCGCGCCACGGGCGACAGCCTGGCCAAGCCGGACTACGCCCCCGGGGCGGACCGAGCCGCCTGGCCCGTCACCGTGCGGCCGGACCTGACCCAGACCCCCGTCGCCATCGTGCGTACGGAGCCGGCCTGGGCGGGGCGGCCCGAGGTGCATGAGTGGCGGGACCTGACCTTCAGGGCGATCGCCGCGGCCCGCGAGGTGATCTATCTGGAGAACCAGTATTTCACCTCGCCGGTGATCACCGAGGCCTTGTGCCGGCGCCTGGCCGAGCCCGATGGGCCGCAGGTGGTGCTGATCTCCACCCACCGCTCACCCAGCTATTTCGACCGGATCACCATGGACCGCATCCGGACCCTGATGATCCGCCGGCTACAGGCGGCGGACGTCCATGGCCGGTTTCGCGCCTATTGCCCGATGACGGTCTCGGGCCGGCCGGTGATCGTCCATTCCAAGGTGATGATCGTCGATGACACCCTGCTACGGATCGGCTCCAGCAACCTGAACAACCGCTCCTGCGGTTTCGACACCGAATGCGAGCTGACCATCGAGGCGCAGGACGAGGCGGCGGCCAAGGCCATCCGCCGTTTGCGCCACCGGCTGGCGGGCCACTTCATCGGGCGCGGGGCGGATGATGTGGAGGCGGCCGTGACCCGCCTTGGCGGTCTGGTTCCGGCGATGGAGACCCTGCGCCACGGCCGCCGGCTGGAGCCGGTGAAGCTGCTGAAACTGGGGCCCCTGGCCGCCGTTATCGCCGAGTTTCACCTGGGCGATCCCCTGGACACCGACGACACCTGGCGCGTGCTGCGCCGCCGCCGCAAGATCAGGGCGCTGGTGAAGGCCGTGTCCGAGGGGCGCGCGCCCTAAGCCCTGACCTCGAACTCCATCACCAGGGGCAGGTGATCCGAGGCCAGCCGGGTCGCCGGCTCGCGGGGTGCGTCCATGTCCAGCACCCGGATCTGGGGGCTGACCAGCATGTGGTCGATCCTCAGCATCGGCAGTCGGGAAGGGAAGGTCGGTGTCGCCCGCTTGTGGGGCGTCAGATCCCGGGCGTCGTGCAGGCGCCGGGTGAGGCTGTGCAGAATCCGGGTGGTGGGGCCGGCGTTGAAATCCCCCAGCAGGATGGTCGGCCCGTGGGCCAGGGCGCCGCCGATCCAGGCGTCACCCACCAGGGCCGCGGCCTGGATGCGCTGCTCCCGCGGCGCCAGGCCCAGATGGGTGTTGATCACCTGGACCTCTACGCCATCGACCTCGATCGCCGCCCAGAGAGCGCCCCGGGGCTCCAGCGGAATCCGGGGATTGAGGCCGGGCAGGGGGCCCGCCTTGACCAGGCGTTCGGGCAGCAGGGTCAGGATGGCGTCGCCATACTGTTCCTCCTCCACCCGCATGGCGGCGTTGAAATGGAAGGCCATGCCTAGCTGGCGGGCGATCTCATGAGCCTGGTCGACCCCGTTGGTGCGCCGCCGGCCCACGTCCAGTTCCTGAAGCGCCACGATGTCCGGGCGGCAGGCGGCCAGCACGTCGGCGATGCGCGAAACATCCAGCCTGCGGTCGGTTCCCACGCAGCGGTGGACGTTATAGGTCACGATACGCGGCATCGAATCCCCTTGTGCTCCGCCCGCCCGTGCGGACGCCCCGGAGGGTTAACGGTGACGCTTACGCTAACGTCATCTTTGCAAACCTGATCCCGTTCCTTATCATCGCTCACGAACGCCCGTTTGTTGCTCGGGTGGCCCATAAGCCCGTCTGGAGACGCCCATGAACCTCGACTTTTCACCCGAGGACCTCGCTTTTCGCCAAGAGGTTCGCACCTTTATCGCCGAGAACTACCCGGCGAGCCTGCGCGACAAGCAGCTGAGCGAAGATTCCCTGTCCAAGGAAGACTATCTCGCCTGGCACAAGATCCTCGCCAAAAAGGGTTGGATCGCCCCCGGCTGGCCCAAGGAATACGGCGGCACCGGCTGGACCTCGACCCAGAAATACATCTGGTCCGAAGAGCAGGCCCTGGCGGACACCATCCCGATCCTGCCCTTCGGCATGAGCATGGTCTCCCCGGTGATCTACACCTTCGGCACGCCAGAGCAGAAGGCCAAGTTCCTCCCCGCCACCTACAACGGCGACATCTGGTGGTGTCAGGGCTATTCCGAGCCGGGTTCGGGCTCTGACCTGGCCAGCCTGCGCACCCGGGCCGTGCGCGAGGGCGACTACTACATCGTCAACGGCCAGAAGACCTGGACCACCCTGGCCCAGTTCGCCGACTGGGGCTTCTTCCTGGTCCGCACCGACCCTGACTCCAAGCCGCAATCGGGCATCTCCTTCCTGCTGATCGACATGAAGACCCCGGGCATCAGCGTCCGGCCGATCATCACCCTGGGCGGCGAGCACGAGGTCAACGACGTGTTCCTCGACAACGTCAAGGTGCCGGTCGAGAACCGCATCTTCGACGAGAACAAGGGCTGGACCGCGGCCAAGTTCCTGCTGGCCCACGAACGCTCCGGCATCGCCGGGGTGGCGCGCTCCAAGCGCGGCATCGAGCGCATCCGCAAGATGGCCACCGCCGAGATGGGTGACAACGCCGGCCCGCTGCTGCAGGACCCCTTCTTCAAGCGCAAGGTCGCCGAACTCGAGATCGACCTGACCGCCCTGGAATACACCGAACTGCGCACCCTGGCCGGCGAGGCCTCGGGCAAGGGACCCGGCCCGGAATCCTCCCTGCTCAAGATCAAGGGCACCGAGATCCAGCAGCGGGTGCATGAGCTGGCCCTGGAAGCCGCCGGCCACTACGGCGCGCCCTATTTCCGCGGTTTTCCCACCGACGGCGACAACGCCCACGCCATCGGCCCCGATTACGCCCACGAAACCGCGCCCAGCTATTTAAACGGCCGCAAGACCTCGATCTATGGCGGCTCCAACGAAATCCAGCGCAACATCATCGCCAAGATGGTGCTCGGGCTCTAGAGGCGCGACAAAGCCCTTCCCCCTCGATGGGGGAAGGGTTGGGATGGGGGTGCTGGCGT
>JARLIP010000254.1 GCA_031291685.1 Caulobacteraceae bacterium | reverse complement strand
GCCACCGGCGAGAAGCGCGGTTTCACTCAAGCCGAGTTCGAACAGCTGTTCTCCCTGGCCCGCAAGGGCATTGGCGAGTTGATCGACCTGCAAAAGGTCGCTGTCGGGGGCTGATATGGAATGACGAGGGGCGCTACCCCTCGTCGTCCTCCAGATCGTCGTCCGGGGGGCCGGGCTCGAAGGCCAAAAGCTCCCCCGGCTGGCAGTCCAGCTCCCGGCACAGGGCCTCCAGGGTGGAGAAGCGGATCGCCCGGGCCTTGCCGGTCTTGAGGATCGACAGGTTGGCGATAGTCACCCCCACCCGGTCGGCCAGTTCGGTCAGGGACATGCGGCGTTCGAGCAGAATGCGGTCAAGGCGTACGCGGATGGGCATCGTGGCCTTGGCTCAGATGGTCAATTCGGCTTCGCGGCGCAGACGGGCGCCCTCTCGGAACACCTCCGCTAGCACAAACACCACCAGGACGGCGAACCATGCCGTCAGATTGACGCCGCTCTGGCTCACATCGGCCTTGGGCGCCAGCCAAAGGGTCACGGCCACCACCGGATAGCGGCCCAGCTCCAGGGCCGCCAGCATCACCCCAACCACCCGCAGGCGGCGCACATTGTCGGGATGGAAGGGGTCCCCCGCCGTCAGGGTGGAGAAGATCCGCCGCAGCCGGTCAACGATGATCAGCACCCCGATGGCATAGGCGGTGACGGCGAACAGGTCGGTGGTCAGAAGCTGCCTTGGGAGACCCGAGGCGTCGATCCTCACCGTCAACTGCCGGCCGAACAGGGCCGGATCGATATCAAAGACGAGGGAGCCCAGGGCCAGGATCGCGGTGACGCCCGCGCCGATCCACAGGGCCACATAGACCACGTCCAGAATGATCTTCAGGAAGCTCGAAACCGAGCCGGGCCCCAGTGCGCGCATGCGGCCATCCCCCCAATATGTCGCTCGGCGGTATCTTACGGCGCGTGGCGGGCGCCGCGCCAGCCACGTCGATCAGGCCAGCAGGGCGTGGCCAGCGATCACCACGGCCGAGAGCGGCAGGGCCGCGGTGAGCAGGATCGCGCCGGCGGTGTCGGCGAAGCGGTCGAAGAGGCGCAGAAAAGTCGTCATCGAAAGATCTCCATTGCCATGCTGCATCGCAGCATATTCCGGGCTACTCCAGCGGGAATTCGCTGCTTTTCCGCCCGTCGATGGCGATATTCGATACGGCCGCATCGTTTTTCGATCAAGACGATTTATCGATTATCAATATTAAACTTTCGCAATGCAAAATCGGACATGGCGGCGGCTTGCCGCTTGCGGTTGACGCCGCGAAAGGGAATGAAGGTCCCGAACACCGCGCCCCGACGGAGACGACCATGGCCCTGAAGCTGGAACCCGGCGCCAAGCTGGTGGCGGCGACCCACAATCCCGGCAAGGCGCGAGAACTGGCCGCCCTGCTGGAGGGACGCTTCGAGGTGGTGACCGCCGGCGCCCTGGGCTTGGGCGAGCCCGAGGAGACCGAATCCACCTTCGTCGGCAACGCCCTGCTCAAGGCCCGCGCCGCCGCCGAGGCCAGCGGCCTGATCGCCCTGGCTGACGATTCGGGCCTTTCCGTGCGCGCCCTGGGCGGGGCGCCGGGGATCTATTCCGCCCGCTGGGCCGGGCCGGACAAGGACTTCGCCCTGGCCATGTCCAAGGTCGAGAAGCGGCTGGAAGAGGTCGAGGAGGACGATCGCCACGCCTGGTTCACCTGCGCCCTGGCGGTGGCCTGGCCCGGCGGGCCGGCGGTAGTGGTGGAAGGGATCGTCAAGGGCGAGCTGACCTTCCCGCCCCGGGGAGGCCTGGGCTTCGGCTATGATCCGATCTTCATCCCCGAAGGCCACGAGATCACCTTCGGCGAGATGGACCCCGCCGCCAAGGACGCCATCAGCCACCGGGCGCGGGCCTTCGAAATGCTTCGGGCCACCCTCTTTTGACCCCGACCTTGACCCTGGTCCCGGCGCATCAGGGCTTGGCGGTCCTTGAGGACCTGGCCGTCTATGTCCACTGGCCCTACTGCGCCCGCATCTGCCCCTATTGCGATTTCAACGTGGTGCGCGACCGTGGCCAGGCCGAGCAGGAACGTCTCGCCCAGGCCATTGTCGAGGACTTGGAGGGCCAGGCCAGGCTGATGGGGCCCCGGCGGCTGATCTCGATCTTCTTCGGCGGCGGCACCCCGTCCCTGATGGACCCCGCCTGGATCGCCCGGATCATAGAGACCGCCCGCCGCCTCTGGACCCCGGCCGCGGACCTGGAGATCTCCCTGGAGGCCAATCCCACCGACGCCGAGGCCGCCCGCTTCTCCGGTTTCGCTGAGGCGGGGGTGGGCCGGCTGTCCCTGGGCCTGCAGTCCCTGGACGATGCGGCCCTGAGGTTCCTTGGCCGCAACCACGACGCCGCCGAGGCCCGCCGGGCCGCCGAACTGGCCGCCCGGCTGTTCCCCCGCCTGTCCCTGGACCTGATCTATGCCCGTCCCGGCCAGACCCCGCGGGACTGGGCCAGCGAACTGACCGCCGCCCTGGCCTTAGGGCCCGAGCACGTCTCGCCCTACCAGCTGACCATCGAGCCCGGCACCGCCTTCGACCGCCAGGTGGGTCGCGGGACCATCACTCCGCCGGACCATGACCTGGCCGCCGCCCTCTATGAGACCACCCAGGCCGTGCTCGAAGGGGCCGGGTTCGAGGCCTATGAGGTTTCCAACCACGCCAAGGGCCCGGCGGCCCGCTCGCGGCACAACCTCGCCTACTGGACCGGGCGTGACTATCTGGGGGTCGGGCCGGGCGCCCACGGTCGGCTGACCCTGGAGACGGGACGGCTCGCCACCCAGGCCGAGACGCGGATCGGCCCCTATATCGCCCAGGTGGCGGACACGGGGACGGGCTTGGCCGTGCGCGAGGCGCTGAGCTCCCGCGACGTAGCCCTTGAGCGTCTTCTGATGGGCCTGCGCATCGACGCGGGCGCGCCATGGGCCGAGCTGGCCGTTCTAGGCCTTGGGCCGAACCATCCCATGGTGGCCGATCTCGCCGCTCAGGGCCTGGCCAACCCCGACCAAGAGCGCCTGGCCCTGACCCGCCCAGGGCGCGCGGTGCTGGACGCCGTGGCGCGAGCCTTGACCTCCCCGGTATAGGGAGCGGGCTTGAGGGCCGCGCGAACTCGATTGCGATTGGTTTTTTTCGCGATCCAGCCTATAGAAACCCTATGCACGCCCGGCCGAAAGGCCGGGCGCCGTCATTTCCGGACTATGGAAAGGTCCAACTCATGACCGATATCCTCATGCCCAAGGCGACCGCCGTGTGGCTGGTCGACAATACTTCGCTGACCTTCGAGCAAATCGCCGATTTCTGCGGTCTGCATCCGCTGGAAGTGAAGGGCATCGCCGATGGCGAGGTCGCCCGCGACATCCGCGGCGCCGATCCCATCGCCAATGGCCAGCTGTCCCGCTCGGAACTGGACGCGGCTCAGAACAACAGCGCCTATCGCATGAAGGCCCAGAAGAGCCGCCACGCCGAGCTGCTGAAGCCCACCAAGAAGGCGCCCCGCTACACCCCGGTCTCCCGTCGCCAGGATCGCCCGGACGCTATCGCCTGGTTCCTGCGCAACCACCCGGAAATCGCCGACAGCCAGATCGTCAAGGTCTTGGGCACCACCAAGGCCACCATCGATCAGGTGCGCAACCGCACCCACTGGAACGCCACCAACATCAAGCCGGTGGACCCCGTGACCCTCGGCCTGATCACCCAGCTGGAGCTGGACTCCATCGTCAAGAAGGCCGCCGAGAAGAAGGCCAAGGACGACGCCAAGAAGGGCATCGTTGACGACGGGGCCTCCCTGCGCCCGGCCTCCGAGACCGGCGCGCCGGATCTGGTCGAGGCCGACGAAGTCGACAGCTACGACGACTAAGACCGCTTGAGCCTTGGCCGCCCCCCCCGGTGCGGCCAATATTCGCGGCGGCGCCGTTAACCTGTTCCAGGCACCCGCCGTTAAGGCCGGGAGCGCATCAATTCTTTGAGCAGAATTTGATGTGACGGCACGAGCCATGGCGCGATCGACAGGCACGGAAGGGCGGATCGAGCGTGTCGCTGACCAGCGCCCGGCCAGCCAGCGCTTGGCCGATGTCGGCGCTCTGGATCTGGAAGCCCTCAGGCCGGCCTTCGAGCGCATCGCCCGTCTCGCCCACGCCCTGTCCGACGCCCCTATCGCCCGGGTGGCCATCCTCCAGGGCGAACGGGTCTGGCGTACGGGGGTCGGGCCGCGCGCCGCCACCGTGATCAATCTCAGCGCCGTGTCCGAACTCCAGGGCCCTTCGGGCGCAACGCTCTGGATCACCGACGTCAAGGACAGTCCCCGCACACGGGACAATCCCTATCTCAAACGCAGCCATGTCCGCTTCTTCGCCAGCGCCCCGATCATGCTGTCCGACGGGCCGCAGATCGGCGTCCTCTATCTGGCCGGCCCCGAGCCCCGGGCGCCGGATCCCGCGGTGATCGAGCGGCTGGGGGATCTGGCCGACCTGGTCGCCCACGAGTGCGAGCGTCCGCGGCTGAAACGGCAGGCGGTGGCCGCCGAAGCCGAGGCGGGCGCCGCCCAGACCCTGCTGCAGACCATGGTCAAGGCCGCCCCCGTGGCGGTGGCCATGATCAACCGCCAGCTGGAGGTGGATTGGGTCAGTCCCCAATGGCGCCAGGACATGGAGCTTCAGGCCATCGACATGGCTGGCCGCTGTGTGTTCGACATGTTCCCCACCGCCCGGGACCAGCTCTTGCCCGCCCTTCGAGACGCGCTAGCCGGCGGCGGCGAGGTTCGCGCCCAGCGCCAGAGGCTCACCCTGCACAACGGCGCCAGGCGCTGGGCCGACATGCAGATGCTCAGTTGGCGCAATGGCGCCGGGGCGATCAGCGGGGTGATGGTGATCAGCCATGACGTCACCGACCTGGTCGAGGCCCTGGACGCCAGCGAGCGCGCTCAACAGCGCCTGAACCTGGCCGCCGGGATCGCCGGCCTGCATATCTGGGACATCGACTACATCCGTCGCGACCTGAACAAGGAGGGCGCCGAAGACAGCTTCTTCGACGCTCCCTACACCTTCGAGCAGCTGGAAAACGACCTGTTCAACTTCATCCACCCGGATGATCGCGCCGGGGTCGTGGCCGAGTTGGCCGCCTGCATCGCCGAGCGGCGCCCCTTCCAAGCCGAGGGACGGGTGCGCCGCAACGACGGCAAGGAGGTCTGGGCCTTTGGTGGGGCCGAGGCCGTCTTCAGCGAGGACGGCGGCCTGGAGCGCGTCATCGGGGTGCTGCAGAACATCACCGCGCGCAAGGAGGCCGAGCGAGCCATCGCCAAGGCCCGGGACGACGCCGAGGCCGCCAACCAGGCCAAGAGCGAGTTCCTGGCTAATATGAGCCACGAGATCCGCACCCCGCTCAACGGGGTTCTGGGCATCGCCAGCGCCCTGGCCCGCACCAATCTGAGCCGCGAGCAGCGGGACATGGTCGGGCTGATCGAGGCCTCGGGCCAGACCCTGGGCAACCTGCTGTCTGACCTGCTGGACCTGGCCCGGATCGAATCCGGCCGCATGACCCTGTCCCACGAGCGGTTTGAGATGGACGCGGCCGTGGGGCCGGTGGCGGCCCTGTTCGAAACCACCGCCGTGACCAAGGGCCTGCGCTTTGAGGTGAACCTGCCCCAGACGGCCCGGGGCGCCTTCGCCGGAGATGTGGGGCGCATCCGTCAGATCCTGTCCAACCTGGTTTCCAACGCCGTCAAGTTCACCACCGAGGGCCGGGTTCGCCTGGGGGTGGAGGTTCAAGAGCTGGAGACCCTGTGCCGCTGCCGCTTCACCGTGAGCGACACCGGGATCGGCTTCGACGCCGCCACCCGCGACCGGCTGTTTTCCCGTTTCGTCCAGGCGGACGCTTCGATCACCCGCCGGTTCGGCGGCACGGGCCTGGGCCTGTCGATCTCCCGGCGGCTGGCGGAGATGATGGGCGGCTCCCTGACCGCCGAGGGTCGCCCGGGGGTCGGCGCCGTCTTCACCCTGACCCGGGACCTGCCCCGCGCCGCGCCCGAGACGGCGGCGGCCCCGGGCGAGGCGCCCGCCTGGGAGACCGATGGCGGCGCCCCCTGTTCGATCCGGGTGCTGCTGGCCGAGGATCATCCCACCAATCAGAAGGTGGTGGCCCTGATTCTCGGGGCCATTGGCGTGGAGCTGACCAGCGTCGAGAACGGCCAGGAGGCCATCGAGGCCTTCGAAAGCCAGGACTTCGACGTCATCCTGATGGACATGCAGATGCCGGTGATGGACGGCCTGACCGCCATCCGCGCCATCCGCGCCCGGGAGGCCGCGCGACGCCTGCCCCGCACCCCGATCTACGCCCTGACCGCCAACGCCATGGCCGAGCATCACGAGGCCTCCCGCGCCGCCGGCGCCGACGCGCATTTGCCCAACCCGATCACCGCCAAGGCCCTGATCGAGGCCGTGCGCAACGCCGGCCGCGCCCAGGAGCGGGAAGCCGAAAGGGCCGTGATCTAGAGCGTTTCCCGACCTGATTGCATCAGGCCGGCGCTCTAGCTTCTTGTTTTAGCGCATTTTCTTCACGCGAACCGGTGTCCACTTCGCTCGAAAATGCTCTAGGTTGCCCAAATCCATGCGCGAGACTGGACTTCGCGGCCATGGAGGCGGAGATAGGGGCATGGTTCAGACCCACGACGCCGACGTCATCATCGCCGGGGCGGGGATGGCGGGCGCCACCCTGGCCCTCGCCCTCGCCCAGGGCGGCCTGCGCCCGCTGCTGATCGACCCTCAGCCCTTCGCCACCCAGCTGGAACCCAGTTTCGACGGCCGCTCCTCGGCGATCGCCTTTTCCTCGTTCCGCGCCTGGGACGCCATCGGGGTCGGGGACCGCATGCGGCCCCACGCCCAGCGCATCGAACAGATCCTGGTCACCGACGGACGTCGGCCCGGCGCTTCCTCGGGCGGACCGACCGCCTTCTTCCTGCGCTTCGACGCCGCCGAGATCGCCGCCCGGGTTCATTCCGAACCTCTGGGCTACATGATGGAGAACCGCCGCACCCGGGTGGCCCTATCCCAGGCCGTTGAGGCCGCCGGCCTGACCATTCACGCCCCGGCCAAGGTCACGGGCGTGGAGGTTAAGGGCGCCGGGGCCCGGGTGATCCTGGCCGATGGGCGCGCCTTCCGCGCCCCCCTGGTGATCGGCGCCGAGGGCCGTGGCTCGGCCGTGCGCAAGGCGGCTGGCATAGGCGTGCTCGGCTGGGACTATCGCCAGAGCGGGGTGGTGGCGACCCTGAAGATGGAACGGCCCCACAATGGGGTGGCCCACGAATACTTCCTGCCCAGCGGCCCCTTCGCCATCCTGCCCCTGACCGAGAACCGGGCCAGCCTGGTCTGGACCGAAACCACTAGCGCCGCCCCCGCCCTCAAGGCGGCCCGGCCGGAGGTGTTCCTGTCCCTGCTGCGCCGCCGGTTCGGTGATTTCCTGGGGGAGGTCAGCCTGACCGGGCCGACCTTCGTCTATCCCCTGTCCCTGCAATTGGCCGAGCGGATGATCCGCCCGCGCATCGCCCTGATGGGGGACGCCGCGCACGGGGTCCATCCCATCGCCGGCCAGGGCCTGAACCTGGGCCTGAGGGACGCCGCCGTCCTGGCCGAGGTGCTGGTCGACGCCGCCCGCCTGGGCGAGGACATCGGTTCGGAAACCGTGCTGGCCCGCTACAGCGCCTGGCGGCGGTTCGACACCACGGCGATGGCCGCCGGCATGGACGCCTTCGTCCACCTGTTCTCCAACGACAACACCGCCGTGCGCCTGGCTCGGGGGACCGGCATGGCCCTGGTCAACCGCATCGGCCCGGCAAGGCGCTTCTTCATGAAGGAGGCCGGCGGCGCCGTCGGCGACCTGCCCCGGCTGTTCCGCGGACAGGTGCTGTAGGGCTCACCCCTCCCGGGAAAGGCCCTCGCGCTTCAGTCCCTCGCGCTTCAAGCGTTCGAGATAGGCGGCCCACAGCGTATCGTGGTCGCGACCCAGGCGATAGAGCTCGTCCCAGCTATAGAGGCCGGTGTCGTGGCCATCGGTGAAGTGGATGCGCACCGCATAGCGCCCAACCGACTGAAGGCCGTTGATACCCACCCCGCGCTTGCCGTCCACCGTGCGGCCTGGTCCCGCCCCATGGCCGCGATCGGCGGCGCTGGGGGTCATCACCCGCAGATATTCAGCGGGCAGTTCGAACACCTTGCCATCGTCGAAAGTCACGGCCAGGACTGCGGCCTTGCGCCGAACCTTCAACTCGGTGGGCCAGGGCCGGGTGGTGAGGCTGGTCATCGGCCCTCGCCTATCATTCGCCTTCGCCGAGGACGCGAGCCTCGTCAGGCAGCATCACCGGCACCCCGTCGCGGACGGGAAAGGCCAGGCGGGCGGTCCGGCTGATCAGTTCGCCCTTGTCGCGGTCATAGTCCAGGGGCCCGCGGGTAACGGGGCACACCAGCACCTCCAGCAGACGGGGATCCACGTCCTGGACCAGGGGAGCCAGGTCGCTGTCGATGGGAGCGGCGGTGTCGGTCATGGTCGTCCTATTGCAGGGAACGGGGCTCGTCGTCGCCGGATTGGTCGGCGGCGTCAATCTCCATCAGGGTTATCAGGGCCTCGCGCCGGTCGCTGAAGCTTTGCGCCTCCAGCAAGGCCTGACGCTCTCCCGGGCCGAAGGGCAGGGCCATGGACAGGCTGTTGACCAGGGCCTCGCCTGGGGCGGCCTTGGCCGTATCCCAGTCCACATCCAGGGCGTGACGCTCCAGATAGGCCTTCAGCGCCTTGAGGAAGCGCATGCGATCGAAACCGCTGTCGTCGGCCACGGGCTTGAGATCGGCCTCGAACGGGGCGTAGTCGGCGCGCACCTGACGATAGGGCAGCCGCGCGGCCAGCTCCGAGACCACGGAAAATCGGCACACCCCGGTCAGGGTGATCAGATAGCGGCCGTCCGAGGTCTCGGCGAAGCTGGTGATGCGCCCCAGGCACCCGACCCTGGCCAGGGAGGGCTGATCGGCCGCGCCGGCGGACTGGGCCTGGATCATGCCGATCATCCGCTCGGCGGCCATGGCGTCGTCGATCATGTTCAGATAGCGCGGCTCGAAGATGTTCAGCGGCAGCTGGGCATGGGGCAGCAGCAGCACCCCCGGTAGCGGAAACACCGCGATGGCCTGGGGCAGGTCGCACGCCTTGCGGAAGGGACCGGCGACCATGAGCTGAGCCCCCTAGGAGAACAGGATCGACGACAAGCGCCGCCGGCCCTGTTTGGCGACCTCGGACATCTGGCCGGCCGCCTCGAAGATGGTCAGGAGCTGCTTGCGGGCGGCGTCGTCATTCCAGGCCCGGTCCTTGGCGATGATGGTCAGGAGGTGATCGGCCGCCTCCTGCATCCTGCCCTGGCCGGCCAGGGCCTTGGCCAATTCGAACCGGGCTTCGTGGTCGTCGGGGTCAGCCGCCAGACGCCCCTCGAAGGGTCCCGTCTCGGAGGCCGATTCCCCTGCCAGGGCCAGGGCCGCGCGCACGCTGTCCAGCTCGGCGTCCTTGGCGCCCGCCGGGGCCATGTCCACGACTTCCTGGGCCCGCTCGGTGTCGCCCCCGGTCAGGTAGCAACGGGCGAGGCCCGCTATGGCCTTGACGTTCTCCGGGTCCTGCTGGAGCGCGGCGGCATAGGCCTGGGCCGCGCCGCCGACATCGCCGACGTCCAGGGATTCCTTGGCCAGGGCCAGGAGTTGATCGAGGTCCGACGGGGCGGCCGGACCGGTCAGGGCCTCGATGAAGGTCTTGATCTGGCTCTCGGGCACCGCGCCCATGAAGCCGTCCACCGGGCGGCCATCGACGAAGGCATAGACCGTGGGGATCGACTGCACTCGCAGCTGGCCCGCGAAGCCCGGGTTCTTGTCCACGTCGATCTTGACCAGCTTCACCGCGCCCTTGGCGGCGGTCACCGCCTTTTCCAGGGCCGGGGTCAATTGGCGGCAGGGACCGCACCAAGTGGCCCAGAAATCGACGATCACCGGCTGGGTCTTGGACGCCTCGATCACATCGGCGACGAAACTGGCGTCCGAGCCCTCCTTGATCAGGTCGGCGGGCGGTGTCGCGGAGGTCAGTTCTCCGAGCATGCGATAAACTCCGTCGGGCGGGATCTCAGATCAGGCCCTAAGATGGTCCGACTAGGCGCCCGCCGCAACGCATGGCGTGCGTTTTCCACGACCGTGATCAAGCGGTGAGGACAGAGAGACATAGGCGCGCGAACGCGGCGCCCGAAGGCGCCGCGTCCTGTTGCGAGCGGAGCAGAGCCCCCTAGAGGCTGCGCTTGACCTCTTCGACCGTGAAGCACTCGATGGTGTCCCCGGCCTTGATGTCCTGGAAGTTGGCGAAGGCCATGCCGCATTCCTGACCCACGACCACCTCGTTGACCTCGTCCTTGAAGCGCTTGAGCGTCTGCAGGGTGCCGAGTTCGAGGATGACCACGTCGTTGCGGATGATCCGGACCCGAGCGCCCTTGCGCACCACGCCTTCGGTGACCCGGCAACCGGCCACGCGGCCGACCTTGGAGATATCGAAAGCCTGGAGCACTTCGGCGTTGCCGAGGAAGGTTTCCCGCTGGATCGGCGCCAGCATGCCCGAGAGCACGCCTTTGATGTCGTCCAACAGGTCGTAGATGATCGCGTAGTAGCGGATCTCGACGCCTTCGCGTTCGGCCAGGTCGCGGGCCTGCTTGGAGGCGCGGACGTTGAAGCCCAGGACCGGCGAGCCGGCCCCCTTGGCGAGCATCACGTCGCTCTCGTTGATGGCGCCGGCGCCGGAATGGATGATCCGGGCGCGAACCTCGTCCGTGGAGATCTTGTCCAGCGAGCTGACGATCGCCTCGGCCGAGCCCTGCACGTCCGCCTTGATGATCAAGGGCAGCTCGGAGACCTTCTTGTCCTGCAACTTGGCCATCATGTCGGCCAGGGAGTTGCCGGTGGCCGCCGCCGGAACGATCGACTTTTCGCGCTTTTGACGGATGCGGTACTCGGTCAGCTCGCGGGCGCGGGCCTCGTTCTCCACCACGGCGAAGACGTCGCCGGGATCGGGGGTGCCGTCCAGGCCAAGGACCTCGACCGGCTCGGAAGGGCCAGCCTGCGGAACCTGTTCGTCGCGCTCGTTGATCAGGGCGCGGACCCGGCCCCAGTTGGAGCCGGCCACGATGATGTCGGAGCGCTTCAGGGTGCCACGCTTGACCAGGACGGTGGCCACGGCGCCGCGACCGCGATCCAGCTTGGATTCGATGACCACGCCGTCGGCGGAGCGATCCGGATTGGCCTTCAGGTCCATGACCTCGGCCTGCAGCAGGATGGCCTCGATCAGGTTGTCCAGGCCGATCTTCTTGGTCGCCGAGACCTCGATCAGCTGGGTGTCGCCACCCAGGCTTTCGACCACGATCTCGTGCTGCAGAAGCTCGTTGACGACCCGGGTGGAGTCGGCGCCCGGCTTGTCGATCTTGTTGACCGCCACGATGATCGGCGCGCCCGCCGCCTTGGCGTGGTGGATCGCTTCGATCGTCTGGGGCATGACCCCGTCATCGGCCGCCACCACCAGGATGACGATGTCGGTGACGTTGGCGCCCCGGGCTCGCATGGCCGAGAAGGCCGCGTGGCCGGGGGTGTCGAGGAAGGTGACGCGCTCGCCATTGGGCAGGCGCACCTGATAGGCCCCGATATGCTGGGTGATGCCCCCGTGTTCGCCGGCGGCGACGTCGGTGGAGCGCAGGGCGTCCAACAGGCTGGTCTTGCCATGGTCGACGTGACCCATGACCGCCACGACCGGAGGACGCGGCAGCATGTGATCGTCGAAGTCCTCGGCGCCGATGAAGCCTTCCTCGACGTCGGATTCCGAAACCCGGCGCACGGTCATGCCGAATTCCGTGGCCACCAGTTCGGCGGTGTCGGAATCGATCACGTCGTTGATCTTCAGCATCATGCCCTGACGCATCAGGAACTTGATGATCTCCACGCCGCGGATGGCCATGCGGTTGGCCAGTTCCTGCACGGTGATGACGTCGGGAATGACGACTTCACGGGCGGCCCGGGCCTGTTCCTGGGCGCCGCCCTTGCGCTTTTCACGTTCCCGCTCACGGGCCCGGCGCACGGACGCCAGGGAGCGCATGCGTTCGACGGCCTCGTCGTCGTTCCCGGCGACGGCCTGGATGGTCAGACGGCCTTCGCGGCGCTGAGGCGCGCCCTTGACGCTGCGGGTCGGCTTGGCCGGGGCGGTCTTGGAGCCACGGCGGGCGGCGTTTTCTTCCTCGTCATCGGGACGACGGTCGGTGACGCCGCCGGGACGGGGGGCCTGACGGGCGGCGCGCTGAATTTCCGGGCCGGCGGGCGCCGGTTCGGGACGGCCCGCGCCTGGGGGACGCGGGCCACCGGGGCGGTCGCCGCGGGGCGGCGCCGGACGGGGATTGAGCGCGGAGTAGCGGACGGTCTCACCCTGACGGGGCGGCCGATCGCCATAGGCCGGACGGCCGCCTTCCGGACGGGCCGCGGCGCCGCCAGGCT
>JARLIP010000253.1 GCA_031291685.1 Caulobacteraceae bacterium | reverse complement strand
GCGGCGCATCAGCCGGCTGCGGCGCCACAGGTCGTAGACCCACGAGCGCGGGCGCTGCTGGGCCGCCGTCTGCTCGAAGCGGAACTTGTCGGCCCAGGCCACGATCGGCCGGAAGACCAGCTGGTCGTAGGCCAAGATCACGATCGCCATGGCGCCGACCGCGAGCAGCACGGCGTGAATGTCCTTGGCGTCGATCGCCAGCGCCAGCCACGAGCCGATGCCCGGCAGGTTGACCGTGGTGTCGCCGACCGTAATCGCCTCCGACGCCACGACGAAGAACCAGCCGCCCGACATCGACATCATGGTGTTCCAGATCAGGCCGGGCGCCGCGAACGGCGCCTCGAGCCGCCAGAACTTGAGCCACGGCGAGAGGCCGAAATGGCGGCTCACCTCGTCGAGGTCGCGCGGCACGGTGCGCAGCGACTGGTAGAAACTGAAGGCCATGTTCCAGGCCTGGCTGGTGAAGATGGCGAAGATCGCCGCCCCCTCAACCCCCAGCTCGCTGCCGGGGAACAGGCCCATGAAGAAGGTCACGGTGAAGGTCAGAAAGCCCAGGATTGGAACCGACTGAAGAATATCCAGGGCCGGGGCGATGATCAGCTCCGCCTTACGGCTCTTGGCCGCGACGGTGGCGACCACGAAGGTGAAGAGCAGGGAGGCGAACAGGGCCGCGAACATGCGCAAGGTCGTGCGCACGGCATATTCCGGCAGCCGCGCCGGATCCAGGGTCACCGGAGTCAGGTTCAACTGGTTGAGCGGCTGGTTCATCTGGCCGGCCCCGTGGGCCACCAGCACCACCGCCGCCGCCATCAGCACCATGGCGATGACATCGGCGCGATTGGGCGTGAACCGCCGACGCGCGAAGCGCGCCAGCAGGGCCGGGTTCAGCCGGTCGGGTGGAAGAAACACCATCGCTCGTCTCGCCGCTCGCAAACCCCAACGCGAATCCGAACTTGGCCGCGATTGAGAGCGTTCTCAGGTCGGATGGCGCCGGATGGACCATTTGTCCATGACGTCAAGATGACAGGCGGAACGATTGTGGCGGTCGGGGCGAAATATTCCGTAAGCGCAGGGCTTCAGAACCGGCATTTCATCTGAAACGGAAAGGAAAACCGGAAACTTCCCACACCCGCGATCAAGGCTTGCGCCGGGCCGCTCCCATGAATTAGCTGCACGGCTTGCGCGTAGGACGCAGGCGTAAGAGGAGGGCCGGCATGGATCGGAACAACGAACTCATCCGTGTGCTGGACCTCGAGGCCATCGAACTCGACATGTATCGCGGCTTCACCCCCAATCGGGGCGAGCAGAAGCGCATCTTTGGCGGCCAGGTGATCGCCCAGGCCCTGGCCGCGGCATACCGAACGGTCGAGGGGCGCATCTGCCATTCCCTCCATGCCTATTTCATCCGTGCGGGCGATCCGACCATTCCGATCCTTTACAAGGTCGAACGCGCCCGGGACGGCGCCAGCTTCACAACCCGGCGGGTCACCGCCATCCAGCATGGCCGTCAGATCTTCAATCTATCGGCCTCTTTTCAGGTCCCCGAGGAGGGCCTGGAACATCGCGGCGCCATGCCCGACGTTCCGCTGCCGGAAGAACTGCTGAACGAGGAGCAGCTTCGGGCGCAGCACCCCCGCCCGGGGGACGAACTGCGCACGCCCTGGCCGGTGGAGATGCGGCCGATCGATCCTGATCCCCGGGGCGCGCCACGCCAGCGCGAGCCCATCTATCGCTGCTGGTTCCGGGCCCGGGCCCCCATCGGCGCCGATCCCATCGTCAGCCAGTGCGCCCTGGCCTACGCCTCGGACATGAGCCTGATGGATTCTTCCCTGCGCCCCCATGGGGTGGATTGGGATCACCCACAGCTACAGGCCGCCAGCCTCGACCACGCCCTCTGGTTCCACCGGCCCTGCGACTTCAACGAGTGGCACCTCTACGTTCAGGACAGCCCCAGCGCTTCGGGCGGCCGGGGCTTCAATCGCGGAGAGATCTTCAGCCGCGACGGCGTCCTGGTGGCCTCCGCCGCCCAGGAAGCCCTGATCCGTCTTCGCAAGCCGGCGCCCTGAACCGGGCTACGGTTTGAGCAGCGCCGTGGCGCTGTCCAGCAGCGCGGTCTGGGCCGAGATCACCTGGGCGGTGCGGGCGACATAGTCGCCAGCCTCGCTCCAGCGTCCGCTCTCCAGGGCTTCACGCACCCCCGGCAGGGTCTTGGCGCCGTAGCCGGTGAGCACCCCAGGCGCGTAGATCAGATGCCGGTACCAGGGCCGACCGGGCAGGCCGCGTCCATCGGTCAGGGCCTGCTCGGCGCCTTGCAGAATGGCGTTGACCTTCACCCGCTGCTCCGGCTTCAACCCAGCCTCGCTCGCCGCCGCCGCGTCGAAGGCCGCCGCGCTGATCTTGAGCTGCGCAACCGCCGCGTCCAGGGCCCCGAAGTCGATATTGGGCGCCGGATCTTCCTTGGTCGGGGGCGTATGGTGGTGGCTGGGGTCGGCGGCCAGGACCAGGGCCCGGTCGTCCACCGCCCGATTTTGAGCCTCGGCCCGCTGGCGCAGCACGTCCACGAGCTTGTGCAGTTGATCCAGGTTTTCGCCGATCAGGTCCGCGGACTCGGTGAAGCTGAGGGGCGCGATCTCCGCGTCCGCGGCCCGCAGAACCAGACGACCGCCAGTCTTGGCCATGGCCACGCCATAGACCATGCCCGGATCGCCAAAGCGGTCATAGTGCTCGAAGGTGTCATAGGCCGAGTGATAGATCCCGCCCTGTTCGTCCTCGCCCCGATAGCTGAAATCGATCGAAGCCACCCCCAGATGCTGAACGAAGGGCGTGTAGTCGGACCCTGAGCCCATGGGCCCAATCGGAATTTCGCGGGTCCTGGAGACGTCCTTGGCCTCGGCCCGGGCCGCATCATTGGCCTCCGGCGCCAGGGCGCGAGCCTCGATACCAGCAAAGGCCCGCCTAAGGGCGCTCTCGCCGGTCTCAGGATCGACCACGTCCGCGGCGACCTGGGTGGCCAGACGCCGGGCCGAGTAGCTGGCGTCGAAGCCCAGGAAGCCCCGTCCATTGGTGTCGGTGTTGATATAGAGCACCGCCTTGGCCTTCAGTTCGGCGGCGTGCTGCTCAGCCCATTCGGTGGAACCCAGCAGGCCCGGTTCCTCCCCATCCCAGCTAGCGTAGATAATGGTCCGCTGCGGACGCCAGCCGGTCTTGGCCAGGGCCCCGATCGACTTGGCCTCTTCCATCATGGCGCTGTGGCCCGCCAGGGGATCATAGGCGCCATAGACCCAGCCATCCCGGTGATTGGCCCGGATCACCCACTGATCCGGCGTCTCGCGCCCCTTGAGGGTGGCGATCACGTCATAGAGGGGCTTTTGGCTCCAATCCGCCTGGATGGAGAGGTGAACCTGAGCCCCGACGCCGCCCACGTGATAGGTGAGCGGCAGACCGCCCCGCCAGGCCTTGGGCGCGACCTCGCCCCCCAGGGCCGCCAGGAAATGCTGGGCGTCGCCATAGGAGATGGGGACCGCCGGGATCTTCATGATGGTGGTGGCGTCAGCCAGGGCGATCCGCGGCGCATCCTTGGTCGCACCCACGTCCGGGGTCAGGGGATCGCCAGCCCGGATCGGCATGTCGAGCACCGAGCCACGCTGGATGCCACGCTCGGGCCGCCAGGCGCCCTTGGGATAGACATCCCCCGCGCCGTAACCGTCATCGGCGGGATCGGAATAGATGATGCAGCCGACAGCCCCATGCTCCTGGGCCAGCTTCGGCTTCAGGCCCCGCCAGCCGCCGCCGTATCGGACGATGACGATCTTGCCCTTGACGCTGACGCCCATGCGATCGAGCGCCTTATAGTCGTCCGGCATCCCGTAATTGACATAGACCAGCTCCGCCGTGACATCGCCGTCCCCGCCGAAGGCCAGCCAGGCGGGCAGGGCGCCGGCGGTGTTGGCGCTGGTGGCGTCCCCGGGCATGGGCGGCTCGGTCAGGGTCGCGGTGAAGGGGGCGGGACCGAGCAGTTCCAAGGCCTCATGCTTGGGCGTGGGATAGAGGACGCTGAATTCCTCGATATGGGCGTCCCAGCCCCAGGCCTTGAACTGGCTCAGGACGAACTCGGCATTGGCCTTGTCATGGGGAGAGCCGACCTGGTTTGGGGCCGAGGACATGGACTTGAGCCGTTCGCGGATCTCGGAAGGAGAGAGGGCCGCGTCGAACCTGGCCTCAAGGGCCCGTTCGGCCTCCGACGACTTGTCCGTGAAGCCCAGCAAAGGCGCCGCGGACGCCGCAGAACCGAGGCCCAGGGCCGCCAGCGCCGTCCAGCCGATCGCCTGCTTCGCCTGTCCTTTGAACATACCCATTCGTCCGATCCCCGCACTTACCTTGGGTGGATCGTATCCCCTCAGCATCCCGGGGGAAGGGCGTTTGTGCGATGCGCCGCCGAATATCTTGCGAGCAATTCGCAACATAGCTAGGCAATGCGAGTTAGTCGCAGTTGCATAACCCAGAGCAAGCCTTGCCGTTCCTCTCCAGCGCGTCATCCCGCGCGCGCCAAACCTCCCCCCTCGGAACACGCGTCCGGGCGCTTTCACTCTCGCCCTCAAGTCGATAGGGGATGGCCTTGCCCTTTGTCCGCGATCGTCGTCGCCCCTTGGACCGAACCATGAGCTGGACCCGCCTCTATTCCGAGCCCGAGCCCCAGCGGGTGAATCGTTGGCTGGCTCAGAGCGGTGTCTGTTCGCGCCGGGAGGCCGAGGCCCTGATCGCCAAGGGCCTGGTCTCCATCGACGGCGAGCGGGTGGATGACCCGGGCCGCAAGATCCAGTCTGGCCAAACTCTCGTCCTCGCCGACGACGCCCAGGCCCGTCTGGACAGTGTGCTCAGCGTGGTGGTTCACAAGCCTGTGGGGATCGTCTCGGCCCAGCCGGAGCCCGGCCAGATTCCGGCCGCGCGCCTGCTAACCCAGGACGCCCTCTGGGGAGAAAGTCCCGTCATCCCTGGCAGGGACACCCGCCTGGCGCCGCTCGGGCGCCTCGACATGGACTCCCGGGGTCTGCTGATCCTGTCCGAGGATGGGGTTCTGGCCAAGGCGCTGATCGGTCCGGCCTCGGACCTGGACAAGGAATATCAGGTGCGGGTCACTGGCCTGATCAATGAGCGCAAGCTGCGCCTGCTGCGCCATGGCCTGCAGCTGGACGGCCGTCAGCTCAAGCCAGCCAAGATCAAGGTGATCGGCGATCAGCACATCAGCTTCATCCTGAAGGAAGGGCGCAACCGACAGATCCGCCGAATGTGCGATCTGGTGGACCTGCACGTGGTGGACCTGTTTCGCATCCGGATCGGCCCCTTGATGCTGGGAGACCTGCCGGAAGGGCGTTGGCGGCCCCTGACTCCGGATGAACGGTCGGCCCTGATCAAGGCCGACCATTCTGACGCTTGAGGCACGCCGCCTAAGCCCGCGGGTTAGACCGCCTGACCCGCGGACCAGCCGCTGGCCCAGGCCCATTGGAAATTATAGCCCCCGAGCCATCCAGTGACGTCGACCACCTCACCGATGAAATAGAGGCCCGGGACCGCCTTGGCGGCCATGGTCCTGGAGTCGAGGTCGTTGGTGTCCACGCCGCCCAGGGTCACCTCCGCCGTGCGATAGCCTTCCGAGCCCACGGGCTTGACCCGCCAGGCGTTCACCGCGGCGGCGACGCGCCCCAGCACCTTGTCCGAACAGTCGGCGATATTGCCACTGATCCCTTCGGCCTCGGCGATCATCTGGGCCAGCCGTCGCGGGACGTAATGTGACAGGACCGTCGTCAGGGACTGACGCCCGTTGGCCTTGCGCGCCTCGCGCAGGGCCGTGTTCAGATCCACCCCTGGCGCCATGTTGATCTCGATCTCATCACCCTCGCGCCAATAGGACGAGATCTGCAAAATCGAGGGACCGCTTAGCCCTCGGTGAGTGAACAGCATCGCCTCGTCGAACCGGGTCTTGCCGTGGCCGACCCGGGCGTCCACCGCGACACCGGCCAGGGGCTTCAGCCGCTCCAGCATGCCGATCTCGAAGGTCAGGGGCACGAGGGCCGGGCGGGTGGGAACCACGCTGACGCCGAACTGACGGGCGATCTCATAGCCCAGGCCTGTCGCCCCCATCTTGGGGATAGACTTACCCCCGGTGGCTACCACCAGGGCGGCGCAGGCCACCGCGCCCCCGGCCAGATCCACCTCGAAGCCCTCTTGCGTCCTTTCGATCCGCCCGACCGGGGTCTCCAGGCGCAGGACCACCCCGTAACGCGCCATCTCGCCCAGCAGCAGGTCCACCACCTGCATGGCGGAACCGTCGCAGAACAGCTGGCCGAGCGCCTTTTCGTGATAGGCGATCCCATGCCGCTCGATCAGGGCGATGAAATCCTTGGGCCCATAGCGGCGCAGGGCCGAGATGCAGAACCGTGGGTTCTGGGAGATGAAGTTGGCTGGCGCGGTGCGGATGTTGGTGAAGTTGCACCGCCCGCCGCCGGAGATGCGGATCTTCTCCCCAGCGGCCTTGGCGTGATCGATCACGAGGACGCTTCGGCCGCGCTTGCCGGCCTCGATGGCGCACATCATCCCGGCCGCCCCGGCGCCGATCACGACGACGTCAAACGATTCCAACCAGCGTCTCCTTCAAAGAATTGCTCCGTATAGCGCTCATCAACGCGGCAAGGACCGAGTTCGGGTGACGCCGGCGCCGTCTATCGCACAGGTTCGCCCCGACTTCGCCGTCATCGCGCCGCCATGCAGCATCTTTGATTTCAGCCGAGGATTGCCTTTCAAACTCCAGGCCAGACTCAAGTCTCACCCATGGCCGAGGCCACCGCCTGGGCCAAGCCGGGAACGGGCAAGCCGGTAAGAAAGCCGTCCAGATAGATCTTGCCCAGGGCATGGGCGGTCTGGGCGGTGTTGGGTTGCAGGCGGCCTTCGCGGATCGCGCCAATGAACGCCGTCGGGCTTAGCGCGGGCGGTTGAGATCTTAGCCGCGCGCAAGCGAGACGCTAAGCGCTTTTCCGCTCCGGTCGCGCCCAGAGGGGCCTGGCTGTCAGTTGATCCAACCCAGGAAGAGAGCGGCCATGAATATCGCCAATCCAACGGCCATGCCGATGATGATCAGGACCAACACCGAGGCGCGCGACTTGCGGACGACCGGCCTTGCTTCTTCCTGATACCGCATCAAGGACGGTATGTGTCCCATGACGTGTTCCAATTCTGACGCCGCTTCCGGAGCGGCGCCCCAGACCAAGCAAATCGGGCCAAGCAAATCGGGCGCCAAGTCGAAGCTCCGCGCCCTAAGGCTTTGATAAGGCAGAGCCTTGGACGGTTGATCGGGCGATCGCCATGTCCGACCATCGCCAGTCGTTCTGTCCCACCACCAGCCGCACCGAGCCCCGCGGCTCGACCAGGGAAAAGACCACCAGGCCATGCATCGGCGCGGCGCGGCAGGCCTTGGGTGAATAGGCGATCTCCCATTCCATGGCCTGGCGCACGGCGGTCAGCCCCTGGCCGATATCGCCCGGCATCCAGACCCAGTCCCCATCCCAAACCTTGATCGCCTTGCCGGCGAAACCGCCGATGCTGGCATGCACCAACGGGTCACGGCGCAGAGCCTCCTGCACCCGGGCGGCCATATCGCAGGCGCCGCCCATCTGCCCAGAACCAGCCCCCGCGCTGGCGGCGCCCGCAAGCTGGCCGTCGCTCATTTCCGGGCTAGGCCTGGATATGGGCGCATCCCGCGCCTCCGAAGCGACCTGCACGTGGATCGGCGAGGGCCTGTCCACTACGCGCCGGGCGACGACCCTGACGGGGACAGTCTTGACGGGGACAGTCTTGACAGGGACGGACCGCCGATGCGCCGGAGGGGACGCCTTGGCCGGCGCGGGCGGCGCCGGGGAGGGCGCTCCCGCCGCGACGAGCAGACGCCGGCCATCGACCAGTTGCACGCTTACGGCTTGCGGTTCCTGGAGGGGCGGCGGCAATGGACTGGGCCGCAGCGACAGCAGCATCAAGAGGATCGCCATGTGCCCGCCCAGGCTCAGGACCACGCTCAAGACCCGCCGGCGCCACACTGAACGCTGACGGGCGCGCGCCAGAGGATGCGGCGCCCCGTCCGACGCCTGTGGGGACGGCAGACGGTTCAGCGACCGTCGCGGGGATTGTGGGCTCATCCGGATTCCGAAGCTGACCTTCGACCCTAACGCGCGAGACCCGATCACGGGCTCACGTCGATATGATGGCGCGCGGACCCGCGGTCGAGTTCGGGATCAGGAGGCTGACGCGGTCCATGGACTGGGGTTTCCCCAATCCTGGCGGTTCATTTCAGGTCGTTCGCCGCCACGAACCTTCCGGCAAACCCGTCGTGCGATCCGCGGTGGCAAGCGCCTGTTCCAAGTCTCGGCGGTCGAGCGGAATACAATAGGCCGGCTTGGCGCGCTCGAACCGCCAGCTGTCGGCGAGCGCCCCCGCATCGAACGCGTCGAATCCGAACTGGTCGATCAGGCGCCCGACGGCGGCTTTCGCTTGGATATCATTTCCCGCGAACGGCAGGGCCCGGCGCACGCCTGACGGCAGAACGGCGTCACGCGCATTCAGGTCGATCGCAAGGATCGCGTTGAACGCCTTGACAAGCCGGACTCCGGGCAGACGCGCGGCGACATATTCGCTTGTGGTGGTCCGGTGAGCGTCGAGGTCCGGAATGGCCCCGTCGCGTTCGGGATAATAGTTGTTGGCGTCAACCACGATCTTGCCGGCGAGCCTGGCCGCGGGAATACCACCAACCTGACTCAACGGAACCGCGACCAGCACCATGTCACCAAAGTCCGCCGCCTGCTTCGGCGCGCCAGCGAGCGCGCCGGTGTCGCGCACGAATGCCTGAAGCGTGTCGGGACCGCGAGAATTGCTGACCATGACGTCGTGGCCGCCGCCAAGCGCCATCCGCGCGACCGCCTGTCCGATGTTTCCGGCTCCGATAATGCCGAGACGCATGAGCGCTCTCCTTTCGCCGATGATATTATCGATCGACAGATCGGACATAAATTGCGATCCAGCCCCATCACTAACAACACTGAGTAGGGAATGGATCGCCTCGCCAGCATGGAAGTCTTCGTGCGGGTGGCGGAACTCGGCTCGTTCGCGGAGGCGGCGCGCGCGCTGGACCTGTCGCCACAGATGGTGGCCAAGCATATCGTCTTCCTGGAAGACCGGACCGGCGCCCGCCTGCTGCAACGGACCACCCGCAGGCAGAGCCTGACCGAGGTGGGGACACTCTATCTCGAACGCTGCCGCGCGCTGGTGGAGGACGCGCGCGCGGCCGACGCCGAGGCGCAGGGCGCGCGGATTCGTCCGCGCGGACGCTTGCGGGTCAATGCCCCCGTCACCTTCGGCTCGCTGTGCCTGGCGCCTCTCGTGACGCGGTTCCTTGGCGCCAATCCTGAGGTCGAAGCGGATATCGTCCTGTCGGATCACATGGTCGATCTGGTGGAGGACGGCTTCGAGGCGGTGATCCGGATAGGACCGATCGGCGACTCGGAACTGATTGCGCGGCGGTTGCGCGACTATCGCCTGGTCGCCTGCGCGTCTCCCGCCTATCTCGCGGCGAACGGCGTCCCTTCCGCCCCACGGGATCTGGCCGATCACGAATGCCTGGGCTTCGCCTACTGGAACACGCCCGCCAACCGGCAGTGGGTGTTTACTCGGGACGACCGGGTCATTGCGGTGAAGACAAGGGGGCGGCTGCGCGCCAGTAACTTGGGCTTACTGATGCAGGCCGCCCTGGACGGCTTCGGGATCGTGCTCGCGCCCGAGATCGCGACGGCCGAGCATCTGGCGGCGGGGCGCCTGATCCGCGTCCTTGCCGGCTATGACGCCCCAGCGAGGGCCATGCACCTCCTCTATGCGCCAGATCGCAGGATGACCCCAAAGCTGCGCGCCTTCATCGAAATGGTCATCGATGAGTTCGGCGGATCGGGAAAGGACGCGAATATTGGGCCGCGAGAATAGTCAGTGATACGAAACCGAAGGAGCCGCGCTGTCGAAGGTGCAGATGAGATAGGCGGCCACGGAAAGACACCGCCAAGGACGGAATGGTGGCGGAAGTCAGCAGCATCCCATTTTAAAATAAGAAAAATTCCCCTAAAATGACGGACCACACCGGAACCAGATGAGAACTACGTCTCGTTCGACCGAATGATAGGCGACAGCGAATTTTGGTGGCAGTATATGGAATTGATACCTGCGTCCGCTTATGGCCGCGCTTTGCGAGGCTACGAATGGTCAACATGAGGCGCACTGTTGCCCAGCTTCTGATTACCGGGCAAATGTCCGGTTTTGTTGAGGACTTCGGATGCTGGCGGGTCATGCGTAGAATCGGCGGCCTCCGTCCTGCTTGGCGTCATGCGGCAATCGGCGGGATATCGGGTCATAGAGGGAAATCGGTGGGAATGGCGGACGGGGTGGGATTCGAACCCACGGTGGGCTTTCACCCACGGCGGTTTTCAAGACCGCTGCCTTAAACCACTCGGCCACCCGTCCGGGTCGATGAAATCAAGCTCAGGCGCCTGATTTGCGCCGTTCGATGCCACGCTCGGCCACTTGGGGCAAGGGCTCCACGCGGCGCCAGTGGTCGCGGACGTGAGAGCGCCCGCCCCTGAACCATCCAAGGTTAACCAGATCCTAATCGTCCGCCGCGATGCTGAGTTTGCATTTTCGGCCACGGCAGGGAGGCGGAGCGATGGCGGCTCAGATCCTCGATAGCGAGTTCAACCTCGACGAACGCGCCTGGCGCATCGTCCGGGCCAGCGCCGTGCTGAGCCTGGCGGCCCTGGGTCTCGCGGCCTGCGCCACCGCGCCGAAGCCCTCGGTGGGGCCGACCGCGACCAATGTCCGCCCGCCGACGACAGGCCTTCGCGGCACGGAAAAGCCCTATCAGGTGGACGGGGTCTGGTACTATCCCCATACCGATCCGAACTACGACGCCGTGGGCACCGCCTCCTGGTACGGCCAGAAATTCCACAACCACCAGACCGCCGACGGCGAGATCTTCGACCAGAACGGCCTGTCCGCGGCCCACACCACCTTGCCCCTGCCCAGCGTCGTGGAAGTCACCAACCTCGATAACGGCAAGAAGCTGAAACTGCGGGTCAACGACCGCGGCCCCTTCGTCGGAGGGCGGGTGCTGGACGTCTCCCGCGCCGCCGCCGAGCAACTGGGTTTCGAGCGCCAGGGCACCGCACGGGTTCGGGTGCGTTATGTCGGCCCAGCGCCGGCCTTCAGCACGCCCGTGATGCTGGCCGCCATCGACCCGGCCTCGCCGCCACGGCGCTGGGCGGCGAGCCCCAGCCAACCCTCCCGCCTGGACGGCGCCGATATTGATAGACCCACCGCGCGCAATTCCGGCGTCGTATCCGCCGCGAGCCTGGCGCCGGTCGCCTCCAGCGCGGCCGGCACGCGGGCTCCCATGCTCCTGGCCCTGGCCGAATCCACTCCGGCCAGCCGATTCACCGAACCGGCGGTGCGGCTGTCGTTCACGGCGCCCCAATCGGCCCAAAGCGCCCAGACCTATCGCGTCCAGACCTATCGCGTCCAGACCTACCGCGTCCAGGACGAGGACCTGGGCCCAGCGCCCCTCAGCGCCCGCACCGTCGCTCCGCCGACCCCGGTGGGGGTTTCGAGCCTGGGCGGCCAGGCCCTGGCGCCTGCTCAATCCGCCCCCGCGACCGCCGAAGGTCCCGTCGATGCTTACGTGGTCCAGGCCGGCGCCTTTTCCTCCCGCGACATCGCCGAGCGAGCGGCCGCGCGGCTGGGAGACGCAGGCTCAACCGCCATCCGCCCCTTGGCGCGAAACGGCATGACCCTCTATCGCGTGGTCCTGCGGGGCTATCCCGACGCCGGGGCCGCCGAGGTGGGCCGGGCGAGGGCGGCGGCGGCCGGTTTTTCCGATGCGCGGGTGATCGCGGCCTTTTAGGTTTTAAGGCCCTACCGGGCTTGCGCCGAAGCGCGATCCGGACAATCTGAGGGCCGTGACGCGCGGCCGGTTCATATCATTCGAAGGCGGGGAGGGGGCCGGCAAGTCCACCCAGGCGCGGCGGCTCGCCCAGCGCCTGACCGCCCTTGGCCATGAGGTGGTTCTGACCCGTGAGCCCGGGGGGTCCGTCGGCGCCGAGGCCATCCGGGACCTGCTGGTCAACGGCCCGGCCGAGCGCTGGTCGGCCACGACCGAGACCCTGCTTATGTACGCCGCCCGCCGCGACCACATCGAGCGGGTGATCGCGCCGGCCCTGGCCCGGGGGGCGGTGGTGATCTGCGACCGTTTCTTCGATTCAACCCGAGCCTATCAGGGCGCCGGCGGCGATGCGCCCCAGGCCCTGATCGCCGCCCTGGAAACCCATGTGGTCGGCGCCGTAATCCCCGACCTGACCCTGATCTTCGACCTGCCCGCGCCCGAGGGCCTGGCCCGCGCGGTCGCCCGTGGGGAGGGCGAGGCCAGGTTCGAGGCCAAGGGCCTGGCGTTCCATGAGCGCCTGCGCGCCGCCTTCCTGGGCATCGCCGCCGCCGAGCCCGCGCGATGCGCCGTGATCGACGCCACCGCCGACATTGACACCGTCTCCGAGCGGATCTGGGCGGTCACCGAGCCACGCCTGGGGAAAGCCGCCTCATGAGCAGCGACATCACCGTGCCCCATCCTCGGGACGTCCTGACCTTCACCCACGGCGAGGCGGTCGAGGGCGCCTTTCTCGACGCCCTGGCCCGGGGGCGGCTGCATCACGCCTGGATGCTGTGCGGGCCCGAGGGCGTGGGCAAGGCCACCTTCGCCTATCGCGCGGCGCGGCGCCTGCTGGGCGCACGGCCGGACCCGGCCTATGGCCTGATGGGCTCATCGCCGAACGATCCGGTCAGCCACCAGGTCTCCGCCCGCTCCCATCCCGACCTGATGGTGCTGGAGCGGGTCGGCGAGGACGGCAAGCTGCGTAAGGTGATCCCGGTGGATGACGCCCGGCGCCTGCCGGAATTCTTCTCCAAGGCCCCGGCCTCATCCCCCTATCGGGTTGCGATCATCGATTCGGTCGATGACATGAATTCCAACGCCGCCAACGCCTTATTGAAGACTCTTGAGGAGCCGCCTGAACGGGGGGTTCTGTTTCTGATCTCCCATGCGCCGGGCGGATTGCTGCCGACCATCCGCTCCCGCTGCCGGCGCCTGCGCTTTTCTCCCTGGGACGAGGACGAGACCGCGGAATTCGTGGAGCGTCACGCCGGCCTGAACCCCGAGGACTCCCTGCACCTTGCCCGGATCGCTCATGGCGCGCCGGGCCGGGCCCTGGAGCTGGCCTCCCGGGACGCCCTGACCATGGACCGCGCCGCCCGGGAGATCCTGCACAGCCTGCCGGATGTGGATTTCGCCCCGATGCAGGCCCTGACCGACAGTTTCCGGGGGCCGGAAGGCGTCCTGCGCTTCGAGTTGCTGTTCGAGCGCCTGGCCGAACAGGTGCATGAGCGAGCGGTCGCCAGCGCCGAGAGACTGAGCGCGGGGCAGGGGGGCGCGGCCCCTTCCGATCGCTGGTATCAGGTCTGGGACCGGCTGGTCCGCCTGCCGCGGGAGGTCGAGGCGGTGAATCTGGACCGCACCGACGCCTTCTGGACCGCCATGGCCGAACTGCGCGCAGCCGCCCGGGCGGCGTGAGCGCCATTGAAGAGTAACGGATGCTGATCGACAGCCACGTCAATTTGCACGCGCCGCAGTTCGCCGAGGATCAGGCCGAGGTGATCGATCGCGCCCGGGCCGCCGGCGTCGCCCTGATGGTCACCATCTGCGACAGGGCCTCATCATTCCCAAGCGTCAAGGCCATCGCCGAGACCCACCCGGACATCTGGTGCACAGTGGGAACCCATCCCCATGAAGCCAAGGAAGATCCAGATCTTAGCACCCAAACCCTGATTGATCTGGCGAGCCATCCGCGGGTGGTCGGCATTGGCGAAACCGGCCTCGATTTCTTCTACGACCACAGCCCCCGGGATGTTCAGGCCAGGGTGTTCCGCGCCCATGTGGCGGCGGCGCGCGGCGCGGGCTTGCCCCTGGTGGTCCATACCCGCGACGCCGACGAACTGATGGCCGAGATCCTGGAGGAGGAGTACGCCAAGGGCGCCTTCAAGATCCTGCTGCACTGCTACACCAGCGGCGCGGAGCTGGCCCGGCGGGCGGCGGCCCTGGGCGCCTGGTTCTCGGTGTCCGGCATCGCCACCTTCAAGGCGGCCGAGGACGTGCGCGCCGTGATCCGCGACATGCCGGCCGACCGCATCATCGTCGAGACCGACTGCCCATACCTGGCGCCGATCCCTATGCGCGGGCGCCGCAACGAACCAGCCTATCTGCCCCATATCCTGGCCAAGCTGGCCGAGGTGCGGGGCTGGAGCCTGGACGAGGCCGAATCCCGCACGGAAACGGCGTTCTTCGCACTGTTTGACAGGATTTCCAGGCCATGACCGCCGCCTTGGAATTCACCATCCTGGGCTGCGGCTCGTCCGGGGGCGTGCCGAGGGCCGATGGCGACTGGGGCGTGTGCGATCCGCAAGACCCGCGCAATCGGCGCTCGCGCTGCTCGATGATGGTGCGCCGGCTGTCTGATCAAGGCCCAGAGCACCAGACCACGGTGCTGGTGGACACATCGCCGGACCTGCGCACCCAGACCGCGGCGGCTGGCGCGGCGCGGTTGGACGCGGTGCTTTTGACCCACGACCATGCCGACCAGACCCACGGCATAGACGATATCCGCGCCTTCGCCATACGCACCTTGCGCCGCACGCCGGTGTGGATGGACGAGGCCACCCACGCCACCATGGTGCGCCGGTTCGACTACATCTTCCGCAGCCAGGCCGGCTATCCCGCCATCGGCGAGGAGCGCCTGATCCCGCCGCATGGCGAGCCGTGGGCCGTGGATGGTCCGTCCGGCGAAATCCCGGTGGTGACCTTCGACCAGGACCATGGCGGCATGCGGTCCGTGGGCTATCGGTTCGGGCCGGTGGCCTATTCCAGCGACGTGGTCGATCTGCCGCCAGAGGCGTTCGAGGCGCTGGCCGGGGTCAAGGTCTGGATCGTCGACACCTTGCGCTACAGACCGCACCCAACCCACGCGCACCTGGACAAGGCCCTGGAATGGATCGAACGCGTCAAACCCGAACGCGCCATCCTGACCAACATGCATATCGACCTGGATTTCAACGCCTTGAGCGCCAAACTGCCCAAAGGAGTCGAACCGGCGGTGGATGGGCTGAGGCTCAGCCTGAGCCTGTAGTCATTTCTGATAATGCAGGGACGTGCGTCGGGATCAGCGGAGCCAATTCTCGACCGACAATCCGCTGACCCTGGCGAATTCCCGTTCATTGTCAGTCACGACGATACAGTCAGTCGCGAGGGCCTGGGCTGCGATCAGCATATCATTCCCACCGATAGGAGAGCCGGCCGCTTCGAGTTGGGTACGAAGTCGGGCATAGGCGGCGTCGGCCGGTGCGTCGAACGGCTGGATATCGATCGCGGACAAGATGCGCTTCAGCTGGATCGTCAGCCGCTCAGAGCCCTTTTTGGCGGCCCCAAACCGGAGTTCGGCCGCTACGATGATGCTGGTACAGATCGCCTTGTCGCCGACCTTAGCGATGCCCGCCGCTATGCGCCCCTGAGGATTGCGGACCAGATCGGACAGAATGTTGGTGTCCAGCAGGAAGCGCCTCAAAGAACGACGGGTCCCGGCTGGCGATCGTCAATTTCAGGGAAATCTTCCTCGATTGGGCCGAGTTCCGCGAGGATGGCCAGCAGGGACTTCGGCGGCGCGACCTCAATGACCAGTTTGTCGCCATCCCGGCGCATGATGGCGTCCTCGCCAGGAAGCTCGAACTCCCGGGGGATGCGAACCGCTTGGTTGCGCCCATTCTTGAACAATTTGACATGGCGATAGTCGTTCATGAGGGAAATTTAGCATATGCCGGCACATAGGCCAACGCATTGAGAGCCCGAGATTCGCGGATATCGTATTTCTGATAATCTATCTTAGGCGATGAATATATTTAGCGCGCCGCGGCAAATCCAAGCCGCCCGACGCCCTCCTACTCCGCCGGCGGCTCCCACAACTCCACCGGATTGCCCTCGGGATCGTGGATGCGGGCGAACCGGCCGGTCTCGGGCGTGTCCCATTCGGGGTTGGTGGTGATCGCTATCCCGGCGTCTCGGAGAGCTGAGAGAAGGT
>JARLIP010000252.1 GCA_031291685.1 Caulobacteraceae bacterium | reverse complement strand
TTTGGTTGTAATTGTTCATGTACGCCATGCCCCCGTTGGTGGCCGGCACCGGGCCCCTGACCCCCCGCACCCCCCCCGCCGGCGCCGCGCCCACGCCCCTCGACTGGCTGCTGGCCAGCGGTCTGGTCGGCGGCCCCCGCACCCAGATCGTCATCGCTTGCCTGGGCGCCGTGGCCCTGGCGGTGGTGGGCAGCCTCTGGTGCGCGACCTACATCACCCGCCCGATCACCAAGATCAGCAGCGAACTGCTGCAACTGGGCGCCGGGGCCCTCGACATCCAACCCTCGGGCCTAGGGCGTTCGGACGAGGTGGGCCAGTTGGCCCAGGCCTTCGTCATGTTTGAGCAGAAGCTGCGCGAGCAACAGGCCATGGAGCGGCGCAGCGCCGAGCAGGACGCCCAGAGCCGGGACGAGGCCATGCGCCGCCAGGCCGCCGAACTGCGCGACGCCCGCGCCCACGAGGCCCGGGCCGAACAGCTCGAAGCGCTGGTGAACAGCTTCCAGAACGGGGTGGCCACCGCCCTGTCGGCCCTGGACCAGTCGGGCCAGGAGCTGCAACGCACCGCCGGAACCATGGGCTCCACGGTGGAGGCCACCCATCAGCGGGCGGCCAAGGTCTCATCGGCCTCGCAGGTGGCCACCAACAACGTCCATGCGGTGGCCTCGGCCACCGAGGCCCTGTCCAACTCCATCGGTGAAATCCACCGGCAGATCCTGGCCTCCAAGGCCATTTCCGACGAAGCCTCGACCGCCGCCACCAACACCGACGCCAAGATGAACGAGCTGACCGCCGCCGCCCGCCAGGTGGGCGAGATCGTCGACATGATCAGCGGCGTGGCCTTCCAGACCAACATGCTGGCCCTCAACGCCACCATCGAGGCCTCCCGGGCCGGGGAGGCGGGCAAGGGCTTCGTGGTCCTGGCCGGCGAGGTGAAATCCCTGGCCGACAAGACCGCCGTCGCCGCCAGCGAGATCGCCCGTCGGATCGAGGCCATGCAGACCGAAACCCGCTCGGCCGGCGAGACCATCGCCCGGGTGGTCGAGACCACCCGCCGGGTGACCGACATCGCCTCGTCCGTGGCCACCGCCATGGAGCAGCAGGACCGCACGACCCGGGAGATCGCCGAATCCGTCAAGCAGGCGGCCAGCGGCGCCCAGAACGTCTCCGAAAACATCCGCGGGGTCTCCACCGCCGCCGCCGAGACCGCCAAGGCTTCCGACGTGGTCAGCGGGGTCTCCGAGGACGTGCTGTTCCAGGCCGAGCAACTGCGCGGTCAGGTCGAAGCCTTCCTCAGCAGCGTCCGCACCGACGCCGAGGCTCCGGCCGAGCGGCGCCGGGCTTAGAGCTCGTAATGAAATAAACAAATCGCTTGAATTTATATTCGCTCATCCCCGCGAAGGCGGGGACCCAGATTCATCCACGAATTTCAGTGGGTTTCACCTGGATTCCCGCCTTCGCGGGGATGAGCGGGTTAGAGAGGCTCGAAAAGCCGACCTATTTATTTATCAACGCGCCCTTAGAGCCGTCTTCGCCCCTACGAAAAGTGCAGCACCAGCACCGAGAAGTCGTCCCCTAACGGTCCCGGCTGGGCCGCGTCGCGGACGGCGCGATAGAGCCGCTGGGCCTCGCCGGCGCTGCGGTTGCCGTGCTGGCCGATGATCTGGCGCAGGTTCTCCATCCGCCACTCCTCACCCTTGGCGTCGACGATCTCGAAGGCGCCGTCGCTGAAGATATAGAGATGGCTGTTGCGTGGGATCCGCGTCTCCCCCGACGGCCAGGGGCGCGGGGGCAACATGCCGATGGACGGCGCGCGCTGCCACAGATCCTGGGGCTCGGGGGTGTCCGGGGTCACCAGATAGGAGGGATGATGTCCCGCCGCGCAGTAGCGCAGGGTGCGCTCGACGATGTCATAGGAGAAGCACCACAGGGTGAACATGAACCCGCCATGCTCCTCCATCGGGAACATGGCGTTCAGCCCCGCCGCCACCTGCCCCGGATCGTGGAAGTCCACCCCGGGTAAGGCCCGGCGCCGCAGCACATTGACGATATTGGCCGCGTGCATGCCCGCCCCGATGCCGTGCCCGGTGACGTCCAGCAGGAACCCCACCAGGGTGCGATCATCGATATATTGATAGCCGAAGGCGTCGCCCCCCAGTTCGGAGGACGGCACGTACCACCATTCGGTCTGCACCGGCCCCGAGATGATTGGTTCCGGCAGGAGGGCGCGGACATATTCCACCGCCTCGCGCAGTTCGGTGGTCAGCCGCGCCTCGGCCTCTGTCTCCCGCTCGTCGCGCTGTTCATAGCGCAGCACGGCCGGGCCGATGGTCAGGTGGGCGCCGTTGCGCAGACGCACGGGCGCGGCGATCCGCTCCCCGCTCAAGAAGGTGCCGTTGGTCGAACCCAGGTCCCGGGCGATGGCGCCCTCGCCCTCCACCTGGATATGGCAATGACGGCGGGAGACCTCGGGCACGGGTAGCTGGATGTCGCATTCCGCCTCCCGCCCGACCGTGACTCCCTGGGGACCAATGCGCAGGCGACGCAACAGCCCGTCTTGAGTAAAGGTGAGGAAATGCCCCAGTTGAGCCGTGGGCGCCTCCACGGCGCTCGCGGACATGAATATTGTCTTTTCCATACCATCTAGGCCTTTGGCGCAGCCAGTGTCGCCCTCATGAGACAGGGCGGGCACAAATCAAATTTCATCATAGTGTCATAATGCTCGTGTTTACAAACACAGTCGCCGATGCGATGAATTCCTGCGGGTGGAAGCCCTTCACCGACCTTCTCCTTTACGTCGCAAGAGATCCAAGTGTCGATTACAATTCATGAACTTGACGGCGGCGTTACCAGAGTTGTCCTGGCCGGTCGCATCGACATCAAGGGCGCTCAGGAAATAGACACCCCCCTGAGCGTGATCGGCGGCTCCCGACGGGCCCTGGTCATCGATCTGGCCGAGGTGGAGTTCCTCGCCTCCATCGGCCTGCGCAGTCTGGTGCAATGCGCCAAGGTCGTCCAGCTGAAGGGCGGAAAGGTGGTGCTGTTGTCGCCGCGCCCGGTGGTGGCCGAGGTGATCCAGTTCAGCGGCATCGACGAGTTGATCCCCATCCACGACGACGCCGACGAAGCGATCGCGGCCGTCAGCCCGGCGCGCTAGGTCGTGGCGCCCGCCGAAGGCGGGAATTCCGACCTGCGGATCGTCGGCGCGGTCGAGGCGCTGGACCGCATCTATCCTTGGCTGGACGAAGCCGCCGGGGGCGAGATCCCCGAGACCCTGCTGACGCGTATGCACGTCGCCCTCGAAGAGGCCGTGGCCAATGTCGCCCTCCACGGCTTCGCCCCGGACGCCCCTGGCCACATCACCCTGCGCCTGCGCGTCGAGGACGGTCAGGCCCGGCTGGTCATCGAAGACAACGGCGCTCCGTTCGATCCCACCACCGCCGAGATCCGCCCCATGGCCGCAAGTCTGGCCGAGGTGACCCCAGGCGGCTGGGGCCTGGGCCTGATCCGCAAGTTCTGCCCCGCCGCCACCTATGAGAGACGGGACGGCCTCAACTATTTGACCCTGCCCTTCCCGATGCCGGTCTAAGATCCCCCGCGCTTCGGGTTCTCCGCGCGCCTGGAGCATGATGCGATCAGACGGAATCGTCTGATCGTTGAATCATGCTCTAAACTAAAAAATTAGAGCGCGTTTCGTCCGAAAACCGGTTCCCACTTTTCGGAACGCGCCCTAGGAGCCCGCCCTGTGAAGCCCCCCGCCAAGTCCCCACCCACCAAGATCTTCGCCCCGCCCACCCCCAAGGTCTCCCGGCAAAAGCCGGCCAAGGTGTTGACCGCCGCCGAGCGGGCCGCTTTCCTGGCCGCCCGCCCGGATCTCAAGCCCAAGTCCTGAGCCCTACTTCCGGGGACCAGACCCGGCGGCGGACCCATCGACCGGAGGCTAGTCTTGACCCTGTCCCATCCCGCCCGCGCCCTGCGACGGGCCATGATCGCCGCGGGTCTGTTTGCGGCCCTGGCCTTCGCCGCCGGGGCGAGCCGGGCGGAAACCATCCTCTTCGTCGGCAACAGCTTCACCTACGGCGCCCGCTCGCCGGTGTGAAAATACCGCGCCGCCAGCGTCACCGACCTCAATGGCGAGGGGGTGGGCGGCGCGCCGGCCCTGTTCAAACTGTTCACCCAGGAGGCGGGCCTGACCTACGATGTCAGCCTGGAGACCGTGGGCGGCAAGGGACTGGACTACCACCTGGAACACAAGACCGCCCTCCTGGACCGCCCCTGGGATCACGTGATCCTGCAAAGCTACAGCACCCTGGACGAGAAGAAGCCGGGCGACCCCGCTCAGCTGATCGCCTCCTCCGCCGCCTTCGCCAAAATGTTCCGCGCCAGGAACCCCAAGGCCGACATCCGCCTGATGGCCACATGGTCGCGGGCGGACCAGACCTATCAGCCAAGTGGCCATTGGTTCGGCAAGCCGATCACCGCCATGGCCCTGGACGTGCGCGCCGGCTACGACAGGGCCGCGGCCGCGACCCCAGCCATTTACGGCGTCCTGCCCGTGGGTCAGGCCTGGAACCGGGCCATCGCCACGGGCGTGGCCGATCCCAACCCCTATGACGGGACCAGCTTTGGCCAGGTGGATCTGTGGGCCTATGACCACTACCACGCCAGCACCTACGGCTATTACCTCGAGGCCCTGGTGGTGTTCGGCGCGGTCACGGGCCGCGATCCGGCCAGCCTGGGCGCCGGCGAGATCGCCGCCATGGAACTGGGCCTCTCCCCCGACCAGGCCATCGCCTTGCAGAACATCGCCCGAGACGAACTGGCCGCGCGGAGCAAGTCGCGCTGACGGTGGCGCGCGCCCCAGTCATCTCTAGTATTATAATTACCAAAACCTGCGGAAAGGCAGAAACTGTCACCAGAAGCCTGGCGGAGTTTACCGCTTATTCAGTGGGATCGGGGCACGTCATTCATCATCCGATCCACCAGGAACCTTGATAATGGCGAACGTTGTTATACTTGAGCCCCTCTCTCCTCAAGATCTCGCCATGGCCCAGCGTGTCTGGTCGATCCTGAGCAAGTCCTTCGACACGATCATCCGCAACACCTACGTCAAGGCCGGGGTGATCGAGGTCCTGAACGACGAGGTTCGATCGGTCGAGCTGCGCAAGATCCGGATGCTGTTCTCCGGCGACTTCAGCCCGGGCTATTTCGACCTTCTGCGCCAAGTGACCGCCAGCAACATTCAGGCGGGCCTGGACGTGGTCAAATATGTGATCGCCTACAACGCCTACGCCTCGGAGCTGATCAACGCCTATCTCGACAAGGTCGGGCGCTTCGACAAGTCCCGCGCCGCCGGGGTCAGCCTGATCCTGAAGCTGACCGCCTCGGAATGCGCCGTCTGCGTCAAATATTTCCATGAGGCCCTGGAAAAGATCGCCCAGGACGAACGGGCCAGGGCCGAGGTCGGCCGTCTCGAATTGGCCCGCCAGCAGCAACAGGTGGTCGAGGCCCTGGCCGGCGGCCTGGAGCGCCTGTCCGGCGGGGATCTGACCTTCCGCCTGAACGCCGCCTTCGCCGTCGAATACGAACAGCTTCGGGCTGACTTCAACCAGACCATGACCACCCTGCAGGAGACCATGGGCGCCGTGGTCGGCGCGGCCGGCGGCATCCGTTCCGGCGCCGACGAGATCGCCCACGCCTCGGACGATCTGTCCCGCCGCACCGAGCAACAGGCCGCCAGCCTGGAAGAAACCGCCGCCGCCCTCGACCAGATCACCGCCACGGTGAAGAAGACCGCCGAGGGCGCCGACCACGTCACCGCCATGGTCTCCGGCGCCAAGACCGACGCCGAGGAGTCCGGCGAGGTGGTGCGGCGGGCTGTCATGGCCATGGGCCAGATCGAGCACTCCTCCAAGGAGATCGGCAACATCATCGGGGTGATCGACGAGATCGCCTTCCAGACCAACCTTCTGGCCCTGAACGCCGGGGTCGAGGCGGCCCGGGCGGGCGAAGCCGGCCGCGGTTTCGCCGTGGTCGCCCAGGAAGTTCGCGCCCTGGCCCAGCGCTCCGCCGAGGCCGCCAAGGAGATCAAGACCCTGATCAGCGCCTCGTCCCAGCAGGTCGGCGCCGGGGTGGACCTGGTGCGCCAGACCGGCGAGGCTCTGGCCCGCATCCTCACCAAGGTCGGCGAGATCAACGGCGTGGTCACCCAGATCGCCCTCTCGGTCCAGGAACAGTCCACCGGACTGCATCAGGTCAACAGCGCCGTGAACCAGATGGATCAGGTGGTGCAGCAGAACGCGGCCATGGTCGAGCAGTCCACCGCCGCCAGCCACTCCATGGCCGAGGAGACCGAGCAACTCGCCGCCCTGGTGGGCCGCTTCGAGGTCGGCCATCTGGCCCAGAACCGCGCCGCGCCACGCCCCGCCGGCCGCCCAACGCCCGCGCGCCACGCCCCGCAAAGGCCGGTCACCCAAGCCACGCCTAAAACCCACACCGCGATGAAGACCCTGTCCGCCGGCGGACGCGGCGGCGGCGCGGCCCCGGCCACGGACTGGGAAGAGTTCTGATCGCCCCCTTTCTCGCTCCGGCTCCATCTCATGCGGCGTCAGCAAGCGTTACCATTTGCTAGCCCCGCTGTGATAAGCACCCAGACGGTTCAGAGGTTGGCCCCTCCGAGCCTCAACTTGGCCCGCCGGGGGGTAACCCTTGGCGGGCGCTTTTCACTAATGCCTAGCCCCAAGGCCAGGATCAAATTGAAGGGCGTTGGGATCATACCAACGGCCATTGAGATTGACTCTGAAGCTTGGCGATCGAGGTCTGGCCTACCCCGATCCGTTCTCCCCGGCGAAGGTCGGGGTCCAGATCATAGGGCGCAGTAGCAAGTGATATGAGGCTCTTCTTAGGGAGAGAGCCTGAGCCTTGTCATCGGATCCCGGCATTCGCCGGGAAAATCGGTTGGGGACGCCGAGCCCAGCGGTCAAACACTAGCGCCGTTGACATCAGATCAGATACGCCCCCCGCAGCGCCGCGATCTTGGCGTCGGTCAGGCCGAACCGTGCCTTGGTCAGGGCGGCCGGGCCGCCATATCGGGTGTCAATCTCGGCCAGGGCCTGGCGCATCACCCGCGGGTCCGAGCCCAGGATCACCTGCAACACTTCATGGGGCATCCGGGCGAAGGCCTGGGCCTGCTGGCCGGAAACCCCAGGGGACGAACCGGCGGCGGCCATCTGCTTCATATAGAAGGACGGCGGCGTGTAGGTTTCGGTCAGGGCGTAGTCGGCGATCACCGTCTCCCGGGGAACCCCGAGCACCGACAGGACCAAGGCCGAGCCCATCCCCGTGCGGTCCTTGCCCGCCGAACAGTTCATGGCCAGGGGCGCCTCGCGCCGCACCAGACGGGCGAACATGTCCGTATATTGCGGGGTCAGGGTGTCGAGGAACGCCACATAGGCCGCGGCGAACACGTCGATCGCCTGGGCGCGGGTGGTCGCCTTGGCCAGCTTGGCCAGGGACTCGTTCATGTCGTAGTCGGTGGCCGTCACCTCCGGCGCGTCGGCCCTCAGGACCGGGTTCGGATCGGCCCGCCGCTCCTGAACAGTTCGCAAGTCGCAGATCACCCTTATGCCCAGATTGGTCAGATAGGCCTGGTCGGCGGCGGTCAGGTCGCTCATCACCCCGGAGCGGAACAGCCGCCCCCAGCGCACCTGCCGACCGTCCTCGGCGCGGTAGCCCCCAAGGTCACGGAAATTGCGTCCGCCCTGCAACGGCAGCAGCCGCTCGGCAACCCGGACCTCGCCGCCGCCTTGGGCCTCCAGCAGGAAGTAGGGCCTGGGCCAAGGTCCCAGGGGCGCCTCGGCTACGCCGCCCCGCACCCCGGTCTTGAGCGTGCGCATGAACGGGCGCTGGGCGTCCGGGTCGGAGGAGACGAAGATCGAAATCGGCGTGGTCCTGGCGTTCCACACCAGGCGAAGGCCACGGGCGTCACGGATAGCCTGGCCCTCCAGGGGAGCCGAGGCCAGGGCGGCTGGCCCGGCGGCCAGGGCGGCGCCCGCGGCCGTGGCGCTCATCAGGAATTGGCGGCGATCCATGAGTTCCTCCACACACATCAAAACCCCAGGGCGACGGCCTCGCCGCCCCCCGGGGAGGCGGCCTTAGTATTTCACCCGGGCTTCGACGCCGAAGGTGCGCGGTTCGTTGAAGATGCCATAGGTCCCGAGGGCGGCGTTGTAGTTCTTCAGGAAAGCGTGTTGCTCATCGGCCAGGTTGCGCACCCAGAAGGCCAGCTGCATACGTCCGGTGGTGTCGCCCAGCCGGATGTCGCTGACCGCCACACGGCCGTTCATGATGAAGGACGCATCGCTCACGGTCGGGTCGGTGGTGCTGGTGTACTGGCCATCAGCATAGTTGCCGTCCAGGTGCCCGCTGACGGTCACGCCCATCACCGGCCGCTGATAGTCGACGCCGAAGCCCGCCGCGTTCTT
>JARLIP010000251.1 GCA_031291685.1 Caulobacteraceae bacterium | reverse complement strand
TCACCCCCAAGGCCATCCGCCTGCGCAAGGAACAGCTGAACCCCAGCTTCCGCAAGAAGCGCATGCGCGAAGACGCGTAGGGGCTCACTTCATCACCGCCGGGCTTGTCCTGGCGGTGATGGACGTGAACCACCTTCGCCGTAGCGCGCGGCTATAGTATCCAGCCGCTATGCCCAATCCGATCTTCGCCAGCTTGCCCACCACCATCTTTGAAGAGATGTCCGGCCTCGCCCGCGAGACCGGCGCCATCAATCTCGGCCAGGGCTTTCCCGACGATCCGGGCCCCGAGCCGATCCGCCGCAAGGCCGCCGAGGCGGTGCTGGACGGCTATAACCAATATCCCCCCATGGCCGGCCTGCCCCAGCTGCGCGAGGCCGTGGCGGGCCACTATGCCCGCACCCAGGGCCTGGACCTGGACTGGCGCAGCGAAGTGACCATCACCTCGGGCGCCACAGAGGCCCTCGCCGCCAGCCTCCTGGCCCTGATCCGGCCCGGGGACGAGGTGGTGCTGTTCCAGCCCCTCTATGACAGCTACCTGCCCATCGTGCGCCTGGCCGGGGGCACACCTCGCCTGGCCCGGCTGTCCCCGCCACACTGGCGCATCGACCGCGCCATGCTGGAGGCGGTGTTCACCGAGCGCACCCGGGTGGTGGTGCTCAACAGTCCGCTCAATCCGGCCGCGGTCGTGCTGCCCGAGGCGGATCTGGCCCTCCTGGCCGAGTTCTGCGTGGCCCACGGCGCCGTCGCCGTCTGCGACGAGGTGTGGGAGCAGGTGATCTACGCCCCCCACGTCCACCGCTCCCTCCTGACCTTCCCCGGCATGCGCGAGCGTACGGTGAAGATCGGCTCGGCGGGCAAGATGTTCGGCCTGACCGGCTGGAAGGTGGGCTTCATCAGCGCCGCCCCGCCCCTGACCCGGGTGATCGCCAAGGCCCACCAGTTCCTGACCTTCACCACCCCGCCCAACCTGCAGACCGCCGTGGCCTGGGGCCTGGAGAACAGCGGGGATTGGTTCGAGACCATGCCCGCGACCCTCGCCCGCTCCCGCGACCGCCTGGAGGCGGCCTTGAGGGCCGAGGGGTTCGCGACCCTGCCCAGCCAGGGGACCTATTTCCTCAATATCGACCTGAAGGCCTCGGGAATCGAGGAGGCCGACCGGGACTTCTGCCTGCGGGCGGTCAAGACGGTCGGGGTGGCCGCGATCCCGGTCTCGGCCTTCTACGAACAGGACCCGGTCAGCCACATCCTGCGCCTGTGCTTCTCCAAGGCCGACGAGACCCTGGACGAAGGCGTTCGCCGCCTGGCCAAGGCGCGGGATCTGGCCCGGGCGGCGGGCTAGCGACGGGATGACAGAAAATATCGAGCCCGCGCCAAGGATGGGCGCTGAAATCGCCCGAACCCCGCCGCCGAGAATCGCCCCATGGCCTCAGATGGTGTTGCCGCCATCGACCACCATCACCTGTCCGGTCATCCAGGCGCCCGCACGGGACGCCAGATAGACCGCGGCGCCGGCGATGTCGTCCGGCTCGCCCAGGCGGCGCAGGGGGATAGCCTGGCTGGAGCGTGTCTCGGCCTGGGGCGTGTCCCACAGCGCCTTGGCGAAGTCGGTCTTGACGAGGCCCGGGGCGATGCAGTTGACCCGCACATTGTCGGGGCCGAACTCGTGGGCCAGGTTGCGGGCCAGTTGCATGTCGGCGGCCTTGGAAATGGCGTAGGCGCCGATGATCGGGGTGCCGCGCAGGCCGCCGATGGATGAGATCACCACGATCGAGCCTTCCTTGCGCGCGCGCATCTCCGGCGCGACCATCTGGATCAGCCAATGGTTGGAGACGATATTGTTGTCCAGGATCTTGCGGAACTGATCGTCGCTGATGCCCTCCATCGGCCCGTAATAGGGGTTGGAGGCGGCGTTGCAGACCAGGATGTCGATCTGGCCGAAGGCCTTGCGGGTCTCGTCCACCAGGCGCTGAAGGTCTTCCTTGGTGGAGATATTGGCCGGCACGGCGATGGCCGCGCCTGGATGGGCGACGTTGATCGACGCGGCCACCTCTTCGCAGGGACCAGCCTTGCGCGAGGAGATCACCACCTTGGCCCCCTGCTCGGCCAGGCGCTCGGCGATGGCCTTGCCGATGCCCCGGGAGGATCCGGTGACGATGGCGACCTTGCCGGTGAGATCGAAGAGGTTCATGGACGCGCTCCCAAACAGTTGTTTGATTTTCGGCGCGCACCATTAGGCCCCGCGAACGCTAGGTCAAGCGCGCTCGAACAGCCTGCCTCCTCCCACGAAAAAGCCGGGCCACGAAAAAACCCGCCGGCGAACCGGCGGGCTGATCGCGTCCAGATCGTCGTGAGATCTGAAGCCTACTTCTTCTTGTTGGTGGGCAGTTGGCAACCGCCGCTGCCGCCGGCCGCGGCCTGGGCGCAGTTCAGAAGCGCGCTCGGCTCATTGCCATAGGTCGGATACTCCATCACCCAGCCCGAACCGCCGTCGGCGCAGGCCACTTCGACCAGATCGGAGCTGGTGGTGCGGCCGAAGGCGCGGGCGCCGCTGACCACGCAGGAGCCCTTGCCCTTGGCCACCAGTTGGGCGGACAGCTTGGGCAGGACCGCCTCTTCCTTGGAGAAGGAGCAGCGATAGCCTTCGGCCTGGGCGCGCAGGCAGTCATAGACCATCGGCTTGCCGCCGCTGACGGGGAACACGCCGACGCCGCCGTCGGGACGGTTGGAGCATTGCAGTTCGACGACCTCGTTGGCCCCCTGCACGGGGAAGGGCGCATACTTGGCGACGGCGCAGTCGAAGCCGGCCTTCTTGGCCAAGCTGGAATAGAGGGCGCTCTGAGCGGTCTCAGCGGCGCGGCTGTCGGTCAGGGTGCAGCCCCCAGCGATGTTGACGGCCACGGCGCAATCCAGGGCGTCCTTCAGCTTGTCGCCCGTGGTTTCCAGCATGTAGCCCTTGCCGCTGTCGCAGGCGACCTCATAGAGGCCGGTGCCATCGGTGGTGGCGCCGATATAGCGGCGATCCTTCACCGTGCAGGCCTTGCCGCTGGAGGCCATCAGGCCGGCGGTGACGCTGGTCAGCAGCTTGTCCGGATCGGTCAGCTGGCACTTGAGATTGTCCTTGGCCGCCGGATCGATGCAGCTCAGCTGCACCGGAGCCTCGCCGCCGGTCTTGCGGGCGAAGCCGTAGATATAGCCCTGGCCGTCCTGGCAGGCCACTTCGGTGAAGGTGCGGGTGTCCGACGAGCCGATCAGGCGGGACTTGACGATAGTGCAGGGATGCTCGGCCTTGGCCAGCAGAGCCTGGAGACCGTCCTGAGGCTTGGCGTTGGCGGGTAGCTTGCAAGCCAGTCCGCCGGGCTTGCCGTCGGGACCGGGCACGGCGGTGGAAAAGCAGTCATAGGATTCCGGGACCGGATTCTTTTCCTTGACGATCAGCACATAGCCGAGACCTTCCTTACAGGCGGCCTCATAGTATTTCGCCTTGATCTTGTCCGAGCCGACGCCTTCGCCGATGAAGCGGGAATCGGCGAGGGTGCAGGGCACCTTACCGGCGGCCAGCAGGGGCGGAAGCTCGGCCGCCGAGGTGTCCTTGTCCTTCGCGTAGCTGGCCGTGGCTCCCATCAGGGTCGCCGCCGCCATGGCCAGCGCAAGACCAATTCCAAAACGCCTCATCATCTGTTCTCCTGGGGTGGGTCCCTCTTGTCGCGGAGCTTAAACGCGCGCCGGCGTCATGGGTCAAGCTCGGCCCAAGTCATGGCGATACAATGTCCGCCCTGAGAGCCCCCGCGAAGGGGTCCGCCGCGAAGGCGCCGGCTGGACGTGGCGGGCTTTGATCTTTACCCCCAAAGTGAATGTGAGCCGAAACCGAGCTCGAGGGAGGGTGGACATGGCCGATGGCATTGAACGGGGCCCCGATGGCGGCCGCGAACAGGACCCCGCCGACCGCCGGCCGACCCTGATCTATCCCCTGGAGACCACCCCCGAATATGGTGAGGCGGTGGAGGTGGCGCCCGGCGTATTGTGGATGCGCATGCCCCTGGGCGGTTCCCTGGCCTTCATCAATGTCTGGGCCATCGCCGACGGCGAGGGGTGGGCGGTGGTGGACACCGGGATGCAGACCCAGGAGACCTCCCGCGCCTGGCGCAAGCTGTTCGCCGAGGCCTTGGGCGGCAAGCCGATCACCCGGGTGTTCGTCACCCACCTGCACCCCGACCATATCGGCCTGGCCGGCTGGATCGGCCGCAAGTTCGGCGCCCGCACCTGGATGACCCGGCTGGAATATCTGCAATGCCGGATGCTGTTCGCCGACACCGGCCGCGAGGCGCCTCAGGACGCCATCGACTTCTATCGCGGCTGCGGCTGGGACGAGGAGGCCCTGGAAACCTACCGCGCCCGCTTCGGCGGCTTCGGCAAGGCCATCTATCAGCTGCCCGACAGCTATCACCGGCTGAAGGACGGCGACGAGGTGACCATCGGCGATCAGGCCTGGCGGGTGGTCACCGGCTCGGGCCATTCCCCGGAACACGCCTGCCTCTATTGCCCGGAACTGAAGCTGTTCATCTCCGGCGATCAGGTCCTGCCGCGGATCTCCTCCAATGTCTCGGTCTTCCCCACCGAACCGGCGGCCGATCCCCTGACCGACTGGCTGACCTCCCTGGCGCGGATCAAGACCCTGGTCCCCGACGATGTGCTGGTCCTGCCGGCGCACAACGATCCCTTCATCGGCCTGCACGCGCGGTTGGACTACCTGATCCGCGGTCACGAGCGGGGCCTGGACCGGCTGGAAAAGACCCTGGCCGAGCCCAGGCGGGCCATCGACGTGTTCGGCGCCCTGTTCGCCCGCCGGATCGGGCCAGAGCTGCTGGGCATGGCCACTGGCGAGGGCCTGGCGCACCTGAACTGTCTGATTGGCCGGGGTCGGGCGCAAACCACACGCGACGAGGAAGGCGTCGTCTGGTACCGTGCGGTGACCTGAGAGCCCAACGACGGCGCGATCCACGCGCCGCGCCTCAGGGAGGGAGCTCGTCATGACCGACCCCATCACCTCGCCCTTCGGCGCCTTCAGCACCGCCCGGGAGGTGGCCGCCGGCCATGACCTGACCGGCCGGACCGCCATCGTCACTGGATCGGCCTCGGGCATCGGGGTGGAGACCGCCCGCGCCCTGGCCGAGGCCGGCGCCGAGACCATCCTGGCCGTGCGCAACCTTGAGGCCGGACAGGCCGTGGCCGATGAGATCAACGCGGTGACCAAACGCCCCGCCGCCCGGGTGATGCGCCTGGACCTGTCGGACCTGGCCTCCGTCCGCGCCTTCGTCGACGACTGGGGCGGGGCGCCGGTCCATATCCTGATCAACAACGCCGGCGTCATGGCCTGCCCCCAGACCTACACCACCGACGGCCTGGAGATGCAGATCGGGACCAACCACTTCGGCCACGCCGCCCTGACCCTGGGCCTGACGCCGGCCCTGGAGAAGGCCGCCGCGCCGGGCCGCACGGCCCGGGTGGTGCAGCTGTCCTCCACCGGCCATCGCCGCTCGGACATGCTGTGGGACGACATCCACTATCGCACGCGCCCCTATGACAAGTGGGAGGCCTACGGCCAGTCCAAGACCGCCAACGCCCTGTTCGCCGCCGGCTTCAACGCCCGCTTCAGGGACCTGGGGGTCACCGCCAATGCGGTCATGCCCGGCGGCATCATCACCCCGCTTCAGCGGCACATGCCCAAGGAAGAGATGATGGCCATGGGCTGGATCGACGAGGCCGGCAATACGCCCCCCGGCTTCAAGACCACCGAACAGGGCGCCTCCACCAGCCTTTGGGCGGCCTTGGGCGACGAGCTTGAGGGCGTGGGCGGGCTCTATCTGGAGAACTGCGCCCAGGCCCCGCCCGCCGACCCCAACTCCCGCTATGGCGGCGTCGCGCCCTGGGCTCTCGACCCCGCGGGCGCCGACCGCCTGTGGGACGTCACGCGCGAGACCGTTGGCCTGGGGTAAGGCGTCCTACAGCCGCAGCCGCCCCTCCAGGACGGTGACCGCCCGCCCTCTCAGCAGGACCCGATCACCGCGAACCTCCACCTCAAGATCGCCGCCCCGCCCCGGATAGGCCTGGTGGAAGCGCAAGGCGGCCTGGCCCAGCTTGTCCGCGAACAGCGGACCCAGCATGCAGTGGGCCGAACCGGTGGTGGGGTCCTCCGGAATGCCCGAGCCAGGGGCGAAGAAGCGGCTGACCACCTGATAGTCCCGTCCCGGATCGGCGAGCGCCGCCACCGAGACATTGCCCCGCCCGGCGGAGGCCTCGGCCCCGATCACCTTCAGCCGGGCGAGATCCGGTTCCAGATCGCGCACCGCCGTCTCGCTGGACAGGACCGCGATCAGGTACTGGCCGAGCCAGACCTCGCCAGGCTCGGCGCCCAGGGCCTCGGCCAAGCCCTCCGGGGCGGTGATCCGCCGGGGCGGGTTGGCGGGAAAGTCCATCTCGATCAGATCGCCCGAGCGGCTGACGGTCAGCACCCCCGATTGCAGGGTCTCGAAGGCGATGGCGGGCGCCGGGACGCCCATCTCGGCGAACAGGGCGTGGGCCGAGGCCAGGGTGGCGTGGCCGCACAGGGGAACCTCCACCGCTGGCGTGAACCAGCGCAGGCCGAACCGCGCCGGATCGCTGGTCTTCAGCAGGAAGGCGGTCTCGGCCTGATTGTTCTCCGCCGCCAGGCTCTGCATCCAGGCGGTGTCGGGCCAGGCGTCGAAGGGTTCGACCACGCAGGCCGGATTGCCCTTGAACGGGGCCGAGGCGAAGGCGTCGATGGTCCACTGGCGCATGATCTTGTCTCCCAAACGCGGAATGGACAGAGACATCTCGCGAGATTATCACTGTGTCAAAATCAATATTGTCACTGGTACAATTACAATCCCATGTGGACCCCCACCCTCCCCGCCGGTCCGGCGCCGGTCTATGAGCGTCTGGCGGACGCCCTGGCCGCCGACATCGAGACGGGCGCCCTGCGCCCCGGCGATCGCCTGCCGCCCCAGCGGGAGCTGGCCTACCAACTCAAGATTGGGGTGGGCACCGTCACCCGGGCCTATGCCGAGGCCGAACGACTGGGCCTGCTGACGAGCCATGTGGGGCGGGGCAGCTTCGTGGCCGGAGGGTCCGTCGCGGGCCCTCGCCCCGCCCCGGACGGTCCCATCGACATGGCCCGCAGCATTCCGCCCCCGGGCGCGGCCGAGCCGCACATCGCCGCGACCCTCGCGCATCTGTCCCGCCTGTCCGGCCTGGCCGAGCGGATCGGCTATGCGCCCCCCGGCGGTCACGCCGAGGACAAGGCCATGGGCGCCCAGTGGCTGCGCGGACTGCATGACTGGCCGGACCTGACGGCGGACCAGCTGATCTGCTGCGCGGGCGCCCAACAGGGGGTGGCCGTGGCCCTGGGGGTGCTTTGCCGCCCGGGAGATGCGTTGATCGCCGAGGCCGCGACCTTCGCCGGCCTCAAGGGCCTGGCCGCCCATATGGACTATCGTCTGGTCGGCGCGGCCATGGACGAACAGGGCCTGACGCCCGAGGGCCTGGAGCGCGCGGCCATCGAAAGCGGGGCCAAGGTCGCCTATGTCCTGCCCACCCAGAACCCCACCGCCCGCCTGATGGGCGCGGCCCGCCGCCGGGACATCGCCGAGGTCGCCCGCGGGCTGGGCCTGTGGCTGGTGGAGGATGATCTCTACGGCGCCTATGCCGGGGGCTATGGCCTGCCGTCCCTGACACCCCTGGCCGCCCTGGCGCCCGAACGGGTGCTGTTCGTCAGCGCCCTGTCCAAGGCCGTGGCCCCCGGCCTGCGCACGGGCTGGCTGGTCTTGCCCCGGGACAGCGGCCTGACTGAGCGCGCTTTGGGGGTGCTGCACGCCATCGCTCTCGGCGCCCCGAGCCTCGGCGGACTGGTGGGGAGCAGCTGGATCGAGGATGGAACCGCCCAGGCGATCCTGACCGCCAATCGCCTGGCGTTGGAGGCCCGCACGAAGCTGGCCCTGAGGGTGTTGGGCGCGGCGGTGGAGCGCCCGGCCATGGCGGCGGCCCCGCACCTGTGGCTACCCATGGCCGAACTGGAGGCGGAAAGGGTCGCCGGCCGGGCCCTGCGGGGGGGCGTGGAGCTGACCCCGCCGGACGGGCCGATCCTGGACCGCGCGGCCATGTTCGGCCTGCGCCTGTGCCTGGGCGGGCCGCCGGACCTTGAGACCCTGGAGCGCGGCCTGACCGTGATCAAGGCCGCCCTCGCCTCCTCCGCCGCCGACAGCCGCACCCTGATCTGAGCCGCCCCTATGTGGGTCCTTCCACGACCACCTCGGGCCAGCGCGCCCTGACGCCCTCGGTCACCCGCGACCAGCCGGACGCCAGCCCCCGCCGGGGATTGGGGCGCAGGCGCATGGCGAAGATGTCCTCCAGGCCAAAGGGCGCGGCCACATCGATCCGCCCGTCCGCCTCCAGCCGAACCCCCACGCCATAGGCCGGCGAGACGAACCGCTCCAAGGCCTCGTCGGTCCGCGACAGGGGCGCATAGGCCTCGCCGAAGTGGGCCTCGAACCACAGATGCACCCGCGCCTGGTTGCGCACCTCCACCAGGGGCGACAGGTCCGCCGGATAGACCGCCGCCGCCCAGCGGATGTGCACGTCCTCGGCCTCGTAGCTGAGATCCGCGCCGTCGAAATAGACCAGGTCGTAGTCCTTGATCCCATAGTCCGGCGCCCGGCCGGTAAGCGCGTTCCACACCGTCTGATAGACCGCCCCCGATACGATCCGCCAATCGGGCAGGTCCAGGTCCCGGGCGATCCCCAGCACCCGCATCAGGGTCGGACTGGCCCCGAGGATCTGGGTCAGGCGGGGTTCGAGGGGGTCCATTACGGCCTCCGCAACGCCCAGCCGTGATCGAGGGGTCCCGCGCCGGCGCCGAAGCCGGGGGCGTGGCGGATGGCTTCGGCCACATAGGCCCAGGCCCGGGCGACGGCGTCGCTGAGGGTGAGGCCCTGGGCCAGGCCGGCGGCGCAGGCGGACGCAAGGGTGCAGCCGGTGCCGTGTGTGTGGCGGGTCTCCAGCCGGGGGCCGGAAAAGCTGGTCTCGCCCCCCGGGGTCATCAGGATGTCGGTGACGGTCTCGCCGGGAACATGGCCGCCCTTCATCAGCACCGCCCGGGCTCCGGCCTCCAGCAGGCGCTCTCCAGCCCGGCGCAGATCGTCGGCGGTGGCGATGGTCAGGCCCGTGAGCACCTCGGCCTCCGGGGCGTTGGGGGTGAACAGGGCCGCCCGGGGGATCAGGAGGGCGCGAAGGGCGTCCACCGCGTTGGGATCGAGCAGGGCCGCCCCACCCTTGGCCACCATCACCGGATCGATCACGGCGGGAACCCGCGCCTCGTCCAGGATCTGGGCCACGGTCTCCACCACGTCCCGGGCGCCCAGCATGCCGGTCTTGATGGCGTCGGCGCCGATGTCGCTGAGCACGGCGCGGGCCTGGAGGGCGATCATGGCCGGGCTGACCGGCTGGATCCCCTGGACCCCCAGGCTGTTCTGGGCCGTGATGGCGGTGATGGCGGTGGCCGCATAGCCCCCCAGGGCCGTGACCGTCTTGATGTCGGCCTGGACGCCTGCTCCGCCCCCGGAGTCGGAACCGGCGATGATCAGGACGCGGCCTAAGGAGGATTGGGTCATGGACCCAGGCGATAGCGCGCCCAGCCCGATTTGGGGAGGGGCTTTAGCCCGCCCCCTCGATGGCGGCGGCGACCTTGAGCGCCTGGACGGTCTGGGCCACATCGTGGACCCGCACGGCGGCCACCCCGGCCCGGGCGCCTTCCAGGGCCACGGTCAGGGAGCCGGCGAGACGGCTTTGCGGCTCCACCGCCGACGGGTCGATGGCCTGGATGAAGCGCTTGCGGCTGACCCCCAGCAGCACCGGAAAGCCCAGGGCCACCAAGCGGTCCAGATGGGCGATCAGGGCCAGGTTATGTTCCAGGCGCTTGCCAAAGCCGATGCCGGGATCGAGCCAGATCCGATCCCTGGCCACCCCGGCGGCGATCGCGGCCTCAGCCCGGGCGGCGAGATAGGCGCGGACCTCGGCCACCACATCCTCATAGGCCGGCGCGTGCTGCATGGAGCGCGGCTCGCCCCGCATGTGCATCAGCACCACCTCGCAGCCCAGCCCGGCGGCCACGGACAGGCTGTCCGGGGCATGGCTGAGCGCGCTGACGTCGTTCCAGATATCCGCCCCCGCGACCATGGCGGCCCGGACCACTCCCGGCTTCATGGTGTCCACCGAGATCGGGATTGGACTGAAGCGACGGATGGCGGCGATCACCGGAACCACCCGGGCGATCTCCTCGGCCTCGGGCACGGGGTCGGAACCCGGGCGGGTGGACTCGCCGCCGATGTCGAGGATGTCCGCGCCTTCCTCGATCAGGCGCCGGGCATGAGAAACGGCGACCGCCTCCTCAAGGAAGCGACCGCCGTCGGAAAAGCTGTCGGGGGTGGTGTTGACCACCCCCATCACCCGGCACGTCCCGAAGGTCACGCCGGCTTGGGGTCCGCATGGGTCAGCGGCACGGACACGGCCGGCCCGACGGGGCGCTTTTCCTCGGCGTCGTCGCGGATCGGCGGAATGCCCTTCATCACATTGATGATCTCATCGCCGCTGAGGGTTTCGTATTCCAACAGCCCCTTGGCCAGGGTGTGCAGGTCGTCCAGCCGTTCGGTGAGGATGCGGCGGGCCTCGTCCAGACCCGTCTGAACCAGACGCCGGACCTCGGAGTCGATCTTCTGGGCGGTGTCTTCCGAGACGTTCTGGGTGCGCGCCACCGAGTGACCCAGGAACACTTCTTCCTGATTGTCGCCATAGGAGACAGTGCCCAGGGCCTCGGAATAGCCCCAACGGGTGACCATGTTGCGGGCCAGACTGGTGGCCGCCTGGATGTCGCTGGAGGCGCCCGAGGTGATCTTGTCCTTGCCGAAGATCAGCTCTTCCGCCACCCGACCGGCCATCATGATCGCCAGCCTGGAAGTCATTTGCTGGTAGTTCATGGAATAGCGGTCGCCCTCGGGCAGTTGCATGACCATGCCCAGGGCGCGGCCCCGGGGAATGATGGTGGCCTTGTGCACGGGGTCGGCGCCGGGGACGGTCAGGGCCACAAGGGCGTGGCCGCCCTCGTGATAGGCCGTGTTGCGCTTTTCCTCTTCGCTCATGGCCATGGATTTGCGCTCGGCGCCCATCATGACCTTATCCTTGGCCATCTCGAAGTCGTACATCGAGACCATCCGCTTGTTGCGGCGGGCGGCCATCAGGGCGGCTTCGTTGACCAGATTGGCCAGATCCGCCCCGGAGAAGCCGGGGGTGCCCCGGGCCAGGGTGCGGACATTGACGTCGGTGGCCAGGGGCACATTGCGCATGTGCACGCGGATGATCTTCTCGCGGCCGGTCACGTCGGGATTGGGCACCACCACCTGACGGTCGAAGCGGCCCGGACGCAGCAGGGCCGGGTCCAGCACGTCCGGACGGTTGGTCGCAGCCACCAGGATGATGCCTTCATTGGCCTCAAAGCCGTCCATCTCGACCAGCAACTGGTTGAGGGTCTGCTCGCGCTCGTCATTGCCGCCGCCCAGGCCCGCGCCACGATGGCGGCCCACGGCGTCGATTTCGTCGATGAAGATGATGCAGGGGGCGTTCTTCTTGGCCTGCTCGAACATGTCGCGCACGCGGCTGGCGCCGACGCCCACGAACATTTCCACGAAGTCCGAGCCGGAGATGGTGAAGAAGGGCACGCCCGCCTCGCCGGCCACGGCGCGGGCCAGCAGGGTCTTACCGGTGCCCGGAGGGCCAACCAGCAGGGCGCCCTTTGGGATCTTGCCGCCCAGCTTCTGGAACTTGCCCGGATCCTTCAGGAAGTCGACGATCTCGGACAGCTCTTCCTTGGCCTCGTCCACACCGGCGACGTCGTCGAAGGTGACGCGGTTCTTGTTCTCGGTCAGCAGGCGGGCCTTGGACTTGCCAAAGCCCATGGCGCCCCGAGCGCCGCCCTGCATCTGACGCATGAAGAAGATCCACACCCCGGCGATCAGCAGGATCGGCAGCAGCTGCACCAGCACGCTGACCGGGGTGATGCCCCCGGTTTGCTTGACCTGGATGTCGGCGCCGGCGGTTTCAAGCCGCTTGACCAACTCGTCCTGATTGAACGGTGTCACGGCGGTGATGGTCTTGTCGTCGGCGACCTTGGCCTCGACGCTCTCGCCGCGCAGCACGGCGGACTTCACGTGGCCGGCGTCGATCTGATGAAGCAGCTGCGAATAGGTGACCTCGCCGCCGCTCGCGCTGGTCGCGCGCTGGTTCATCATCGTGTAAATGCCGACCAGCACAACGGCGATAAACGCCCAGATGGCCAGATTACGCAGATTCATTCCTTCGCCCTCGATAGGGTGTCTGAGCGTCCAAACATAGGACGCCTGGACTCATTTCGCCACGCGCCTTGGCGTCGCGGTGCAATCTAGATTTCCGGTTCTTTCGAAATCCCTCCGATAGCGGCCGAAAAACGGGCCAATACAAGGGATTTCGCATCCACCCCTGAGGATCTCACATTATCGGCGCCGTCAAGGGCCAGGAGCGGAGTCACCGCCTGCGCGGACAGCATCGCCGGCAGGCCGCCCCGCGCCGCCGGGGGAACACTCCCCAAGGCCTGGCGCTGGCGGACGGGCAGACGGGCGATCAAGCCGGCCAGGGGGGCGATGGTCACGGGCCGCTCGCCCCCATTCGTGACCAGCACCCGGCCGTCCCACACCCCCACCTCCCCGGGCTGAAGGGTCAGGACCGGCGCCCCGTGACGGCGATAGTCCCCGGCCTCGCGGCAGATCTCGATCACCGCCCCCGCCTCCAGGCGGGCGCCGGCCAGGGAGGCGGTGAAGGGCTCGGATGCGGCCAAGCGCGCCCACAGGGCCTCCAGACGCTCCCGCCGAGGCGGGCGTGAGCCGCCCCCGGCGCAGACCAGGGCGCTGGCCAGCAACCGGCGGCCAAGGTCCGGCGACAGGGCCAGCAGATCGCTCCGGGCGATGCGAAACACCCCCTCCGGACTGACGGACACCGATGGCGCCGCGGCGGCGAGGGGGTCAGGGCGGCCATCATCGCGGTTGGCCAGACCCACCCTCACCTCGCCAGCCAGGGCCGCCCGCGCCCGGGCCCTCAGGGACCTGGGATCAGCATTGGCGGGGTCCTCGATCCAGTCCAGGCCGCAATCCGCCAAGGCCTGACGAATCTGGGCCCGGCCCAGGGCCAGGAGCGGGCGCAGCAGGAAGATCCCCCGCCCTTGCGGCCAGATCGGCGAGGGGCGCCATTCAGCGGGACGCCCCAGGCTCGCCCCCTCGGCCCGCATCCAATCGGCTTCGAGACGGTCGTCCGCGGTGTGGCCCAGCACCACGACCTTGGCCCCGGCCGCTCGGGCGGCCTCGGCGATCAGGGTGTGGCGGGCGATCCGGGCGGCGGCGGACAGCCCCGTGGCCGGCTTGTCGCCGATCCAGGGCAGCAGGCGAAAATCGGCGCCCAAGCGCTCGGCGTTTCGGGCGGCGAGCCTGGCCCAGTCGCCGCTGGCGGCCTGCAGGCCATGGTCCACGTGCAGGGCGATCACCGGCCGGCCGGCGCGATCGGCCCAGGCCTTGACGGTAATCAGGGCCGCCAGGGAATCCCCGCCCCCGGAATAGGCCACCGCGATCGGATCACGGCTCCCCCGATCCAGCCGGCGGTCGAGGGCGGTTAGGCCGAGCGGCGGCTGGAGCCCGTCCACGTCACTTGGCGCACTGGGCCTGGGTGCGCACCGCCGCGGCCCGGGTCTTGGAGGCGGCTGTGGCCTTGGGATAGTGGCGGTCGAACTCGATCAAGGTCGAGCAGGCGTCGGGATTCTTGTTCAGGCGCACCAGGGCCTGGGCCAGCTTGACCACCGCGTCGGGCGCCCAGGGGGTCTGGGGCCAGCCGCGGATGGCGCCGATCAGGGCCGTGGCCGAGCCGGCATAGTCCTCCTGAACATATTTGATCTCCCCCAGCCAGTAGCGCGCCGCATTGGCGTTGGCGCTGGAGGGATAGCGGTCGAGATAGGCCTGGAAGGCCGTGGAGGCGGCCGGATAGTCGCCGTTCAGCAGCAACTGCCGGGCCTGGGCGTAGGCGGCCTTTGGATCGCCGGCGTCGGCCTGCGCGGCCTGGCCCGCCTGGGGCGCTTCACCCGCCGGGGGCGGCGGGGGCGGGGGCGGAGGGATCTGTCCGGCCACCTGCTTTTCCAGCTTGTCCAGACGGTCCGCCAGGGCGGCGGCGGCGCTCTGGGCGGTGGCCGCGTCCTGCCTGGCCTGGGCCACGTCGTGGCTCAGGGCCTCGATCTGGCCGGTCTGGCCGCGGATCGTCGCCTCCAGGTCGTTTATCTTGCCCTGAAGGTCGATCATATCCGGGTCGGGGCCCGCGTCCTTGATCTCCACCGGATGGCCCGTGGCCCGGGCCTGCAGGACGATGGAGCGAACCTCGTTCACCTCCCGCTCCAGCCGGTCCACCCGCCGTTTGGGCGGCTCGTCGGGAGCGGGCGCCGGGGACGCGGTCTGGGTCCGGGCGGCGGGACCGGAAGGCTCGTCGGTCTGGGCGAGGACCGGCGCGGGGGCCAGGGACAGGGTCAGGCTGGCGAGGGCCAGGGCGAGAGCCGCCCGGGAGGGGGTGGCCAAGGAGTGGGGGATCGACATGGGGTGATCATGGCCCTTAGGCGGGGAACCGGTCCAGTCTGACCGCATCCCGCCGGTGCGCGGCAAGTCAGAACCATCCGCCCGCGCCCCCTTCGAGGGACACGCGGGCGGCGGCCTGGAAAGAACCGTCAGGCCCTAGCGGGCGCCGTCGGTGATGGTGGTGTGGCCGTTGCGGTTATGCTGCCAGGCGTCCTCGCCCGTGCCCGGATCGACCGGGCGTTCCTTGCCGTAGGACACCGTCTCGATGCGGCCAGCGGCGACCCCATGGGCCACCAGATAGTCGCGGATCGAGTTGGCCCGGCGCGAGCCCAGGGCGAAGTTGTATTCGCGGGTGCCCCGTTCGTCGGCGTTGCCCTCGACCCGCACCTTGACCTGCGGATAGCGGCTCAGCCAGGCGGCCTGCTGGGCCAGGATCGGATCGGCGTCGGCGCGGATATCGAACTTGTCGGTGTCGAAATAGACCCGGTCGCCGGCGTTGATGACGAAATCCTGCACCGAGCCGGGGATCGGGCCAGTGGGCTGCTCGGCCACGGGGGCCGGCGGCGGGGTGTAGGGAGTCTGAGCCGGCGGGGGCTGCGGGGCCGGCGCGGGCGCCGGTTCCGGCTTGGGGTGGGAGGCGCAGGCGGCGATGGACATCGCCGCGCCCGCCACCAGCGCCAACCTCGTCAGGCGCCGCATATCAAAACTCATCTTCTTGCTCCTTGGCCATGCATTGGAGAGCCCCCTACATAGTGACGCTGGCGCGGGCTGAAATCCCGAAAATTCCTTACCCATATGCGTTTCAGCGGCATTTCGATCAATTTAGCAGCGGCGACCAGGCGGGATCGGAGGCGGAGCCCTTATAGGGCTCGGCCTGCTCCACGCGACCGCTCACATCGATGGTCCACAGCCGGGCCGGCGAGCCGGGAGACTCACGGAAGAACATCAGCACACGGCCGTTCGGCGCCCAGGTCGGGCCCTCGTCCAGATAGCTGGTGGTCAAGATCCGCTCCCCCGAGCCATCGGGGCGCATCACCCCGATATGGAAGGTGCCGCCGGTCTGCTTGGTGAAGGCGATCAGGTCTCCACGAGGGGACCAGACCGGGGTGGTGTAGCGTCCTTCGCCGAAAGAGATCCGATGCTGGCCCGTGCCGTCGGCGTTCATCACATAGAGCTGCGGCGAGCCGCCCCGGTCGGAATTGAACACCAGCTTGGAGCCGTCCGGCGAAAACGCTGGAGAGGTGTCGATGGACGGATCGGAGGTCAGGCGCGTGGCGCCGCGCGAGCGAAGGTCCATCACATAGATGTCGGTATTGCCCCGCTGTTCGATGGAGAAGGCCACCTTGTTCCCATCCGGGGAAAAGCGGGGGGCGAACACCATCCCCTTGAAATGCCCGAGGGTCTCCTGGCGGCCGGTCTCGATGTTGAACAGATAGAGCGAGGCCCCGTCGTCCCTCAGGGCCATGTAGGTGATTTCCTGGCTGGTGGCCGAGAAGCGGGGGGTGAAGACCTGGGTCGCGCCCTCGGTCAGATAGCTGGGATTGGCCCCGTCCTGGTCCATGATCGCCAGGCGACGCACCCGCTTGGTTCGGGGACCGCTCTCGGCGACGAACACGATGCGGGTGTCGAAATAACCCTTCTCGCCGGTCAGACGCTCATAGACCGCGTCGGAGATCTTGTGCGCGGCCCGGCGCCAGTTGTCCGGCGTGGTGGTGAACTGCAGTCCCAGGAGCTGCTGCGAGGAATAGACGTCCCACAGGCGGAAATCCACGCGCAGCCGCCCGTCCGGGTCCACCGTGACCTGGCCGTTGATCAGGGCCTGGGCGTTGATCTGCTTCCAGGCGTCGAACCTGGGCTGAATGTTCACATCCAGGGTCTTCTCGGTGAAGGTCGAGGAATCCAGCGGCCTGAACAGCCCCGAGCGAAGCAGATTGCCCTCGATCACCTTGGCGATGTCGTCCCCATAGGGCGCCGCGCCGCTGAAGCCCGGCACGGCGATGGGCAGGGGCTGGGTCACGCCCTGGTTGACGTCGATGGTCACGTCCGCGCGGGCCGCCTGGGCGCCGGCGGTCCAGAGTCCCAGAGCGGTCAGCAACGCGCAGCACAGGCGAAGGATAGGCAAGGATGGGTCTTGTCGGCTCATCGGTTCGCGCAGGCCTTGCTAGCGTTGAATCTGACAGGGATCGGGATCCCATACAATTGAGGCGGCAGGTTGTCGAACGGCGCCCCTTGATTGACCGCCCGCCGGGCCCGGTCCAGGGCCGACTTGACCACGGGATCATTGCTGTTGTCGGCCGGAGAGGTCGGCTGGCCGATCAACCGGCCGTTGGGCGCCAGGCGGAAAGTCAGGATGATGTCCACATTGGCCGCGCCGATCACGTCGCAATTGGGGTTCCACAGACGCTGCAGTTCCGCGCCCATGGAGTTCAACGCGCCGTTCGTCGCCGCGTTGCCGGCGCCGTTGGTCAATTGCGCCTTGACCGCGGTCTCGGGCCGGGGCGGCCCCTTGGCGGCGGAGGACTGGCGCGAGCCGGCGGCGTGGCTGCCGGTGCTGTTGAGGCTGGCGGCCAGGGCGTCGAGGTCGAAGCTTTTTTCCGCCTTGGCCGGGGCCGGTTTGGTTGGCGCGGGTTTAGGCGGGGTCGGCGCTGGCTTGACCGGAGCGGGCTGGGCCGGAGCGGGTTTGGGCGTCGGCTGCGGCGCGGGCCTGGGCGAAACCGGCTTGGGCGGAACCGGTTTAGGCGGTGTCGGCTTGGGCGGCGTCGGCGGGGACGGGGCGGGCTTGACCGGAGCGGGCCTGGGCGGCGGGGCCGGGGTGGGAACCGGCGCGGGCTCGGGCGCCGCGGG
>JARLIP010000250.1 GCA_031291685.1 Caulobacteraceae bacterium | reverse complement strand
CCGCGTGGCGCTGGGCCTTGGCGGTGAGCTTGTAGGCGGCCTTGAGGTCTTCGCCGACCAGGTCGGTGATCTTGCCGATCAGGGGGGTCAGGTCCTCGGCGTGGAAGTCCCAGGGCTCCTTGGCGGCGTGTTCGGCCAGTTCGATGATCGCGTCGATCACCGGCTGGAAGCCGCGGTGAGCGAACATCACGCCGTCCAGAACCTGATCTTCGGTCAGTTCCTGGATCTCGGACTCGACCATCATCACCGCGTCGTGGGTGCCGGCGACCACCAGGTCCATCTTGTTGCCTTCGCCCAGTTGGTCCTGGGTGGGGTTCAAGACGTATTCGCCATCGATGAAGGCGACGCGGGCGGCGCCGATCGGGCCCATGAAGGGCACGCCCGACAGGGTCAGGGCGGCGGACACGGCGACCATGGCCACGATGTCGGGATCATTCTCCAGATCGTGGGCCAGCACGGTGGCGACGACCTGGGTCTCGTTCTTGAAGCCCTTGACGAACAGGGGGCGGATCGGACGGTCGATCAGGCGGGAGACCAGGGTCTCCTTTTCCGACGGACGGCCTTCACGCTTGAAAAAGCCGCCGGGGATCTTGCCGGCGGCATAGGTCTTTTCCTGGTAGTTGACGGTCAGGGGGAAGAAGTCGAGCCCGGGCTTGGGCGATTTTTCCGCCACCACGGTGGCCAGGACCACGGTCTCGCCGTAGGTGGCCAGGACCGAGGCGTCGGCCTGACGGGCGATGCGCCCGGTTTCGAGGGTCAGCTTGCGACCGGCCCAGTCGATGGATTTGCGTCGAATATCGAACATTTTTGTCTTTCTTTCGGATCCCGAGAACCCATTTTCCCGGGGACGGACAGGGGCGGGGCCCTTTGGGCGTTCCGGAATCCTCTCCTTACGCGACAGGCTGGCGAGGATTGCTATGGAACCCCCGGGCGTACAGTCGGACCGATCGTTTTCGGCCCTGGCATCGCCGCCGCTCACCCAAGCCTGTCCTGGGAAACGGCGGATATCAGCAAACCCCTTCGACCGGGCGCGATCGCGCCGCAGCGGAAGGGGTTGCTGTTTTTAGTCCAATTCACCGCCCGCGTCATGTGCGACCGCGAAGGGATAGTCCGTCGCGATCGCCAAGGGCGGATTTTCGGTGCGCTTAGCGGCGCAGGCCGAGGGTCTCGATCAGGGCCTGATAGCGGCCCGGCTCGGACTTCTTGAGGTGGTCCAGAAGGCTCCGGCGTTGCGAGACCAGCTTGAGCAGGCCGCGACGGGAATGGTTGTCCTTCTTGTGGGTCTTGAAGTGCTCGGTCAGATTGGCGATGCGTTCCGAAAGGATCGCCACCTGCACTTCGGCCGATCCGGTGTCGCCCGGGGTGCGGGCGTGGGTGTGGATCAGCTCGGTCTTGCGTTCGGCCGTAATCGACATCGGGGTCTCCGTCGTTAGAGGTTGAAAACGCGCGTCGGGCTCAATTGCCCGGCCCGCATCTCGCAGATCGAGACCGCGCTGCCCCCATGGATCGCCAAAACGGTTCGAGACGCGAAGCCCGCCCCATCGGGGGCGGCCAGTCGCGCCTTTAGCGTTTCGACCTGTCTGGGAAGCAGAACGATCGGTCGCCCTTGCGAGAGCCTGAAGGCGTCTTCAGCGGTCACGGCCAGCGCCGGGATGTCGTCCAGCGCGGTCTCAACCGGAAGCATGACCTCCGAGCCGGCGTCTCTATCGCACAAGTCCTGTAGTTTTTCCAGTGTGATGGAACGTTCGACGGTAAAGGGGCCCACCCGGGTGCGGCGCAGGGCCGAAACATGGCCGCAGGCGCCAAGGGCGACGGCCAGGTCCCGGGCCAGGGCGCGCACATAGGTGCCCTTGCCGCAGTCGATCTCGATCTCGACATGGTCCGCGTCGGGGGCCTGCGTCACCCGGGCCTGGTGGATCACCACGGTGCGGGCCTTCAGATCGACCTCGATCCCCTCCCGGGCCAGGTCGTAGGCTCGCTCGCCAACGACCTTGATCGCCGAATAGGCTGGCGGAATCTGCTCGATCCGCCCGACAAAGGCCTTCAGGGCCTCGGCCACGGCTTCCGGGGCGGGGCGCACGTCGGACCGCTCGGTGACCGCGCCCTCCCCGTCGAAGGTCGCGGTGGTGGCGCCCCAGGCGATGGTGAAGACATAGGTCTTGTCGGCCTCGACCAGGAACGGGACCGTCTTGGTCGCCTCCCCAAGGGCGATGGGCAGGATGCCCGTGGCCAGGGGATCGAGGGTGCCGGCGTGACCGGCCTTTTGCGCGTTGAAAGCCCGGCGCACCCTGCTGACCGCCTGGGTCGAGCCCAGGTTCAGGGGCTTGTCGAGGACGATCCAGCCGGAGACGGCGTCGCCCTTGCGTTTACGCCCCATGGTCGTCCGGCGCCCCGTCGTCGGACTCGGAATCGCTTTCCAGGTCCTGGCGCACCTTGGGATCGTCGAACAGCCGGTCGATCCGTGCGGCCTCGTTGAAGCTCTCGTCGTGGACGAACTTCAGGTCCGGGGTGAATTTCATATCGATCAGGCGGCCCAGCCGCCCCCGCAGGAACTTGGCCGTGCGGTTGAGCCCCGCCACCACGGTGTCGGAATGAACCCCGCCCAGGGGCTCGACAAAGCACAGGGCGTGGCGCAGATCAGGGGACATCCGCACCTCGGTCAGGGTCACTGACACCCCCGCCAGGGCCGGGTCGGCCAGGCTTTCTTCCCGCAGGATCTCCACCATGGCGTGGCGCACGAGTTCGCCCGCCCGCAATTGACGCTGGGTGGGGCCCGTCAGGGGCTTTTGGCCACGGGGAGCGGCGGAGCCGGGTCGAGTAATGCGGGACATTGGGATCGGCTCCGCGCGATGCGGCTCTCGTTATTCGGCGATGGGGCCGGGAGGGCGGGGTTACTACATCGCGGGGCGGTCAGAGTCCAGCTTGGCTTTCGCTCTCCACTTTTGCCGCGCGAGGATGCATGGTGACGCCGATTCGGCGAGACGGAATCATAAGGACCGCTGCGATGCGTCGCCCACCCGCTGCGATCACTTGGTTCGCCCGGCTTGTCATACCCTTGGCCCTGCTGGGGGCAGCCGCGCCAGTCAGCGCCGCGCCTATCCCCGCGCCCCCGCCTCATATCGCCCCACCCCTGTTCCAGCTGGGGCCGAGCAAGCCGCCGCCGAGCCTGGTGTTCGCCTATCACGGCTTTCAGGTGGACGCCTCGGGCGCCCGGCGCCAGCAGTCGCCGGACAAGACCGTGCGCATGATCAAGGCCCAGATCGATCTGGTTGAGCAGGTCGGACTGAAGCCCGAGGTGATCACCTATCTGCGCACCGTGCCGGTGCTGGCCGATCCGGCCAAGGACACCGGCAAGGCCATTGAATCCTCCCGCTATCTGCGCGGCCGAGGGGTGATGCTCAAGGTCAAGCGGCTGAACGCCAAGAAGCCGATCCTGCTCAGCGGCCTGTTGCAGGCCTATCAGGACCAGAAACTCCCCGGCGGCCTGGCCAATCCGGAGATAACGCGGTTTCGCAATGAAGCCGCCGCCCGGCGGGTCTGGCCCAAGACGGCCCTGATGCTGCAATCGGACGCGGACTATTTCGCCCTCACCGGGGCGGTCTATCTCTATGGCGCCATCACCCGCGAGCCCTATACCCGCGCCAACCTGCGCCAGAGCCAGCCCCAGTACTACCGCTGGCTGGCCGACCTGTTCGACGACGGCCACGCGCGGGTCTGAGAAGGACGGCGTGCATCTCCTCCCCCGCATAGCGCAGCTGTGTGGGGGAGGTGGCGCGGGGGGAAGCCCCGTGACTGAGGGGGCGCTCGAACCGCCGAAACGCCCCCCTCAGTCAGGACTGCGTCCTGACAGCTCCCCCGTTCTGCGAACAGGGGAGCAGGACAGCGCTTAGTGCTGGCTTTCCGGCAGGCGCACGATCAGCCCGTCGAGGGCGTCGGTGACCTTGATCTGGCAGGACAGGCGCGAATTGGGTTCGACCCCCTCGGCGAAGTCGAGCATCGACTCCTCCATGGCCGTCTTTTCGCCGGTCTTGGCCTGCCAGGCGTCGTCCACATAGACGTGGCAGGTGGCGCAGGCGCAGGCGCCGCCGCAATCGGCGTCGATGCCCGGCACGTTGTTCTTCACGGCGCCTTCCATGACTGAAAGCCCAGGCTTCACCTCGATGGTGTGCTCGGTTCCGTTGTGTTCGATATAGGTGATTTTAGCCATGGGCTCCTCACGCCGTCCCCGATCAGGCGGCGACCTCTTTCATGGAAACAGTAGTGTCGGCAAGTTTGTCCCGCGCGACCGTGCGTCGCGAGGCGATCAACTGACGGCCGGCCATGAACTCGGGCGCGGCGTTGACCGCCTCCACCGCCCGAACCTGTCCGTCCTTCAGATGGAACACGGCGAACTTGGCGCTGGCCGGATCGCCCCGCACCAGGATCTCGTCGGCGTCCACGGCCAGACCGGCGATCTGTAGTTTCAGATCGTACTGGTCCGACCAGTTCCAGGTCACCTCCGGCGGGGCCACGGGGCGGCCGGCGATGACGCTGGCGACCTGCTTGGCCTGTTCCAGGGCGTTGGCCACGCTTTCCAGCCGCACGTCCCGCTCATAAAGCGGCGCCGGGCGTCGGCTGACATCGCCGATGGCGAAGATCGAGGGGTCCGAGGTCCTGGAACTCAGATCCACCACCACCCCGTCGGCGCAGGTCAGGCCCGCGGCCTTGGCCAGTTCCTCATTGGGCAGGGCGCCGATCCCCACCAGGGCGGCGTCGCAAGCCAAGGTCCGGCCATCGGACAGCTTGACCCCGGTCACCCGGCCGTCCGCGCCCTCGAAACCATTGACCCCGACATTGAGCTCGAACCTGACCCCCCGGGCCCGGTGATAGTCCTGGAAGAAGGTCGACAGGGTCTCGCAGGCCACCCGGGCCAGGACCCGGGGCTGAACCTCGATCACCACGGCCTCGGCGCCCAGGGCCCGGGCCGAGGCCGCCGCCTCCAGGCCGATATAGCCGCCGCCGATGACCGCCAGGGACTTGCCCGGCCCCAGGGCCGCCTTGAGCATCTCGGCGTCCGCCGCCGTGGGTAGGGCCATGACGCCATAGAGGTCGGCCCCCGGCGCGTTCAGGGTGCGCGCCCGCGCCCCGGTGGCCAGGATCAGGAAATCGTAGGAGACGCTGTTGCCGTCCGTCAGGTGAACGGTCTTGGCCGCGGGATCAATGCGATCCACCCGGCTGTTCAACCGCAGATCCACGCCGTTCTCGGCGTAGAAGCTCTCGGGCTTCAGCGCCAGGGCGTCGGCGTCGGCCTCGCCCTTGAGCCAGGCCTTGGACAGGGGCGGGCGCTGATAGGGCGGGATCGGCTCCTCGCCGATCAGGGTGATGGGCCCCTCGAAGCCATACTGGCGAAGAAAAGCCGCCGCGGAGCCGCCGGCATGGCCAGCCCCAACGATCACCACATGCGACAACGCCTCGCTCACAGACCTATCCCGCCTCCCGTTATCGCGGTGAACATGACGGCCCCGTCATTTTTTGACAAGGCGCTTTTTTATCGCAGGCCCGCGGGAGGTTAGACCACCCGCTCCACCATCATCTTCTTGATCTCCGCGATCGCCTTGGCGGGGTTCAGACCCTTGGGGCAGACCTGGGCGCAGTTCATGATGGTGTGGCAGCGATAGAGCTTGAAGGGGTCTTCCAGCGCGTCCAGCCGGTCGCCGGCGGCCTCGTCGCGGCTGTCGATCAGCCAGCGATAGGCGTGCAGCAAAGCGGCCGGGCCCAGATACTTGTCCCCGTTCCACCAGTAGCTGGGGCAGGAGGTCGAGCAGCAGGCGCACAGGATGCACTCATAGAGCCCATCGAGCTTTTCCCGGTCGTCGGGGCTCTGGACCCATTCATGCTGGGGCTCGGGGGTGTCGGTGTGCAGCCAGGGCTCGATGGAGGCGTACTGGGCGTAGAACACCGTCAGGTCGGGGATAAGGTCCTTGATCACCGGCTGGCTGGGCAGGGGCGAGATCTGCACCTCCTTGCCGGGCTGCTCTTCCCAGCCATGGGTGCAGGCCAGGGTGTTGCGGCCGGCGATGTTCATGGCGCAGGAGCCGCAGACCCCTTCACGGCAGGAGCGCCGGAAGGCCAGGGTCGGGTCCATGGTGTTCTTGATGTGGATGAGGGCGTCCAGCACCATCGGGCCGCACTGATCCACGGCCACGTCATAGGTGTCCCAACGCGGGTTCTGGCCGGTTTCCGGATCGTAGCGGTAGATGCGGAAGGTCTTGACCTTCTTGGCCCCCGCCGGAGCGGGCCAATGCTTGCCCTTGCCGACGACGGAATTCTTCGGGAGCGAAAGCTGAACCATCTCGTGCTCCTTAATAAACCCGCGCCTTGGGCGCGATGTATTCGATTTCGTCGGTCATGGTGTAGGTGTGCACCGGACGGTAGTCGATGCTGACCTTGCCCGTGGCGCCGTCATAGCTGGCCAGGGTGTGCTTCATCCACGTCTCGTCGTTCCGGGCCGAGAAGTCCTCGCGGGCGTGGGCCCCGCGGCTTTCCTCGCGGTTCAGGGCGCCGTTCACGGTGACGATGGCCTGGCCGACCAGGTTGTCCAGCTCCAGGGTCTCCACCAGGTCGGTGTTCCAGACCAGGCCCCGGTCGAAGGTCTTCAGGTCGGGCAGCTTCTGGCGCACCTTTTCCATCCGCTCGACCCCGCTCTTAAGGGTCTCGCCGGTGCGGAAGACGGCCACGTCTTCCTGCATGGCCTTTTGCATCTCCAGACGCAGGGCGGCGGTGGTGATGGAGCCATTGGCGTTGCGGAAGCGGTCGAAGCGGGCCAGGGAGGCTTCGGTCTGGGCCGGCTTGATCTCGGGCTGGCGGGCGCCGGCCTTGAGGGTGTCGGCGACCCTTTGACCCACCGCGCGACCGAACACAACCAGATCGATCAGGCTGTTGGAGCCCAGGCGGTTGGCGCCGTGGACCGAGACGCAGGCCGCCTCGCCCACCGCCATCAGGCCGGGCACCACCGCATCGGGATCATCCCCCTGCTTGGTGACCACCTCGCCGTGGAAGTTGGTCGGGACGCCGCCCATGTTGTAGTGCACGGTCGGCACGATCGGGATCGGCTCGCGCGTCACGTCGACATTGGCGAAGATCTTGGCCGATTCGGAAATGCCGGGCAGACGTTCCTGCAGCACCTTCGGGTCGAGATGGTCAAGGTGCAGGAAGATGTGGTCCTTCTTCGGCCCGACGCCGCGGCCCTCGCGAATCTCAATGATCATGGCGCGGCTGACCAT
>JARLIP010000249.1 GCA_031291685.1 Caulobacteraceae bacterium | reverse complement strand
GTTTCACCCACAAACGCAAAATCCCGACCGGATGGGTCCGGTCGGGATTGATCTTCGTGGGGCTTTAGGGCCCGAAAGAGACTCAGGCGTGGCCGGCGATCGCCTGGGCGGCGTTGTTGCGGGCCATGGATTCGGCGATCAGGCGGTCCCAGCCGAACAGGGAGTTCAGGTGGGCGTAGATCTGGCTGAGGGCGCCGTTGTCGCGCAGCTCCACCAGCTTGTCCTGGGGCAGGGCGTTCAGCTTGGCTTCGGAGATCGCATAGTATTCGGCGATCAGCACCGGCTGGCCGGCCACGCCGTTGGCGTCGCGGGGGGTGAAGGTGGTCTGCTTGGTCTCGAACAGGTCCAGGTCCTTCAGCATCTGGGTGAAGGATTCGGTGCGCAGGCGGACCTGGTCGAATTGGCTGCAAAACTCGATGCAGCTCTTGGTGAAGTCGGTGGGCTGGCCGTTTTCGAACAGCATCACGTCGGGGTTGGACTCGGTCCAAAGGTCCGATTCGCGGTCGATGCAGATCACCATCCGCTGCATGGCCTCATCCCGGGCGCCGACAAAGGGATAGCGGCGGATGAAGGCGGGGATGTAGCAGCCGGGGCGGTAGGCGCCGTGGGCGTCGATATAGAGGTTCTCGCCGTCTTGCAGGCCCATCACCGCCAGGGGCGCGAAGGCCTCGCCGGCGAAGATGATCGGATAGTTGGCCCCGGCGGGGCCGAATTCGCCCACGTGGAGCGGGATGAAATGCTGGCTGGCGGCGAAGCTGAACGGCGTCTCGCTGCGGCGCATGCCCAGCTTGGCGTGCCGTTCGGCGTCGAGCGGCTCCGGACGATTGTAGAGCAACACATTGCCAGACAGGGGAACGTTGTTCTCGGCAGCCATGGAGGACCTGTTTCAAGCGCATGGGACGCGCGAAGCGCGCGCCGGGTGAGGGCCGGCTTCTAGCGGATTGGCTCTGATCCGGCAACGTGCGCGCGAGGGCGGAGCGTCTTCGCTCCGAGGGCCGGTTTTGCACTTGCCTAGCGTCGCGTCAGTCGCCTCAATGTCGCCAGCCGCGCAATTCAATGAGGAACGCCCCATGGCCATCGCCTATCCCGACATTCTGGAGCTGAAGACCGAGGGTCAGCGCTTTTCGTGGACGGCCAAGGACACCATCATCTACGCCCTCGGGGTGGGCCTGGGCGCCGATCCTCTGAACGATGACGAGCGCGCCTTCATCTACGAAAAGGACCTCAAGCCCGTGCCCTCCCAGGCCGGAGTGGTGGCCTGGGGCGCCAATGCCGGGACCACGGGGATCAACTACCTGATGGTGGTGGATGGGGAGCGCAAGATCGTGTTCCACAAGCCCCTGCCGACCTCGGGCTCGGTGGTGGCCTCCAGCCGTATCCTGGGCGCCTGGGACAAGGGCGCGGGCAAGGGCGCGGTGGTGGTCACCGAGACCGACCTGAAGGATGAGACCAGCGGCGAGCTGATGCTGACCATCACCGGCTCGACCTTCGCCCGGGGCGATGGCGGTTTCGGCGGCCCGTCGGAGGGCCAGCCCGAACCCCACGTCGTGCCCACCCGGGCGCCGGACCAGTCTGTGGACATCCCCACCGCCCCCAACCAGGCCGTGATTTATCGGCTGTCCGGGGACTACAACCCCCTGCACATCGATCCGGATGTGGCCAAGATGGCCGGCTTCGCCAAGCCGATCCTGCACGGCATGTGCACCTTCGGCATTACCTGCCGGGCGGTGCTGTCGACCTATGCGGAATGGGATTCCAGCCGGTTCAAGAGCCATCAGGCGCGCTTCTCCGCCCCGGTCTATCCGGGCGAGACCATCACCGTGGATCTTTGGCGGGACGGGGACGTGATCTCCTTCGAGGCCCGGATCAAGGATCGCGGCGTCACCGTGATCAAGAACGGCAAGACGGTCCTGGGTTAGGGCCAGGAAGGAGCGCCCCGCCAATCGGGGGGCGATGGCGCCTCAGATCCCCGCCACGCCGCGCAGTATCCCCAGGCCAGCTCCAACCGCCACCAGCCACAGCGGTCCGACCTTGAAGCGGATGGCGGCGATCAGGGCGACCACGGCCAGGACGATGGCGATAGGATCGAGCCTTCCCCCCGGGGCGAAAGCTTCCCGGGCCACCAGCAGGGCCAGGGTGGCGATGACACCGACCACCGCGCTGGTCACGCCGGACAGGGCCGCGTGGGCCCGGCGGTTATTGGCCAGCCGGTCCACCAGGGGCGCGCCGGCCAGGACGAAATAGAAGCAGGGCAGGAAGGTCACCCAGGTGGTCAGGGCCGCGGAGATCCCGCCAGCGGCCAGGGGTGACAGTCCCCCCGCCATCCCCCGCCCGGCGGCGTTCCAGCCGGCGAAGAAGCCCACATACTGGGTCACCAGGATCAGGGGGCCAGGGGTGGTCTCGGCCAGGGCCAGACCGTGGACCATCTCCGTTCGGGACAGCCAGCCATAGTGGTCCACCGCCGCCTGGGCCACATAGGGCAGGACCGCATAGGCGCCGCCGAAGGTGACGAAGGCGGCCTTGGTGAAGAAGCCGGCGACTTCGGCGAAGGGGTGGGCGCCGAACAGGGTCAGGACGAGCGCCACCGGCGCGGCCCAGAGGGCGGCGAACAGCCCGCTCAGCCCGGCCAGGCGCACAGCGTGGCGGCGCCAGTCCAGCGGGGCTTCGGGAGCGGCGGACGGGTCGGGTGCGCCTGGACCGTGTTGCAGGCGGTCGGCGACCAGGCCCAGGACCAGGGCCGCGGCGATGATCCAGGGAAAGGCGATCTTCAGGAGGCCCAGGCCGATGAAGGCGCCCACCGCCGCGATCCAAGCGGCGGGGGTCTTGAGGGTGCGACCGCCGATCCGCCAGACCGCCTGGGCCACCAGGGCCACCACGATGGGCAGGACCCCCTTGAAGGCGGCCTGCAGGGGCGGCCAGTTCCCGTGGGCGGCGGCTAGCCAGGCCAGGGCGAACAGCACCCCCGCGCCGGGCAGGACGAACAGGACGCCGGCGGCCAGGGCCCCGCGCACGCCATGCAGCTTCAGCCCCATATAGGTGGCCAACTGCTGAGCCTCGGGGCCGGGCAGCAGCATGCAGTAGTTGAGGGCGGTCAGGAACGTCGTCTCGCTGACCCAGCGGCGGCGGTGGACCAACTCTTCGTGCAGGATGGCGATCTGGGCCGCCGGCCCCCCGAAGGAGATCACCCCCACCTTGAGCCACAGGCCCACGGCTTCCTCGAAGCGGGGGGTGACGAGCGCGGTTTCGGGCGCGGAATCAGTCATCAGAAATCCAGGCTGAGGGTCATGCGCACGGTCCGGGGCCTTTGGGGGGTGGATTCGGCGATCTTGCGAAAATTGAACGGGTTTCCGTAGGCGAAGGTGTCGCCCCGCTCCCCGGTGGGATTGAGAATATCGACGCCCAGGCGCCAGCCCTTACCGATCAGCTGGGTGTTGATCCGGTCCATCACATAGCCGCCCATGGTCGGCGCCAGGCTTGGATTGAAGGTCACGTTGGAGCGGCCGATATACTGCGCCTCCACGCTGGCGGTGGCGGTCAGGTTCGCGCCGATCGTCCACTGATAGGTGGCCCGGACCCCGGCGGAGGCGTCGGGCACGCCGGGAAGGCCCGTGTGGGCGCCGAAGGCGAAGCCGGGGCGGGGGCGGGTCAGCTCTGGCTGGTCAAGCAGGGCGTTGGCTTCGAAGGTCAGGTTGTCGGTGGGGCGAAAGGCCAGCTCTGTCTCCAGCCCATAGTTGCGACCGTCCCCGGCATTGGCCGTGTAGGACAGGCCCGACGACATGAACTGGTCGGTCTGGATGTTGGTCCAGTCGTCATAGAACAGGCTTGAGGTCAGCCTGAGACGGTCATCGAACAGGCGCGATTTGACGCCGATCTCGTAGTTGACGATCTGATCCACCCCAAAGCGTCGGTGGGGACCCTTGGCGTTGGGGTTGGATGCGAACCCCGTGCCGATCAGGCCGCCGGTATTGTACCCGCCCGCCCGCCAGCCCTGGGAGACCAGGGCGTAAAGGCGGGTGTTGTTGGTCAGTTCGTAGTCGATGGCGAACTTGGGGGAGAGGCGGCTGAAGCTTTCGTACCTGGCAAAGCGGCGGTGGCGGCGGCTGAGCGGCGCCGTCACCATGGAGCGGGTCTCGACCGTGGATATGGATTCGCGCAGGCCCGCGGTGATCGTGAGGCGGTCGGACAGCCTGTAGGAGGCTTCACCATAGATCGCCGCGTCCCCCAGGTGGTCGGTGCGGTTTTCCCGATAGAGCAACTCGCCCCCGGTCTTGGCTCCGGGCCCGGCATAGACGTAGGAATCGGTGGTCTCGAAGGTCATGGAGCCGAAGGCTCCGACCAGCCATTGCAGGCGGCCGGCGTGGGGCGAGGACAGGGTGGCGTCCTCCACCAGGGTCTTGGCGCTGATGGGCTCCTCAAAGGCGCCGACCTTGGCCACCGAAGTCCCGAACAGGGGCAGGGCTGTGGAGGCGTCGGTGGTGCTGGACAGGTGGCGGCTGACCACCGAGGTGGTGGATTTGAAATCGCCGAACCCGCCCTCTCGCTCCAGGGTCACATAGCCCTCGTCGAACTGGTTGGACGAGGCCTCGCGGATCTGGTTGGCGCGGTGGAAGTTCCCAAGGCTGGCGGTGACATACTGGGTGTCGTTGGAGTGGATCGCCTGGGTGGCGGCGCCGGCGGTCAAGGTCCAGCCCGCGCCGAGGCGGGCGCGGAAACTCAGGCGCCCGCCGCTGCGCCGGGCGCCGTCGACGTTGGATTGGTTCAGAAGCACGTCGTTGATGAAGCCGCCGTCCTGTTCCGTATAGGCGGTGACCCGCACCGCCGCGCGGTCGGACAGGAGGGGGATGTTGACGACGCCTTCCGCCTCGCTGCTGGGGGCGCCTGCATCGGTCAGGCTGCCGCCCGCCATGATGGAACCGCCGAACTGACCCAGGACCGGCTTGCGGCTGACGATATGATAGACCCCGCTCATCGATCCACCGCCGAACAGCGAGCCCTGGGGTCCGCGGGTGATCTCGACGCTCTCCACGTCCGTCAGGCGCAGGTCGGGGTCGGGGGCGTTGTAGGTGACCGGGGTGTCGTCGAGATAGATGCCGACAGTGGACTGGGTGCGGCCGGTGAACACCCCATCTGAAAGGCCGCGCAACAGGATTTTGTCCCGGCCTGGCCCCAGGTTGGTGGTGGCCACCCCGGCGAAGCCGCCGGTGATGTCGGTGGCGTCCCTGGCGCCGCTCAGGCGCAGGGCCCTGGCGCTGATGGCGCTGACGGCGGCGGGCAATTCGTCGATCACGGTCCGGCGCTTGGCGGCGGTGACGATCAGTTCCGAGCGTGGGTCGGGCGGCGGCGAGGCGGGGGCGGTCGGCGCGGGTTTGGGGCCGCGGAGCGCGATGGCTGGAACCGGGCGGGGCCGCTCGAACAACTGGAAGGCGCCCGGAGCCACCACTTTGAAGTCGCAGGAGGTGGAGGCCAGCAGCCGGGCCAGGCCCGCCTCGACGGTGAAGCGGCCCACGAGCGGGGTGCTGCGGCCACTGCAATGCTGGGCGCTGCCGATGGAGACGTTGGACTGAACCGCGAAGTCGATCACGGCGCTGGAGACCGGTTCGGCGGGGATCGCGTAGTCCACCGACCGGGGCGTGGCGGTCAGGGCGCCGACGGGAATCAAGGCCGCGCACAGCGGCGCGGACCAGGCCAGTCCGGACCGGACGCGGGTCAGCCTGCGGCGGCGCGGAGTCACCTGGAGGCGGGGTTCGGCCCGAGGGTGATCGCATCCCCGGTCTCGGCGGCGGACAACGACATCAGGGCGGCCAGTCGCTGAACCGTCGGCTTTTCGCCATCGACGGTCAGGGCGCCGGTGAAGCGCAGATCAGCCAGCTTGGGATCGGCCAGACGCAGGGGCTGGGGGAAGTAGCGATTGAGATCGTCCAGCACCACCCTCAGGGGCTGGTCCTGATAGATCAGGAGGCCGCGCTTCCAGGCGAAGACATTGTCCGCGGCGACCTCGGCCACGGTGGACTGGTCCGCGCCGTCCCGGTGGCGCAGTTGGCGGCCGGCGACCACGGGGATCATCGGGGCGGTGGGATCGGCGCCTGGACCCACATCGACCCGACCTTCGCGAACTGTCACAGCCACCTCGCCGGCGCCGCGGCGCACGTCGAACTCGGTGCCGATGTCACGGAGCATCCGGTCGCCAACCCGCAGGGTGAAGGGCTGGTTTGGATCGTGCACGACCTGGAAGGCCACCTCGCCCTCGGTCATGGTCACGTCGCGATGGCCCTTGGTCAGGCTGACCAGGATGCGCGAGCCGCCGCTGAGGTCGGCCACGGTGCCGTCGGCCAGACGCACGGTGCGGTGTTCGCCCTTGGCCGTGGCATAGACCGTTGGCGTCGGCGGAGTGGCCGGACGCAGGGGGCTGACAACGACCAGAAGGGCCAGGGCCGCCGTGGCCCCCAGCCCCCAGCCGGCGACCGCCCGGGGCGCCGTCAGGGCGCGCAAGGCGCCGCCGGGCGCGCGCACGCCAAAGGGGGCCAGTGCGGCGCCGGTCCGGGGCTTCGCATAGCCGTATCCGAAATCGTAGGTCATGTGCTCGGCGAAGAGGTCCCGAAGAAAGCGTCGATCATCCGCTGAAAAGGCGACAGAATTACGCGCTTCCAGCGCCGGCACGACGGTTTCGCCGTGATTGGGGTCCTGGCGGGCGCGCACCGTTTCGCGGTCGGCCACGGACAGGGCCGCGGCGATGGCCTCTTCGCTGAGTTCGAAGCGGTAGTGGGCGGCGATACGGCGCAGGCAGGCGGCGGGATCCCGGGATAGATCCTCGTAACGCAGCACCAGCACCCGGGAAGGGTCGGTGCGCGCGATCCAGCCCCACTTGTTGAAGAACTCCACATACCACCAGGCGTCGGCCGGCAGTTTGGACTTCAGGCTGACGGGCAGGCGGACATATTGCGGCAGGGTCAGGCCATGCAGGCCGCCCCACTTCACAAAGACCGACAGCATCGCCTCCATCGGATCGCGCACCAGCACGATGATGGGGGGCAGCCGCACGAGGTCGCGCACGCCGCGCCAGTTCAGGATCGAGGACGGCAGGTTGTGCGAGGCGCCGATGCGCGGGGCCTGGGGATATTTCCGCGGCCAGCGGGGGTGGCCGATGAAATCCTCGGACTCCCGGCCGCTGGACTGGGCCGGGGGCGGCAGGTGGTGCTGGGCGGCGATGGCGTGGCTGAGAAGCCATTTCAGCCAATGGGTTCCGGAATTCTTGCCGGTGACGAGGAAGCCGCCGACCCGGCGATAGTGCAGCAGGTGGAAGTTGTTCAGATCAATGGATACGGCGCGGGCGAGCATGACGGCCCGCACCCACCATTTCGACGATCTCATCAATGATCAGTCCACCCTAGATCGCGGCGATCCGCCCGGCGCAGAGTGCGCCCAAATCAGCGGCGACGAAAGACCGCCAGCGCCAAGGCCGGCGCGGGGGCGTCAACCTGGGGGATAGATAGCGATCGCAACGTCGATATTGATGGCTGGGTTGCAATATTCCGGCGCCTGGGCCTGGAACGCGCAGCCGCCTAAGCAGCCTCGCGTGGCTGACGCCACGATTGATTTTGCTTTTTTGGAAGCAAAATCAATGCTGCTAAGAGTCCCAAGTGTAAGCAAACCTGCAAAGGTTTGCTTAGGCCCGCACTTCCCCGCCGGTGATGCCGTCCCAGAAGCGGCGGGCCTTGTCGAAGAAGCCGGCCGATTGGGGATGCTGGCTCTCGCCGCACAGGCCGGCCAGTTCGCGCATCAGCTCCTTCTGGCGGGGGGTGAGGCCCGTGGGAGTCTCCACGAACAGCTCCACCACCAGATCGCCGCGCTCGCGGGAGCGCAGGGAGGGCATGCCGCGGCCCTTCAGGCGCACCGTGCGGCCGGTCTGGGCGCCTTCCGGCACCTTGATCTTGATCCGCGAATTGCCGTCGCAGTTCTCCCCGCCCAGGAGGCAGGGGGCGTCGATCTCGCCGCCCAGGGCCGCGGTGCACATGGGCACCGGCACGCCGCAGAGCAGGTCCAGGCCGTCGCGCTCGAACAGTTCGTGTGGCCTGACCGAAAGGAAGATGTAGAGATCGCCCCGGGGGCCGTTTCGGGCGCCGGCGTCGCCTTCCCCGGCCAGGCGGATCCGGGCGCCGTCATCGACGCCGGAGGGAATCCTCACCGACAGGGTGCGTTCGTGGCGCACCTGACCGGCGCCGCGGCAATCCTTGCAGGGGTCGAGCACCAGCTGGCCGGCGCCGCCGCAGCGGGGGCAGGTGCGCTCGATGGAGAAGAAGCCCTGGCTGGCGCGAACCCGTCCGGCGCCGCCGCAGCTGTTGCAGGTGGTGGGCTGGGTGCCCGGCTTGGCGCCGGTTCCGTCGCAGGTCTCGCAGGTCATGGCCGCGGGCACGGCGATCTCGACCTCGGCGCTGGCATAGGCCTGCTCCAGGGTGATCTCCAGGTCGTAGCGCAGATCCTGGCCCCGGGCCGGGCCGCTGGGGCGTCCGCCCCGTCCGCCGCCGCCGAACATGTCTCCGAAGGCCTGACCGAACACCTCGTTGAAGATGTCGTGCACGTCGGTGAAGCCGGCTCCGCCGCCACCGCCCGCGCCATTGACGCCGGCATGGCCGAACCGGTCATAGGCCGCGCGCTTCTGGGCGTCGGACAGGATCGAATAGGCCTCGTTCAATTCCTTGAACCGGCCAGCCGCCTCCTCGCACCCGCCGTTACGGTCAGGGTGATGTTCCATCGCCAGCTTGCGGAAGGCCGATTTGAGCTCGGTCTCGCTGACGGTTCGGCTTACGCCGAGAACTTCATAATAGTCGCGCTGCATCGAAGCATCGGGTCCCTGGTGGATCGCGTCCTGATCATCCGTCTGCGGTCGGAACCACGGGCACGGATGTGGGCGGGAACGAACCGATTTGCAACTCGCGCCCAAGCTTTAGGCTGGACGCGAGCCGCAACGGTTCATCACGCGGGCTTGTGGCTGTCGTCGACCTCTTCGAACTCAGCGTCGACCACACCGTCGTCGGCCTTGGCCTCGCCGCCTTCGGCGCCCTCGGCCTGGGCCTTGTACATCGCCTCACCCAGCTTCATGGAAGCCTGGATCAGGGTCTGGGTCTTGGCCGAGATCGCCTCGGCGTCCTCCCCTTCCAGGGCGGACTTGAGGTCGGCCAGGGCCGTCTCGATGGCGGTCTTGTCGTCGCCGCTGACCTTGTCGCCGTGATCGGCCAGAGCCTTTTCGGTCTGGTGCACGATCGCGTCGGCCTGGTTCTTGGCCTCGACCACCGCCTTGCGCTTCTCGTCCGCGGCCTTATTGGCCTCGGCTTCCTTGACCATCTTGTCGATGTCCGCGTCGGAGAGGCCGCCATTGGCCTGGATGCGGATCGACTGTTCCTTGTTGGTCGCCTTGTCCTTGGCGCCGACGTTGACGATGCCGTTGGCGTCGATGTCGAAGGTCACCTCCACCTGCGGCACGCCACGGGGGGCGGGGGGCAGGCCCACCAGGTCGAACTGACCCAGCATCTTGTTGTCCGCCGCCATCGGCCG
>JARLIP010000027.1 GCA_031291685.1 Caulobacteraceae bacterium | reverse complement strand
CGGGCGCAAGCACCCTGGTCGGCGGCTCCGGCCAGACCACCATGATCGCCGGAACCGGAAACACCACCTTCATCGGCGGCGCCGGGCCCGACACCATGATCGGCGGCTCGGGCCACGCCTACTTCATCGTCAACAACAGCAACGACGTCGTCCAGGCCAAAGCCAACGGCGGCTACAACGTCATACAATCCAGCGTCAGCTTCACCGCTCCGGCCAATGTCTCCGCCCTGACCCTCACCGGCACAGCCAATCTGGTCGCCCGAGCCAATGACGGGACCATCACCCTCACCGCCAACAGCGGCAACGACACCCTCTATGGCGGCGCGGGCGCGAGCACCCTGGTCGGCGGCTCTGGCCAGACGACGATGATCGCCGGAACCGGGAACACCACCTTCATCGGCGGCGCCGGGCCGGACACCATGATCGGCGGCTCGGGCCACGCCTACTTCATCGTCAATAACAGCAACGACGTCGTGCAAGCCCAGGCCAATGGCGGCTACAACGTCATCTCCTCCAGCGTCAGCTTCACCGCGCCCGCCAATGTCAACGCCCTGTCCCTCACCGGCACGGCCAATCTGGTCGCCCGCGCCAATAACGGGACCATCACTCTCACCGCCAACAGCGGCAACGACACCCTCTATGGCGGCGCGGGGACAGACACCTTGATCGGCGGCTCCGGCAACAGCACCATGATCGGTGGAACCGGCGCCACCACCTTCATCAGCGGCTCCGGCTCGGACACCATGATCGGCGGATCCGGACATTCCTATTTCATCGTCAACAACACCACCGATGTGGTGCGGGCCCAGGCCAATGGTGGCTACAACACCATCCAATCGAGCGTCAGCTATACCGCACCGGCCAATGTCTCCGCCCTGGTCCTCTCGGGCTCAAGCGCCCTGACCGCGACCGCCAATGACGGAACCATCACCCTCACCGCCAACAACGCAGGCGACACGCTCATCGGCGGCGCCGGAACGGATACGCTGATCGGGGGCGCGGGCAAGGACACCCTGATCGCCGGAACCGGCGCCTCGATCATGACGGGCGGCGGCGGCGCCGACACCTTCGTCTTCAAGGCGATCGCCAACACCGGAACCCTCACCCACCCAGCCATCGTCACCGATTTTAGTTCGGCCCAGGGGGACCTGATCGACCTGAGCGCGATCGACGCCAACACGTCGATTTCCGGTCACCAGGGCTTTACCTTCGTCGGGACCAACGCGTTCAGTCATAAGGCTGGAGAGCTGCACTACTCGGTGACCAATAGCGGGGTTCTGCTTCAGGGCGACGTCAACGGCGACGGCGTTGCGGACTTCAACATCCTGCTATCCCACGCCACCTCGCTTACGGCGCACGATGTCCTGCTCGGCTAGTTGCGCACCCGCGCCACGAGCTGGGCGACCTATGGGTTAGCCCCGCTCGTGGACAGCGCCTCGCGACCCGTCGGATTGGTGGTCGGCGAAGATTTTAACCCAAGGCGGACTGTCAGATAGGCCGTGATTTTGCGTTCCACGAAGAGATGGATCACTAGTCCAACACCATTGGCCAGAGCAAGTGACACAATCAGAAAAATGATCGCAAAGGGAATTGTGTGCGGGACGTAAGAAAAAACGACAGCAAGAGGGTTCAAGGCAACCAGATGAAATAGATATGTACAATAGGAAGCATCACCAAAACGAGCCGTAACCACGTCAAAATACCCATTGGGCTTACTTGGCGCATAGATACAGAAAAATACTGCCAAAATAGCCGGGATCCAAAATAGAATCTGAGCCGGAAACGGCTTCGCATTCGGGACATTGAAAACCACGACGGTAGCCATCGCGATCCCATAACCGATGACAGTCAGGACAATCGGGGCCTTCACAAAGGCCGGGATCATTTCGCTTCTTGCCAGCACCCCAAGCACGATACCCACCGCAAATAGCAAAATTGTGGGCGCCGTGAAAAATGTAAGCAGAGTCGCGGGCGCGCTTAAATCAGACAGGGGCTTGATGCTCGCTCCAAAGGCGACAAGGCCGACAAGCGACAGCAGCAAGGCCGGCAAGCCGATCCTTCGCGGGACGAGCAGCGCGAACGCAAACAGGCCATAGAAGAATACTTCATAGCTCAAGGTCCACCCTTGGGGCAAAAGCGGGTGCATCGACGCACCAGGCTCGCGCACAGTCGGGATGAACAACAGCGACCCCAGGAAGTCCCAGATCGAACGGGCATGTCGCACACTGAGCAATGTCGCGACCCAATAGATCGGCGCGATGCGCACCAGCCGCTTCAGTGCAAATCTCAGGGCGCGCCGCGGCCCCCCAAATTCGTCGTATGCGGTATGTATCATGATGAAACCGCTTATGACGAAGAAGGTGGCGACCCCTAGTCCGCCGAGCTGCCACCTCGGCTCGTCAAAACGAGGCGAAAGCGCGCCGGCTCTCACCAGTATGCCCAGAGCATGGTCGGCGACGACGAGCGTCGCCGCGACCCCACGGAGTGTCTGAAGATGCGAGAGTTTTCCGGCCATGCCGATGAGGGGCCTCATTCGCGTCTTCGCCTAGTGGGGAACGCCCGTGCATGGATATTTGATCCCCTCCGTAAGGCAAGTCGCAATGCGGCAATTCCGGCCGGGGAACCTGAATTGGCCGCCGCCTGACGGACACCATCGCCGAAAGCCATTCTGATGGCGCCGATCAGCGCGATGCCTACAGGCAAAGGCGCGCCCATGAGGCACGCCAAGGCCAGGACCGAACCCAGGCTGCGGAACGGTTCAAACCGGGTGAGCGGCGAGCCCCCGCCCGGCCCGCGAGACCTAGTGCTCCCGGAACGACGTCCAGATGCGATGGGTCAGGGGCTCCATCAGGTAGCTGAGGGCCGTGCGCGAGCGGAGCGGGACCACCATCTCCACCGGCAGGCCTGGGCGAAGCCCCTTCTCCGCCCCGCGCTTGCCGTTGACCTTGGTCATTTCCGTGGGCGGAACACTGGCTTCGATCCGGAAGTAGGAGACGCCGGTCTTTTCGTCGGAGAAGCTGTCGGCGGAGACCTTGGTGATCTCTCCCTTCAGATAGGGCATGCCGCGATCGCGGAAGGCGGGGACCCGGATCTCGACCATCTGCCCCTCGTGCAGGTCGTCCGCGTCGCTGGCCTTGACCTTTGCGTCCACCACCAGGGCTTCGTTTGAGGGCACGATGTCCATGATCTTCTGGCCGGCGCCGACCACGCCGCGGACGGTGAAGACGCTCAAGCCCACGACCTCGCCCGTCGCCGGCGAGCGCACTTCCGTGCGGTCGATCTGGGCCTTAAGGGCGGCCAGCTTGGGCTCCAGCTCGGAAAGCTGTGATTGAGCCAGGCGGTATTCCTTGGCGTCGTCAGCATCACGCTGGCTGATCAGGTCGACCATGCGGATGCGCTTTTCGCCGATCTCGGCGGCGGTGCGGGCGACATTGGCGGAATAGGCGCCTTCACTGCCCTTCAGGTCGGCCTGGTCGCGCTGGAGGGAGCGCATCCGGGTCATCGGGGTCAGACCACGTTCGAGCAGGGGTTTGAGCCCTTCGATTTCCTGGCCGATCAGGCGTTGCTGTTCGCGATTGGCGGTCAACTGCTGGCCATAGCCCTGGGCCTGCTGGCTGGACTGGCCAATCTGGCTGGCCAGGATGCCCCGCTCGACGCCGATCGCCTGGGCCCGGCGGGAGAACTCCATCCGCTCCAGAAGCATGGCCGTATCCGCGGCGTCCTTGTCCTCACCGGTCAAGGCGGCGAATTCGGCTGGGGGCTCGACGGAGCGAGCGCCCTTCATTTCCGCCATCAGTCGCGCCTGAAGCGCCTTCTGTTCGATGACCAGGGCGGAGGTCGATCGCGCCGAGGCCTTGAGCTCGTCATTGGCCAGGCGCAGCAGCACCTGACCGGCCTTGACGTGATCGCCTTCGTGCACGTTCAGCTCACTGACGATACCGCCATCCCGGTGCTGCACCGATTGACGATTGCCGAACACGGCGATCTGGCCGGAGGCGACAACCGCGGCGTCGAGGGGCGCGACCGCGGCCCAGCCGACGACGCCGAGCAGAAACACACCGGCGACGATCAGGCCAGTGCGCACCTCCTTGGTCGCGGCGCCATGGACGCCGGCGGGGGCGAAGGGCTCCTTCAGCCAGGCCGAGAACCGCGCCTTGCCGCCGGACTTGCCCGAAGGCGGAAACGAGTGGGTCATGTTGTTCACGGGGATCAAACTCCGCTGGCCGCGATCATGTCGCGGGACGGCGCCGGCCTGGGCGCGTTGAGCTGGCGGACCACCTGCTCGGTGGTTCCGAACGCCTGGAGCAAACCCCCGTTCAACACCGCCAGGTGATCGGTGACCGCGAGCATGTTTTCCCGATGGGCGGAGAAGATCACGATCCGGCCACGGGCCTTGAGGGCGCGGATGGTGTTCATCAGGGCCGCCTCGCCATCGGCGTCCAGAACCGAGTTGGGCTCATCCAGGACACAAATGACCGGGTCGCCATAGACCGCGCGGGCCAGGGCGATACGCTGGCGATGGCCGGCCGAAAGCCCCTGACCTCCCGCGCCGATCACCGTATCGTAGCCCTTGGGCAGGCCCAGGATCATCTCGTGGGCCCCCGCCAGCTGCGCGGCGACGACGGTGGCCATGTCGGTGTCCAGCCGCCCGTGCTCCAGCCAGCTGTCGAAGCGGCAGATGTTGTCCTTGATGGTGCCGGGGAACAGGACATAGTCCTGCGGCATGTAGCCGATGTGCCGCGCCAGACGATCCGCCGGCCAGTCTGTATAGCGCATGCCGTCGATCAGCAGGCTGCCATATTCGGCTGGCCGCACATTGGCGATGGTCTGCAACAGGGTGGTCTTGCCGGCGCCGCTCGGGCCGATCACCCCGACCACTGAACCCGGCTCGGCGGCCAGGCTGATATCCCGCAGCAAGAGCCGCCCCGGCTCGGGGCTGGCGACGGACACGTGGCTGACCGCCAGCCGCGCGGCGGGCGCCGGAAGCTGGGTGTAGGTGCGGTCGGGCTCGTTGCCCAAGGCCCGTGAAAGCCGCTGATAGGCCGCGGCCGCCAGCGAGATCGGGCGCCACTGGGCCACGACCTGATCCACCGGCGACAGGGCGCGAGACACCAACATCGAACTGGCGAAGATGGCGCCGGCGGAGATCTGATGGGTCACGGCCAACCAGGCGCCCAGGCCAAGGGCCAGGGATTGGAGCAGCAGCCGGAAGAAACGCAGCAGCCCCTGAATTCGGCCCGTGGTGTAGGCGGCCTGCAGCATGGGTTCGTTGACCCGATCGCGGGCGCGCTCGAACTGGGCGGTGAAGGCCTCGGACATCCCCAGGGCCCGGACCAGATCGGCGGAGCCCCCCGTGACGTCCAGGACGCCATTGACCCCGGCGCTCGCCTCGGACAGGCCGGCATAGGAGGCCGTGGTGGCGCGCTCATTGAGCACCGCCAGACCCAGCATCAACAGGGAGCCGGCCAAGGCCAGGGCGCCAATGGCCGGATGGACCACGAAACAGACGATCACATAGATCGGCAGCCAGGGCGCATCGAACAAAGCGACCGCGGCCGGGCCGGTGGCGGTGGCGCGGACGGTGTCGAAATCCCGGGTGAACTGGGCAACCTGCGCCCGAGGCCCCGAACGGCGCAGGGCCGATTGGAACACGCGGCTGGAGAACAGCTTGTCCAGCTGGATGCTGGCCGTGAGCAGCAGCCGCTGGCGGGTGCCGTCCAGCATCGAGATCGTCGCCAGGGTCACCGCCAGGATCACGGTCAGGAACAGGAGCGTCGTCACACTGCCCGAGGCGACGACGCGGTCATAGACCTGCAGCATGTATAGCGTCGGCGCCAGATAGCCGATATTGATCAACGCGCTGAATATAAGCGCGTAGCGGAAGTGAGTACGGCAGGCCGCTACAGCTTCCGCCATCGGGTTCCTGGGGGTCGGGTCAGAATCGTGGCCGCTGGGAACCGCGAAGCGGAAGATCTCGCCAAGCAATTTCATGAGAACTCACTCCGAGAAAGACGGATGTTATCTAGCATGACGTTCAGCATATTGTGGCAGCGACCCGTTGGCGCATGACGTTAACGATGACCTGCTGTGATGAGCGGCGCGTCCGCGGGCACATCCTGTGTCCCCGGCTTCATCGCGGCGGGCGTGGGATTGGGGGTCACCACAGGGGCGGCGCGCGCCGCGGGCGCGTGGGGAGCGCCGATTGAATCCACGACCGAGACGACCGGATCCCAAGGCGTGGCGCCAATCCGGTTCACGCGCCTGGCGTTGGCGGTGGCGTCATAGGCCGCGAAATTGTCGAGCAGGGCCTGGGGCCGCAGACGCCCCATGGCCGACAACAGCGCCACCTGCCCCAGATAGGCGTCATGATGGGCCGAGGCCTGGGCGAGCTTGGCGGCGGTCAGGGCCTGCTCGGCCACCAGAACATCCAGGGTGCTGCGCTGGCCGGCGTGATATTCGATTTCCGTATCTTCGAAATAGGCCTTGGCCGTAGCGATCTGCCGCGCGTCCATCTCGGCGCTGGCCCGGGAGGCGATCAGGGCGTTCCAGGCCTGGGAGACGCTCTGAACCACATTGCGCCGGGTGACCTCGACATTGATCTGGTCGCTGTTGTTGGTCTCGATGGCCTGGCGGATGTAGGACGAATTCAGCCCACCGGTGAACAGGGATTGGGTCAGGGCGAGCTGAACCGTTACCGAGCGAATGCCCGGCGTGCGGTAGAAGGGAAGCCCGCTATAGTTGGTGGCCACCGCCCCGCCACTGGCCTGGAGCGCGATGGTCGGCCGATTGGCGGCCCTGGCCTGGGCGATCTTTTCCCGGGAGGCCAGTTCCTGGAGGCGAACCTGCTTCAGGGACGGATTTTCGGCCTCGGCGAGGTCGAAGGCGTCCTCGGCCTTGACCGGCAACCCGGGCAGGGGCGATTCCGGCTCCAACTCCCCGGGGCTTTCGCCGACCACGGCGGCGAAATTGGCCCGGCTGTTCTGCAATTGCCCCTGGGCCAGCAGCAGGGTGGCCCGGGCGCTTTCCAGCTGGGACTGGGATTGCAGCACGTCGGTCTCGGTCACGTCCCCGGCCTTGAAGCGCTGGCGGGCGTCGTCGAGCTGGCCTTGCAGCACGGTCAGTTCGGCCTGACGGATCTCGACGATCTGCTGATCCCGGCGCACATCCATATAGTACTGGATGACGCTCTGCAGGATGCTCTGCTCTCCAGCCCCCAGGGCCTCGCGGCCAGCGCGGACGGTCGCCTCGGCGGAGCGCACCGCCGCCCGGGTGCGGCCGCCGGTATAGATCGGCTGGGCGTAGTTCAGCCCCGCCGAACCCACGCTCGTGAAGGCGTCATAGGTCTTATAGTAGGCGCTTCGCGTCTGCACGTCGTCGAAGGTCGTGCTCAAGCTGGCGCTGAGGGTTGGCCGATAGCCGGTCTTGGCCTGCACGACCGATTCATCGAGCGCGCGCAGCTGGGCCCGCTGGCTGGCCAGGGACGGATTGGTTCGATAGGCGAGCAGGATCACGTCGGCGAGGGTGTCCGCCTTGGCCGCCGCCGTCGTCAGGGCCGCCGCGGCCAAGGCGCTGGCGAGCGCGCAACCGCTGACGCGGGTCGAAAGAAACACTCTAAAGCCCATCGATAACCCTCGGGAACAGCGTTAAGCATCACCCGGGAATGGATAAGAATTTATAAAGGGCAATAACTAACAAATACTAAATGAATAGTGAATTCAAGCTTAACCGCTACACGAATGTAACAACAGTGAAAAATATGAGCAAAATATAAAAGAAATTACTGATCAGATAACTCAATAACCACCGGATGGTCAGTCACGGATATCACAACATCCGACACCCCCGCTCGAGTCTCTATCGGCGCGACCCCGACCAGGGGATCAAAAACCCGCACACGCCGAAACGTCCTCCCAAACTGGATGGAGACCCGGCTCGGCGAAACCGCCGGAGCCTTTTGAAGCTGGGCGGTCCAAAGAGGCGGCTCTGACCACAGCACCAGATCGAAGCCGCCATTTGGCTTTCGCATCAATAGGTTATAGGAGCGCACATCCACCGGAGGATCTCCCGGCGCCACGCTCGCGCTCCAATTGGGCGCCGCCCGCTCGGACATTAAGGATGAACCGCCATCGGAGGTCAGAATGGTGTTGAGATTATGCAGCGCCACCGCCACCGGCTTCTTGGAGCCATCGGCGCGAAACAGCCCAAAATGCTGCTGTTCATCGAGGTTCTGGGGCTCCGGGCGATCGTCCAGCAACTCGTAGAGATAGGTGGCCGTCACGTTCTGCTTGAAGTCGTCCAGGACGGCGGCGAGGAGATATTTCGCCTGCACGTCCTCATCGACCATGCTGTGCCCCGGCCCCAGCCGAGCGCCCGGGGGGCCAGACGGATCGTTGGTCGGATAGCCCGTCTCCGTCACGATCGACGGCTTGCCTGGCGCGCTGACCGTCGCGGCCAGATCGTCGGGCGTCCTAAGGTGCGGGGCCAGGCCATGGCCGGCATAGGAATGGATATTGGCGTAGTCCACATAGGGCGAAAGATCGCCGGTGGTCCCGCTGTTCCTGGGGTAGGCGAAGGCGAACTGCAGCACAGGCTTGTCCCGCAGGACAGGATCACCCTTGACGAAGGCGTAGAGATCCTTCTGCACCGCGGCGGCGGCCGGCGGGCCCGTCAAGGCGCCGTATTTTGTGCCGTTCATCTCCGGCTCGTTCGGCCCCTCGATCGCCTCGATATATTTTGAATACCGCCGCATCTGATCGGCGAACTTGCCGAAATCGGCGCCGGCTATGCCATCGAACCTGATGCCGGCCGCATAGAAGCGTTCCAACTTAGATGTCGGATCGGGATCCCATCGCCCGTTGGTCAACGTACCCGAAACGATCCCACCGAGGCCATCCCGGACATGCCGGACGCCGAGATAGCGAAGGTCGCTCACCACGGCGTCGACATCCCCGTAGCCGGTCTTGACCGCGCCCATGTGGACGCCCGCGCCGATCGAATTGACAAAATCGGTGGTGCTCGGCGTCACGCTGGGCCGTTCGGCCGACGGCAGGGACAGTTCCCCCGCGCCCGAGGACTGAGGCGCGCAAGCGACACAGGCGGCGGCCAGGGCGCCGACCGCAAGGGCTCGAAAAATCCCCGGAGCCAAGGGCAAGGCCCGCGCGGGGCGCATACGGAAAACGCTCAGCGGCATGTCGATTTTCCAATCCCACCGGGCTAGCCGCGACGCTTGACGAATCGCTTTTGCACCACGCCCCCCAATTGACCAAACCCGATCAGAGCCGTTCGGTTCCGCGTGAAAACACCGCAAGCGGATAAAGCCGCCCCGGCGGCTCCCTGAATGTTTCTGTTATATTTCAATGAGATAATTTTCATTTATCCAATCGCGTCAATTTTGAACACGACCTTTTGACGGGTGCGACAAAAATTGAGTCGCGCGAGGCGAGACATTGGGACAGGTTGTTAAAGGTTAAGGTTGCGATCACCCTATTCCTCAAACCTTCTCTAACCTCGATACCCGAGATTGGCGCTGTAACAGGAGTGGCTTCGATGACGGCGCGAGCCCGACGTAAGACTTCCGACCTCGTTCCGGCGAAGGCCTCCAAGGCTGCGCCGCGTCTGGCCGGCCATGCCGACTCGGCGGCGGCGGCGCCTGTGCATCATCAGCATCTTCGGCTGCAGGCCGCCTTCAGCGCCCCCACCCAGCACCCCTATCCGCCAGCGGTTAAGCTGGCCATCTTCGTCGGCGCGCCGATCGCGCTCTGGGCGGGCGTCATCCTGGGCGGCGCCCAACTTCTGAAGATGATCGCCCACTAACCTATCCCCGTCCGACGGAGGTATATTCGAAGCCGCGCCCCTTGAGTTCGGCGGGGCGGTAGATGTTGCGCAGGTCGATCAGGGCCGAGCCGGTCATGGCCGCCTTGACCCGGTCCAGATCCAGGGCCCGGAACTGGTCCCATTCG